>JBNJGE010000072.1:0-14536 GCA_051747505.1 Pseudomonadota bacterium | reverse complement strand
GGCCAGGCGTTGAAGTAGCCCTGCACCTTAACGGGAGGCAGGCGGCGCATCACCCACGCCGCCTCCTCGAGCCGCTCCTCCACCTGCGCGCGCGTCCACTCGCTCATCGCGCGTCCTCCCGCTTGCCGTAGAGCTTCTCGCCGAGCTGCCTGACGAGCTCCCGCTCGGGCCAGGTCAGCCGCTCGTTGTCCAGCGCCACGGCCAGCACGCCCTGCTCGCGCCAGCCCTCGCGCTTGACCTGGTCGGGGCTGCGACGCCGCCCGCCGTAGCCTTTCGGGGCGAACCGCATGCCGCTCATGCCACGCCTCCCGCCGTCTCGATGGCCCAGAAGAGGATGGCGATGGCGTCGGCCTCGTTGTCGTCGGCGGGGCTGAAGCCCCGGGCGCGGGCCGCCGCGAGCATGGCCTCCTTCGGCGCGTTGCCCTTGCCGGTGGCGTGGCGCTTGATCGTCCCGACGGGGACGCCCTGGTAGGGCGCGCCCGTCGTCTCGGCCCATGCGGTCAGCGTGGCGAGCAGGCCGCCGAAGACATGGGCCGCGTCGGTCCCGACATGCCGGCGCACTTCCTCGAAGTGGATGGCGCCGATGGGCCCGGCGTCCGCGGCGAGCCGCTCCAGCCAGGCGCGGAAGCGGACATAGCGCATGCCGCCGCCGTCGTAGCGGCTCGGACGGAACGAGACCGTGCCGCTGGTGATCAGCCCGTCCGCGGCGCGCAGCGCCCAGCCGGTGGTCGTGCCGAGGTCGAGGGCGAGAAGGACCGGCGTGCCGCCCGCAGCTGCGATCGCGGGCGACGGGGTGAGAGATGCATGGGCCATCGGGGGCTCCTTTCCTGTCTGCTGCTCGATGGAGGAATGGGGGCGGCGCGCGGGGCTCATCGGTCGAGCTCCCGCAGCCAATCGGGGCGCGGTGAACCTCGGGAACCTCCGTTTCGAGGCTCCCCCAGAGGTTCCCCTGCGCAAGCCGCTGATTTCTCGAGGCTTTGGGAACCTCGGGAACCTGGGGAGCCTTTTCCGGCCTTTTCTTTCGTGTGCGCGCGCGTGCACGCATGCGTAAGGGTCGGGAGAAGTTCCCCAGGTTCCCCACGTTCCCCTCGGCCAGTATTTTCAATGGGTTGGCTGTGGGAGCCTCCGTTTTCGAGGTTCCCCTTCGTTGCCGGAGGCTCCCCAACCGCGGGTTGAGTCAGCGAGGACATGCGCGATGTCTTCTCGTTGAGCTTCAGCTGCCAGCGCGCGGCCTTGTGCTCGACTCCCGCCTTGACCAGCCGAACCTCGACATCGCCGACCCGGAACACACGATCCCGCATCCGCTTGATCGCGATCCCGAAGGCCGTCTTTCTCGCGTGTTCGTTGCCGCTGCCCATCGGCGGTGGCGGGTCGCAGAAGATCGCCAGATCGTAGAGGTCTGCCGTGACGACGCGCGCCGTGCCGAACCTGTCCCACCAGGCGCCGATGAAGGCGTTCCAGGCGGCGCCCTCGCTGTCGGAGGCTTCCATCATCTCCTCGAGATTGCCGAGGAAGCCGGGGATGCCCGCCACATCGAGCACGCCGCCGAGCACATGGGCCCAGTTCTCGAACGAGCCGATGGTGCGCGCGCCACCCGGCTTTCCGGCGGCGATCCAGGCCTGGCAGAGCGTCAGGCAGGCGGCGACCAGCCGCGCCCGGTTGGCGCGCACCCAGCTCATCAGATCGGGGTGGCGGAAGTCGGAGCGCTGCCAGGGGCGGTCCGTGTGCGGGTCGAGCCGGATGCGCACGAGGCGCCGGGCCATCTCGTTGGAGAACTCCGGGTTGTTGCCGGTCGCGATCCACAGGCAGCGGATCGGCAGCCGCGCCATCTCGGACTGGCCGAGGATGCGGTCCTCCCAGAAGGGCGCGGTGAGCGCGGCGGCGACGGCCGAGCTGTCGAGCTTGGCGCGGAGGTTGTCGATCAGCACGATGGAGGGGATCTGGCGGAGCTTCGCGGTGACGCGCTTGCGCCATTCCTCGTCGTCGCGCCCCTCGGTCATGACGCTCGCGCCCGCGCCGGTCAGGATGCCGGCGATGGCGTCGACCATCAGCGTCGCGCCCGAGCCGGGCGTCGGCTTCTCGATCAGGTGAAGCGGCGTCGGCCCGTCGATCATGCCGCGCAGGAAGCCGAGCAGCAGAAGCGCCACGACGTGGGCGCGCTCGGCATCGCCGGTGAAGGGGAAGTCCCCGAGCAGCTCCTCGCAGATCAGCCTGCGCGCAGCGGCGATCTCGGCCGGGGTCGGATTGGCGGGGATGTCCGGCACGGTGAAGCCGGGCGCAGGAGCATAGAGCAGCCGCGCATCGGGGTGATATCCGGGCGTGGTGATCAGCGTGCCGTTCCGGCCGAAGACAGGGGTGTTCACGATGCCGGTCAGCACGGGCAGCGCCGGATCGGGCGTGGCGAGGACCGACTTGACCACGGCGACGGGCGGCGGCGCGGGAACGAGTTCGCCCTTTGCATTCAGGCGCACCCAGCGGGCGAGCCGCGCCAGCATGTGGCGAAGCTTCTCCTCGTTCAGCGCGGCGGCGACAGGGCGGCCCTCGTCGTCGGGCACGACCCATGTCGGCTGGCCGGCGAAGCGGAAGAGCCAGGGGCAGCGATTGGCCGCCATGAGCAGGCTCCAGACCTGCTCGCTGGCGCGCGCCAGATCGCCCTCGTCGGCGCGGAGCGTCGGGACGGTGTCTCCGGAGCCCTGGTAGTTGAGGGGCCGGTGCTGCCCAATCTGCATCACCGTCTCGGCCTCGACGACGCGCTCCGCGGCGGCGATCACGCGTGCCACGGCCTGCGCGCCGTCGCTCAGCAGCAGGTCGTTGAAGTCCCGGCCTTCCTCGGGCGGCAGCGCGATGGCGACGTCGCGCCCCTGCGCGCGCAGCCGCCGCGCGGCCGCATCCGCGGCGCGGAGACCAGCGCCCGAAGCATCGTTGTCGGCGAGGATCACGATGCGCCGGGCGGCCGGCGGCAGCTCGACCTGTTCGAGGCCCGAGGTCGAGAGCGTGGCCCAGACCGCCAGATCGGGGCAGGCGGTCATGGCCGCGAGCCCGGTCTCGATGCCTTCCGAGAGCGCCAGCCTGTCTCCGTCGCCGAGGGGCGCGAGCCGCACGGCGCCGCCGGCGACGCGGCCGAGCATCTTCTTCGCCTTGTCGAGCGGCGCCTTCCGGGCGCCGCCGTCGGGGTCCGCCGCGAGCCAGGTGCGATGCAGCCCGATGACGTCGCCGCTCCGGTCGCGCACCTGACCGACGAGGGCCGGATAGCCGGTCTTCGTCTCGTAGTGCGCCAGGTCGGGATGGAAGAGCAGATCGGCCTCGGCGGGGACAGCGAGACCGCGGCCCGCGAGGTAGTCCGCAGCCGGCGTGCCCGCGAGCGGCTGGGCCGAGGAGAGAACATGCTCGATGTCGCGGGCGGCATCGCGCTTTGGCGTCGGCGGTGTCGCCGGTGCGCGCCGCTCCGGGGCCCCGGGGGTGACGCCGGCGATCTCCGCCGCCCGCGTGATCAGCGCACGGCCGTCGAGTCCGGTCGCCGCCTCGATGGCGCTGATCGGCCCGCCGCCATGGTTGCCGTCGAAGTCGATCCAGTCGCCGGCATGCGGGCCGCGCAGCGTGATGACGCAGGAGCCGGTGTTCCGGGGCGCGTCGCCCCGGATGTTGGCCAGGCGCCATTCGTCGCCGGAGCGGCGGCCGCGCGGGAAGAGCTCGGGCACCCAGTGTTCGGCGGTCTCGCGGAGGCGCTGAACGATCAGGTCGAGATCGTAGCGCGGCGCCTCGGTGGCGGGCGGGAGGGCGTCGTTCAGGTCAAGCAAGGATGACGAGCCCCCATTCCGCGCGGGTGATGGCGGTGTAGAGCCACCGGTTGCGATCGGCGGCCGTGCGGCCGAACCCGTCATCCACCACGACGACCGTCGGGAACTGGCTGCCCTGCGCCTTGTGGCAGGTGATCGCGTAGCCCCAGCTGGTCTCGATGAGGCCGCGCCGGATCTGCCATTCCCGCCGCCCGCGTTCGGGGTCGTAGGCGATGTGGTCGGCGTATTCGCCGCGCCAGAAGCTCTGCCGCCCCGCGATGGTCTCGCCGTCCTCGGTCTCGACCATGGCGCTGAAGGCGAAGGCGTCGTCGTCGCCATTGTCGCTCGGACCAATGGCGCTCCAATGGCGACCCTGGCGCACGTCGCTCAGCGTCAGGAACATGCCGTTGATCAGCCCGAGATCGTGGCGGTTCTTGAGGCAGATGATCTTCTCGCCGCTGCCGGTCGGGTAGTCGGCCTCGAACCCGGCCGCGCGTTTCATGGCGGTGTTCAGCCAGCGCCGCGTCGCGTTCGTGCCGCAGAGCACCTGGCCACCGCGGAGCATCTGCGCCGGGCCGACATCAAAGCGCGACATCTTCCAGACATGGTCGTCATGCGCGCCCATCGGGATCGGCGCGCCCTCCCGCGCCAGCGTCGCGAGCCGCAGGATGGCGCTGTCCCGGGCCTGCCGGTGCACCTCGGTGAGCATCACGTCGGGCGCCGCCTCGGTGAAGAAGCCGGCGCCCTTCACGGGCGGCAGCTGGCCCGGATCGCCGAGCACCAGGATCGGCTTGCCGAAGGCGAGCAGGTCGCGCCCCAGGTCCTCGCCGACCATCGAGACCTCGTCGAGGACGAGGAGGTCGGCGTCGCGCAGGATGGACTGCTCGTTGATCAGGAACTTCGGCTGGTGAATGTCCTCGAGCCGCAGCTCGAGCTGGGCGATCCGCGTCATGGCGAAGTCGCGCTCGGCCGGTCCCATGCGCGGCAGGTCGCGTCGGAGCGTCGCCAGATCCTCGGTCACCCGCTCGATCTCTTCCGGCGTCGCCTCCGAGACCCGGTAGATCAGGCTGTGGATGGTCTGCGCGGGCGTGCCCTTGCGCGTCATGACGAGCGCGGCCTTGCCGGTGAAGGCGCCGAAGAGGACGCCGCCGAGACCGCCAGGCGCCATCGGCTCAAGACCGAGCGCCTCGATGGCCATGGCTGTAATGGTGGTCTTCCCGGCACCGGCATAGCCGAAGACGCGAAACACATGCTGCTCGTGCGTGCGGTGCAGATACCAGTCGCGGATAGCGGCGATGGCCCGGGTTTGCGCTTCCGACAGCAACACGCTCATGGCTGACCCTCACCCCAGCAGCGCGCCGAGAACGGGCAGAACCGGCAGAGATAGAAGTCGGGGCGCGTGGCGATCCGCGGCGGCAGCTCGCCCGCATCCGCGGCGCGCAGCACGTCCACCGCCTTGTCGGACAGCTCCTGCGCGGTCGCCGGGTCGAACGGGACGTGCTCGTGGTAGAGTTCGCAGCTGTCCTTGTTCAGCGCGGTGAAGAGCGCGGAGCCGAGGCCCATATAGGCCATGTAGATCTGCAGCTGCGCGTAATAGACGGGCTTGGAGAGCCGGACGCCCTTCTTCGCGGTGTCCGACCAGGAGGACGCCTTCAGCGCCTTGTGCTCCCAGAGCGCCGGCCAGGCGAGCCCCACTGGCGGGCCGTCGATGATCACCCCGTCGACATGGCCGCGGATCCGGCCGCCCGCGGTCTCGAAGCCGAACTGGCCGCCGTCGCGGGTCTGCGTGCGCAGGTCGAACCCGGCCAGCCGCAGCCAGCGGATGGCGAGATCCTCGAAGACATGGCCGGCGGCGAAGATCCGCAGGCTGCGACCCTCGAGCTCCTTGCCGGGATCGGGCGGGGTGTGGGTCACCTCGTAGACGAGGCGGCGCGCGCAGGGCTCGCCGATCCGGCTGGCGCCGAGATAGTCGCGTGGCCTCTGGCCTTCGCGCTCGGCCACGAGTGCGATGTCGAGCAGCGTGTTGATCCGGGCGCCGAGCGGCGGCGGCGCGTCCGCGGCGCGGCCGTAGACGAAGCCGGAGCGGTGATTGAGGTCGACCAGCATTCGCGCCCCCTCAGAACGGCACGTCGCCGGCGTCGGACTGGCGCTGCATGGACGCCTGGAAGCCGTCGACGCAGGCCTCGATCAGGCGGTCGATGTCCTCGGCCGGCCGGTCGAAGAAGGGCTCCATCAGCCCCAGCTCCGTCAGCGCCTCGGCCAGCTCGCGGCGCGCCTCGCGGATCGCGCGGGTCTCCATGTCGGTTTTGGCGATCATGCCGTGGTTCCTTCTGGCGTTGGCCGAGCCCGCCGTGAGGCAGGCCATCGAGCAGAAGCGGTGATGGGGATGGCGGTCCCAGCGCAGGCCGTGGCAGTAGCCGAAGCCCCGGGCCTCCCGGCCGCAGAGCGCGCAGGGCACGCGGCGGCCAAGCTCGGCGCGGCTCAGCCGATCAGCAGCAGGTCGAGCGAGCTTCGCTCCTCCTCGTCCGGCGCGGCGGTTCGGCGCTCGGAGGCCAGCACGATGAACCGGCTGATGGCGCTCATGGCCATGCATTCCAGATCCCGCCGGGTCAGGCTGGCGATGGGGCGGTCGAGCCGCCCCCGCGCCTCGAGCCAGCGCCCCATCGCAAGGGCCGCCTCCGTGGTGACATGCGCCTGCCATTCGTCCGGGCTCACGGGTTGAGCCAGGCCGGACCGCCCGCGGCCTTCGGCGCGGCGGGCTCGGCGGCAGGCTGGCTGGCGGGCTGGGCGGCGGGCGAAGACCACGCGGGCGCGGCCGGCGCCGCGGCAGGCTGCGACTGCCCCCAGGCGGGGGTTGCGGGCTGGGCGGGCGCAGCGGCCGGCCGGGGCTTGCTGGAGGGTTGAGCAGGGACCGTCTCGCCCGCCATCACCTTCTGCCACTCGGGCGCGGTGGGCAGCACGACATGGTCGAGCTTGTTGGCGTCCTTGTAGGCGGGGTTGCGGTTCGGCTCGATGCGGATCTTCGCGACGAAGGTGATCCCGTCGAGATCGGCCAGACCGCGCAGCATGCGCTTGGCCTTGGCGTCCTCGCTCATGTCCTCCGGGTTCAGGCCCAGCGCGCTGTCGATCATCGCCCGGAACTGGCTCTTGGAGATCTTCCAGCCGATGGACTGGCCCTGCTCGTCGAGCTTGCCGCCCTGCACCGTGAAGTTCTGCCAGAACTTGCGCCGGGCATGCGGCCCCTCGGCCACGGTGAACTCGGCGTCGAGCATCAGCACGTCGCTGCCGGGCTGGTTCGAAGGCTTCAGCAGCCCGCGGTCCACCTCGCTCATCCCGTCCGTGCCGCCCTTGCGGATGGACATGGTCACCTTGGCGAACGTGCCGTCGGGGATCAGGTCGCCGGACTGCTGCGGCGCCACGTCGTTCATGTCGAAGGTCATCTCGCTTATCCTTTCGGGGCTTGGTTGATCTTGGAGAGGAGCGCGCCGAGATCGGCCGGCTCGGTCAGGTCGAGGCGCCCGGAGCGGTCCTTCGCGGGCAGGCCCCACGGATTGCCGGAGCGGCAGACGAGGCGGCGCGTCTCGCCCTTCTCGGGGTCGTGCCGCCACGCGGCGTCGCCGTCGGGGCCGGTCTCGGGGCTGAACAGGCCGAGGGTCATCACCTGGTCGACGATGCCGGGCAGCTCTCGCGCGGCCTTGCCGCCCTCCATCTGCGGCTGCCAGAGGTGGCGGTTCATCTCGTCGGTGATCCGTTCCAGGATGCCGACGAAGATCACCGTCCGGCCCGGCGCGTGCTGGAGGTGCTTGAGCAGCCCGATGACTTCGCGGGCGAGCAGGCCGTAGGCGCCGCGCGTGTCCGGTTTGCCGGTCCGTTCCGACAGCGCCTCGGGCCGGGTCTTGGCCCAGGCCATCGCCTGCCGCGTCAGATCCGTGATGCTGTCGACGAACACGATGCGCTTGGCGTCGAGCCGCGCGGCGAGTTCCGGATGGAGCCCGCGGAGATGCGCGTGGTGCGCCTCCGAGAAGTGCTCGTCGGGCTGCGCCGCCGGGTTCGCCCCGCCGATCAGGCAGGCGATGTCCACGGCGTCGGCGAAGCGGCGGATCGGCAGGCTGTCGCCACGCCAGTCCTGCACCGACTTGAGCCCGGCCTCGAGGTCGAGACAGACGGTCTCCTCGGCCGGCAGCGTCTTCAGGAGCGTGGTCTTGCCGGCGCCGCTCGGGCCGAACAGCGCCATGGTGGTCTTGCCCTGCGCCTCGCGCAGCCGCTCCTCGGCGGTGACGATCCGGAGGCTCATGCGTCCTCTCCCTGCAGGAGAAGCTCGACCTTGAGCGCGCCGGTGCGCACGGTCCGCGCAGGTTCGAACACCGCGCGGATGCGGTCGGGCCAGGCGGCGTATCTGCGCTCCGGCGCCTTGATGGCGATGTCGACATACTGCGCGGGGTCGTCGCCCGAGGCCCGGATGCGCTCGACGATCTCGCCGAGCCGCTCCTGGTCCCAGTCGACGCGCTTCGGCAGATCCGCCACGACGGTGAAATCCCCGTCGTCGAAGCGGACCGTGCCGGTGTCCTTGCCCCGGGCCCGCCGCTCCTCGGCGGCGCGGGCGGCGTAGCGGACGGTGAGCGCGGCATCGAGCCGGGCCTTCGCCGCCCTGGCGCGCTTCAGCGCCTCGTTGGTCTCGCGCTGCAGGATGGCGAGCAGCTCGACGGGCAGCTGCGCGAGGTCGGTCTCCGGGATGCCCGGCAGGTCATCGGGCGTGGGCGCGTTCTGCGGAAAGGGCATGAACGGGTCTCCGTGATCGGCGAAGGGGGTCTGCATGAGGGAGGTCACGCCGCCTGCTCCTCGAGCAGCAGCGCCGACAGCGAGGCGGCGGCGTGCTCGGGCTTCGGGCGGGCGACGGCGATGTAGGCGAAGCGGTCGGGACCCACGCGCTCCTGCACGAGGTGGACGAGGCCCTGCTCGGCGGCCCACAACGCTCGCGAGCCGAGACGGGCCAGCTCCTCACGCCGCGGGGCATCGAGCCGCGCCAGAACCGGAACGATGTCCAGCGCCAGGAAGCCCTGGTGATATTCGAGCCGGTCGCCGGGCGCGGCCTGCGCCACCCACGCGCAGAACTCGATCTCGGTCAGCGGGCGGTTGGCGCGGACGGTGATGCAAGGGGTGGTCTGCATGAACATGATCTCCTCCTCTCGCCTCTACTCACGCCGCAGCGAGATCGTCCCAGGCGGGCCCGAGCCCGTAGGCGGTGAGGACGTGACGGAGATCGGCGAGACGGCGGTATAGCGCCGAGCGGCTGCCGAACCCCTCGGCGGCCAGCGCCGTCACGGAGCGATGGGCAAGCGCGCGGCAGAACCGGCGGTCGGCCTCGGGCAACCGGGCCAGAGCGGACTGCACGGCCTCCCGGGTGTGGATGTCCGCTTCCGGATCGCGGTCCTGACCGTGCCACGCGGCCAGCCCGTCCGACTCCGCCAGCAGGCAGCCCAGCGGTTCGACAGAACCCGCGGCCGGGGCGTCGAGCGACAGCATCGCGCCGCCCTGCGCCCGGCGTCGTCGGTGATGCCGGATCGCGACGCGCGAACACTGGTTCCGAAGGACGATGTTGGCGAAGGCGCCGATGCTGCCGCGGCGCGCGTCAAAGCCGGGCAGGCGACAGATCAGGTCGACCAGGAGGTCCTGGCGGAGATCGTCGAGATCGGCCGCGGGCAGCGCCAGCTTGCGGTGCAGACGGCGCGCGGCGAGGTCGGCCTCGTCGATCAGCGTGGCAAGGTCGGAGGGGGAGATGCGAGAGTGCATGTCGTTCGATCCAGGTCGTTTCCGTTGACGACCAGACCGTGCAACATGCTGAAATCACTTATCTCTCGGACTTCTCCTGAATTCCTCCCGAAAACCTCCCGGCGCCGCCGAACGGGTCTAGGCGATGAATGCGATCTCGGAGGAAGCGAGGACGAGCCGAGCGCCGACCTTGGACTTCCGCTCGATGAACCCGTTGCTCGGGACCGCGTTGAGCCGCGTGTTCTTGCGGACGGCATCACGCAGTCGGTTGATGCAGCGGTCGACCTGTTCTGGATTGCTGTCCCTGCCCGTGCTGGACTGAAGCGTGGCCGCGAGGCTGTCCTTCGGAACCCAACCGCCAGCGGCCACGGCTTCCTCCGCGAGCAGGACGAACGCGTCGAAGTCTCGAGGCTCGACATCGAGTTCGACCCCGTCGAGGCGCACGCAACGGCCGATCCGGTCGATCTGCAGGCGCGCATCCGACGCCTGCGGTTCCGTGGGAACGCGAATCCGGTCGAGATCGAGCGCGAAGGGGCGCTCCGGATCGTCGCGCAGCAGATCCTCGACGCGGACCACCGTCATGCGAAGAACCTCGAGCTGGCGGGCGACCGCGGTCGGCATGTCGCAGCCGCCGAGGCTGATAAGCGCGACGGGAGCCTCGCTATCGATGGCGCCGCGCACGTGATCCACGATTTCCTGCGCGGTGTCCTCGCGCAGCTGCCGGGCAAGGCAGATCTCGGCGGCGCGACCATGGCCGTCATATCGGCCAAGCCGCCAGACCCTTGCCGAGATCGCTGACGGTCCGGGCCCTCTGAGCCCCGACTGCTCGCGGATCGAGCGGCAGAGCGCCACGATGTCGATGTCGAAAGTCTGGACGTCCTGCGCATCCTCATGGCGCTCGCAGTCGCCGGTCTCGGGATCGACGACGATCAGCGCATCGTCGACGATCTGGAAGACCGCAGCGCCGTCGTCGCGCAGATGCTCCCGCTCCGTCAGGATCCCGAGATTGCGGAGAGAGCGGACGAAGCGGGGATTGCAGGGCTGCAGCTCGGCGGCGCCGATGGCGCGGATCGGATGACGATCACTCTGCCGCAGCAGCAGCCTGACCAGCCCCGCGGCGTTTGCGAATGTCATTGTCTTCCAGCATCTCGAGGATGAGCCGTTCGTGCGAGTGGTCGCGCATGCTGACGGTGCGCGGCGGGCGGATGGTCACCGGCGCCACGATCTCGGCGTCGTCCACCTCGATGGTCACGTCGATCTTGGCGTGCACGATCCGCACGTCGCGAATGTCGAGGTCCGACGCGACGTCCTTCAGGCGTTTCAGGGCGTTCTGGGAATCGCCGAGCGTCAGGAACCACGGCGAGCGACGCAGCCGTCCCGTCCTGGTGATCTCGGCCTCGTCGACGCGCACCTCGCGCAAGGCGACATGCGTGATCTCCCCATTCGGATCGAAGTGGAACTTGAACGTTTCGCCCTCCCTCTGCAGGGGCGCGAGCGTGTAGAGCTGCTCCTTCGCCGACGCTTCGAAGATGTCGCCGTCTCCGAGAACGTGTTCGCCGAAGAGCCTGACCAGCTTCTTCGCATCCGGCGCGGATTTCGATCCCACGGCGATCGACCCCCGGCGCGGATCGTACTCGATGGTGGACTGGACGATCTCGCGGAACTTGAGCGTGTCCTCCGCCCCCTCCTGATCGACGTTCTTCGTCTCCGCCTTGGAGCCGTGCAGGATCAGCACCCGCAGCAGATCCTCCTCCTCGAACCATCGCACGTCGCAGTAATGCCCGTTGTACCGGCTCGCGAAATGCAGCCGCGCCGCCTCCGCGAACGCCTCCTGCACACCGGCCTCGTTGTGACGCGGCTCGATGTCCTCCCGGTCGCCATCACGTTCGAGCTTGGTCGAGTGGGCGAGGAATGCCGCCGCGCCGAGAGCGCGCTCGAATATGGGCCGGTGATCCAGCCAGGCGACCAGCGCAATGAAGCGCGGGGTGAACCGCAGATCGTCAGGGCTGCCCTCGACACGGTAGGTCGCCAGGAGGTCGATCCCGGCTTCCGAGGCGATCTCCTGGATGATCCGGGCGCCTGCATCGGTCGACAGCGTGGAGATGTTGTAGAGGGCGAATTGCAGCTTGGCCGGGAACCGCATGTCCGCCTTTGCGAAGAGATCGAAGATCGCCTCGCGCCGCTCGGCGTCGTCCTTCGGCAAACCGTTCCAATCGAAATCGATCTGGTCGAGATACGGGCTCAGCAGACGGTGAAGCAGCTCGAGATCGACGGTTCGCGAGAAAGCGCGATCGACGAAGTTCCTGATCCGTTTTGCCATGCGGTGTCCCCCTGGTCGCGAGACCTTCGCGCATACCGGCGGAAAAACCGGATCGCGCATCGGCGGCCCCGCTTCGTCTTGCGCAAAATGATGCGCCGCCAGACCTGGCCGAAGCGAGACTGTCGATTCACCGCGCGAAGGCGGAATCTGTTCCGACTATGTTCTAGCCGGCGGATCAACCCTGAGTCGAGTCCGACACGCCTGCACCCGTGCCGCTCTGGACGCCGTGGGACGGTTCGCGAATGCGCTGAGTAGGAGAAGGGCGAGACCTCACGGACCTGCCCTTCATGAAACGCCCCAATCCCCTGCCGCCCGACCAGATGACACCGACCGAGCGCCGCGCCGAGCTGTGCGGTCTGCTGGCGCTCGGGCTGGTCCGGTTGCGGCTGCGCGAGCGCGGCGAAGCTCCTGACGATACCGGAGAAATTCGCCTACACTCTCCGGCCGACCAATGCCGTCATGCAACTCCAACTCACCGGAGAACCGCATGACGACCCACGATCCCATTCCCGCGCGCCTCGCCGCGCTGAAGACCGCCACAACGCCCGAATTGAAGCAGCAGTGGCGCGACCTGTTCGACAGCGAGCCGCCGCCGTTCAACCGGCGCTACCTGGAAAGCCGGCTCGCCTACCGTATCCAGGAACTGGCCTACGGCGGGCTGAAGCCCGAGACGGTCCGGCAGCTGGAGCGCCTGGGTGAGGAACTCGACGGCGGCGACCGGAAAAAGAGCCGCGTCCGCGCCGACGCGATGCCCATCGCGGGCACGCGGCTGATCCGCGAGTGGCAGGGCGTCGAGCATGTCGTCACTGTCACCGCGGACGGCTTCGAGTGGCAGGGCAGACCCTACAGGTCCCTCTCGGCCATCGCCCGCGCCATCACGGGGACCCGCTGGAATGGATGGGTTTTCTTCGGGCTCAAGAACCGGAGGCGTGGATGACGAAGCCCATTGTCCGCAAGCAGCGCTGCGCGATCTACACGCGCAAGTCCTCGGAGGAAGGGCTGGAGCAGGAGTTCAACTCGCTGCACGCTCAGCGGGAGGCCTGCGAGGCGTTCATTGCCAGCCAGCGCTCCGAGGGTTGGGTGCTGGTCCGCGATCAATATGACGACGGTGGCATCTCCGGCAAGACGCTCGACCGGCCGGGCCTGCAGCGGCTGCTGGAGGACGTCGAGGACGGCCTCGTGGACGTGGTGGTGGTCTACAAGATCGACCGCCTCAGCCGCTCGCTGGCCGATTTCGTCAAACTGGTCGAGGTGTTCGACCGGAACGGCGTGACCTTCGTCTCCGTCACGCAGAGCTTCAACACGACCACGTCGATGGGGCGGCTGACGCTGAACATCCTGCTCTCGTTCGCCCAGTTCGAACGCGAGGTCACCGCCGAGCGCATTCGCGACAAGGTCGCGGCCTCTCGCCGGAAGGGCATGTGGATGGGCGGGGTGCCGCCCTACGGCTACCGCGTCGAGAACCACAAGCTGGTGGTGGACGACGAGCGCGCCGGGCACGTCCGCTGGATCTTCGCGCGCTTCCTTGAGATCGGCTCAGGCACGGAACTGGCGCGCGAGGTGGCGAAGCGCGGCATCCGCACGCCGCGCGGGAACCGGATCGACAAGAAGTTCCTCTACCGGATGCTGAAGAACCGCGCCTACATTGGCGAGGCGGTCCACAAGGGCGAGAGCTACCCCGGCGAGCACGACGCCATCATCGACCGCGAGACCTGGGACCGCGTGCACGCCATCCTGCAGGAGAGCCCGCGCAGCCGCGCCGCGCGCACCCGCGCCGAGACGCCGGCGCTGCTCAAGGGGCTGCTGTTCGGCCCCGACGGCGCCGCGTTCTCGCCGAGCCATACGCGGAAGGGCGGGAAGCTCTACCGCTACTATGTCAGCCAGACCGTGCTGAAGCATGGCGCCGGGGCGTGCCCGGTGGGCCGCGTGCCCGCCGGCGAGATCGAAGCTGCAGTCATCGACCAGCTTCGCGCCGTGTTCCGCCAGCCCGAAATCGTGGCTGGGACCTGGAAGGCGGTCCGCACCCATGCCGCGGACATCACCAAGGCGGACGCCCGCGCGGCCCTGCAGCAGCTTGATCCGCTGTGGGATGAGCTGTTCCCCGCGGAGCAGGCCCGCATCGTGACGCTGCTGGTCGAGCGCGTCGACATCGGCGTGGACGGGCTGAACGTCCGGCTTCGCGTGGACGGGCTCGGCGGGCTCGCGCGCGAGATGCTGGCCGGCGGCGTCGGAGAGGCGGCGTGACCCGCGGGGCGCCGGTCCCGGACACTGTGACGCTCCACGTCCCGTTCCGGGTCGTGAGACGCGGCGGGCGGAAGGAGATGCAGCTGCCCGAAGGCGCCGCGCAGCCGCGGCGGACCGACAGCACGCTGGTCAAGGCGCTGGCCCGGGCGTTCCGGTGGAAGCGAATCCAGGAGTCGGGCGAGTTCGCCACCATCGCCGAGCTGGCCGAGCGCGAGGGGATCGCGCCGTCCTACATGACCCGCGTCCTGCGCCTGACCCTGCTCGCGCCCGACATCGTCGAGGCAATCCTGGACGGGAAGCAGGGGCCGGAGGTGACTTTGGCGCTGGTGCTAGTGGTTTGACCGCGACGGATGAGTCCTGATTGCGGATTCCGTCGAAGCGCGTCGCATGCGAGTCTGCGGCATGCGCACGGGAATATCCATCACGC
>JBNJGE010000071.1:0-14782 GCA_051747505.1 Pseudomonadota bacterium | reverse complement strand
CGATGTCGTAGCCGTCGTCGCGCAGGGGAGAGGGGTAGAAGGGCAGCAGCCAGACCGCCGTGGCGCCCAGCGCCTGGACATGGTCGAGCCGCTGCATCAGCCCGGCGAAGTCGCCCACGCCGTCGTCGTTGGCGTCCTGGAACGCCTTGACGTGGAGCTGGTAGATGACCGCGTCGCGGTACCAGTCGGGCTGGCCGCGGTCGATCATGGACGTCCTCGCGCGCTTCGCAGCCATCAGCGGGCCGCTCCCGGCGGCAGGAGCCGCCAGACCGCGTAGGGGCGGGTCTCGGGCTCCAGCCTCAGCCACTGGGTCTTGCCGTGCCAGGTGAAGCGGTTGCCCTGCAGCAGGTCCTCGACTTCGACCGAGGCTTCGTCGGGCAGGTCGAACTCCCACAGGGGGACCTCGAAGCGGAAGTCCCGCGGCTCGTGCGGGTTCAGGTTCACCTGCACGAGCACATAGTCGTCATGCTCCGGGTCCATGCGGCCATAGTAGATCACATGGTCGTCGAAGGCGTTGTAGAATTTCAGCGTCTCGATATCCGCGAAGGCGGGATGCTCGCGCCGGATGCGGTTGAGCAGGCGGATGTCGTCCCGGATGTGGCCGGGGCGGTCGAAGTCCCAGTCGCGGATCTCGTATTTCTCGGAGTCGAGATATTCCTCCCGGCCCGGCAGCGGCGTGGCCTCGCAGATCTCGAAGCCGTTGTAGATGCCGTAGTTCCCCGCGAGCGTGGCGGCCAGCGCGAGGCGCACGCGGTGGCCGGCGCGGCCGCCCGATTGCAGGTAGTAAGGGTTTATGTCCGGCGTGCTGGGGAAGAGGTTGGGGCGCATGTAGCGGCGGCACTCTTCGGTGGAGAGCTCCGTGAAATACTCGGTCAGCTCCTGCTTCTCGTTGCGCCAGGTGAAGTAGGTGTAGCTCTGGCTGAAGCCGAGCTTGGCGAGGCGCTTCATGACCTTGGGGCGCGTGAAGGCCTCCGACAGGAAGATCACGTCCGGGTGCGTCTCACGGATGTCGCGGATCATCCATTCCCAGAAGGGGAAGGGCTTGGTGTGGGGGTTGTCCACGCGGAAGATCTTCACCCCGTGCTCCACCCAGAACAGGACCACGTCGCGCAGCGCCAGCCACAGGCCGGGGATGGCCTTGCGGTAGAAATGGACGTTGACGATGTCCTCGTATTTCTTCGGCGGGTTCTCGGCGAACTTGATGGTGCCGTCGGGGCGCCAGTCGAACCACTCCGGATGCTCGCGGATCCAGGGATGATCCGGGGAGCACTGGATCGCGAAGTCCAGAGCGATCTCGAGGCCGTGGGCGTGAGCCTCGGCCACCAGCCGGTCGAAGTCGGCGAGCGTGCCGAGCCCGGGGTGGATGGCGTCGTGCCCGCCTTCCTCCGAGCCGATGGCGTAGGGGCTGCCGGGATCGTCGGGGGCGGGGGTCAGGGAGTTGTTGCGCCCCTTGCGGTTGGTGCGCCCGATCGGGTGGATCGGGGTGAAGTAGAGGACGTCGAAGCCGAGGTCGCGCACGTAAGGAAGCCGCGCGATCACGTCGTCGAAGGTCCCGTGGACATGGTCGGGGCCCTGGGAGCGGGGGAACATCTCGTACCAGGCGCCGAAGGCGGCGGCGGGGCGGTCCGCGAAGACCTCGAGCTGGCGCTCGTAATAGGTCAGGCTCGCGCGGGGCTCGACGCGCCGCATGAGGGCGAAGGCGTCCTCGGTCAGCAGCGCGTCGAGGCGGGCGGAGGTCTCGCCCGTTCCGGCGGCGGCCAGCAGGGCGTCGAGCGCGTGGGCGTCCTCGCCATGGGCCGTGCCGGGCTCGGCCGCGGCGGCGACGAGGCGTCGCCCCTCCTCGGCCTCGAGCGTGCAGGCCTGGCCGGCGGCGAGCTTCTTGAGCGTGTCCTCGCGCCAGTGGCCGAACAGGTCGCGCCAGCCCAGCAGGGTGAAGATGTGATAGCCGGGCTCGGGGAAGGTGATCTCGGCGCGCCAGCGGTCGTTGCCCAATGGGCGCATCTCGACCTCCCGGCCGTAGGAGGCGCCTTTCGGGCGCCAGTCCACGGCGGCGCGGATGCGCTCGTGCCCGTCGCAGAAGATGTCGGCCTCGATGACGAAGGGGCGTCCGGCGACGGCCTTGGCGGCGAAGCGGCCGCCGTCGATCTCGGGGTCCACGCCCTCGATGGCGATGCGCCGGGCGGCCAGCGCGGTCAGCTCGGCCGGCGCGTCGGGGGCCTGGCGGCGGCTCATGGGCGGCCTCGGGCGCGCGGCATGCGGGCTGTCATGCGGATCCCTCCGACCTGGTCCGAAGACCTGAACGATCTGAGAGGGGAGCGGGTTCCGAGGCGACGCCGGCGGGATCCCCGGAGCGCGGGATCCCGCCGGGCGGAGCCTTGGCGCCCGGGCGGACTGGAGCCGCCGCCTGGGGCCTCCGGGAGCTTCGACCCACGCTACGCTTCCGACGCGAAACGGGCGCCGGATCGGCCGTCACCCCCGGAGCGGTGACGTGAACGCTACGAACAGGAATTAATATACGGTTAATCTCAAGCGCCCAGTATCCCCCGAAATTGCGAGGGGCGTGCCGGCAAGTCATTGATTTTCCTGAATCGGGGAGTCCGGGCCGGCCCTGCGGACGCGCGTGAGGGGCTCTCGGACGAATCCGCGGCGAATCGTGTCCGGGGGCGCCGGCCGCGGGGGCGGGGCGCGTCTGGAGGCGCCGGAATCTCAGGGGGTTGCCGCAGCGGAGGGGCTGCGAATATCTCCGGGGGTTTCGACCCAGACGCCACGCTTCCGGACCAGAACCCGGGTCCGGACGGGCCGTCACCCCCGGAGTGGTGACGCTACGCCGTTCACTGTGGTTAATGTAACTTTAACAGAAGGGCCGCGTTATCCTCCGGATTCGCGAGGGTTCGTCTTGCAAGCTGTTGATTTCATTGATTCCGCCTCGCGGCGCGCGCAAGTTTTTCGCGCGGGCTCGAGGAGCGGCGAAGGGCGATTCGGGCCTGGGCCGGCCTGTCGCGCGGAGGTGGGGCAGGGCGGGTCGGCTCGGCCTTACGCCACGCATCCAGCGCGGACCCGGTGCCGGTTGGCCGACCCGCCATGAGGCGGGAACGCGAACCACACGGCAAGGATAGAGATCCGCGAACGCCTCCATCATCCCCCAAAAGGGCGAGGGGCGACCGGCCAGATGGTTGATGTCGCAAGGGCGTCGCCGCGGGGGCGCAGGGCCCGGGCGGGGCGGAGTGCGCGCCGGCGACTCGGGCGCGCGGGCTTGAGGGCGGCGTCGG
This sequence comes from Pseudomonadota bacterium, assembly GCA_051747505.1. Taxonomy (GTDB): domain Bacteria; phylum Pseudomonadota; class Alphaproteobacteria; order Rhodobacterales; family Rhodobacteraceae; genus Albimonas. The sequence goes on along the minus strand of JBNJGE010000071.1, from coordinate 11,513 downwards.
CCCGGATTAGAACATAACAGGAACATTGGTGGAGGACGGCCATGCCGGTGATCGAGGCGGGGCGGCTGACGCGCGGCGCCGCGGCCGGCCCGCGGCTGGAGCTGGGCGCGGGCGCGGCGCTGCCGCTGGGCCGCGCGCACGAGGTCTGCGGCCCCTCGCGCGCGGCCTTCGCGGCCATGGCCGCGGGGCTGCTGGGCGCGCGGGACGGCCCCGGCCCGGTGCTGTGGATCCGCGGGCCGAAGGCGGAGGGGCGGCTGAACCCCGACGGGCTGGCCGCCTTCTTCGAGCCCGGCCGCCTGGTCCTCGCCGCGCCCCGGCGCGAGGCGGACCTGCTGTGGTGCGCGGAGGAGGCGCTGCGCTCCGGCGCCGCGGCCCTGGTGGTGGCGGAGCTGCCCGGCCCCCCGCGGCTCACCCCCGTGCGCCGGCTGCACCTGGCTGCGGAGGCCGGCGGAGAAGGGCGCGCGGCGCCGCCCGTGGCCCTGCTGCTCACCCCCGCCGGCGGGGGCGCGGAGGGTGTGGAGACGCGCTGGCGCCTCGCCCCCGCGCCCACCGAGGCCGAACCCTGGACGGACGGCGGCCCGCCCGCCTGGCGGCTGGAGCTTCTGCGCGCGCGACTGGCGCCGCCGCGGGCCTGGAGGGCGGTCTGGCGGCGCGGCGCGGCCGGGGGGCCGCTGCATCTGACGCCGGAAGGCGCCCCCGAGGCCGCGGCCTGAGGGGGGCGGTCCGACGGACGACGGTCACGGCCATGCCGTGCGACAGGCGGACAACGCGGCGCCTCGCCCGGCCGTCGAAAGGCCCGACGCCCCCGCGCGCCGGAGGCGGGGGGTCGTCAGGTCGGCGCGAAGGCGGGCAGGGGTCGGCGGTCGGCGCCCGGGGCCGCCGCGCTCAGCGCGGCTCGGCCGCCAGGGGCAGGGGCGGGCGCGCGGGCGCCGTCTCGTCGCTCGCCAGCGCCAGATTGGCCAGCCCGCCCAGCAGCACGCCCAGCGCGCCGCACAGGCTGTAGGCCAGAAACGCCACAAGGATCGGCAGCCCGGCCCAGATCGAGGCCGCGGCGCCGCCGATGCCTGCCAGGCAGCCCATTGCAAGAGGTCCCACGACGGATGTCCTCATCTCTCGCCCTCCTCGCTTCCCGGAGGAACGATGCTCAGGACGGGATTTAGGAGGCGTAAACGGACCCCGGAAGCAGCGTTAACGCAGACGTGACGCGCGCCGCCCTCAGGCGCCGTGGAGGATGTGGAGAACGTCGCCGTCCTGCACCTCGTAGCCCTTGCCCTCCACGCGCATCTTCCCGGCCTCCTTGGCGCCCTGCTCGCCGCCGCAGGCGAGGTAGTCGTCGTAGGAGATCGTCTCGGCGCGGATGAAGGCGCGCTCGAAATCGCCGTGGATGGCGCCCGCGGCCTGCGGGGCCAGCGCGCCGGCGGGGATGGTCCAGGCGCGCGCCTCCTTGGGGCCGACGGTGAAGAAGGTGCGCAGGCCCAGAAGCTCGTAGCCCGCCCGGATCAGCCGGTCGAGCCCGGCCTCCCTGAGCCCGAGATCGGAAAGGAACTCGTCGCGCGCCTCGTCGTCCTCGAGCTGGGCGATCTCCTGCTCGATGGCCGCGGAGATGACGACGACGCCGGCGCCCTGCTCCTTCGCCATGTCCGCGACCCGCTCGGAATGGGCGTTGCCGGTCGCCGCCGAGTCCTCGTCCACGTTGCAGACATAGAGGACGGGCTTGGCGGTCAGCAGCTCGATCCGCGCCCAGGCGGCCTCGTCATCCGCGGCCACCTCGACGGTTCGGGCCGGGCGGCCCTCCTCCAGCGCGGCCTTGGCGGCGCGCAGCAGGCGGTCCTGCTGCACGGCCTCCTTGTCGCCGCCGCGGATCTTGCGGGCGAGGTTGTTGATGCGCCGCTCGATGCTCTCGAGATCGGAGAGCATCAGCTCGGTCTCGATGGTCTCTGCGTCGGCGACGGGGTCCACGCGGCCCTCGACATGGGCGACGTCGCCTTCCTCGAAGCAGCGCAGGACATGCGCGATCGCGTCCACCTCGCGGATGTTGGCGAGAAACTGGTTGCCCAGCCCCTCCCCCTTCGAGGCGCCCTTCACCAGCCCGGCGATGTCCACGAAGGTCAGCCGGGCGGGGATGACGCGGGCGGAGCCGGCGATCCCGGCCAGCCTGCGCAGGCGCGGGTCGGGCACGGCGACCTCGCCGACATTCGGCTCGATGGTGCAGAAGGGGAAGTTGGCGGCCTGCGCGGCGGCCGTGCGGGTCAGCGCGTTGAACAGGGTCGACTTGCCCACATTGGGCAGGCCGACGATGCCGCATTTGAAGCCCATGGGCCGCCTCTTCGCCTGTCGGGATGCCGGAAAACCGCGCGCCGGATGGCACGGGGGGGCGGCGGGGTCAAGCGGGCGGGGGCCGCGCTCAGGAGGAGAAGTGGCGCTTGAGGCGCTCGAACGGGCTGAGGCGCGCCTCCTTCTCCGCTTCCGGCTCCGGCGCGGGCGACGGCTTCGCCTCCGCCTTCGGGGTCGGCTTCTTCGGCGCGGCGGGCTGCATGCGCAGGGCGACGGCGTTCATGAAGCCCGCGTCGTCGCCCGCCGCCAGCTTCGGCGCGCCGTCGGAGACGCCGCGCAGCAGGTCGTCCAGCCGGGCCTCGTCGGCCTTCGCGAAGTCGTGCAGGACGTAAGCCGACACCGCCTCCTTGCGGCCGGGATGGCCGATGCCCAGCCGCACCCGGGCGTAGTCCGAACCGCAATGCTGGTGGATGGAGCGCAGCCCGTTGTGCCCCGCATGCCCGCCCCCGCGCTTCACCCGGCACTTGCCCGGCGCGAGGTCGAGCTCGTCGTGGAAGACCACCACGTCCTCCACAGGGATCTTGTGAAAGCGCATGGCCGCGGCGACGGACTGGCCGGACAGGTTCATCCAGGTCTCGGGCTTGAGAAGGAGCACCTTCTCGCCCCCCAGCCGGCCGTCGGCGACCATCCCCTGGAACTTGCCCTTCCAGGCCCCGAAGCCGTGATCCTCCGCGATGCGGTCCACGGCCATGTAGCCGATGTTGTGACGGTGGCGGGCGTAGCCCCGGCCCGGATTGCCGAGGCCGACGAAGAGCAGCATGGCGGCGTCCTCCTGATCCTCGCCCTCCGCCTAGCGCGCCCCCGGCCCGCTGGCAAGCGCGACGGGCGCCGCCGGCCCCGCGCCTTCGCCGGGGCGGGCGGGCGGGGCGACGGCGCGGGGCCGGCGGCGGGGCCGGGCGCTGCGGGGACCGGAACGCGAAAACGCCCGCCCCGGGCGGGGGCGGGCGTCGTGCGTTCGCCCGGAGGGGCGGAGGCTCACTCCTCCGCCGTCTCCTCCTCGGCGCCGCCCTCGGCCTCGGCGGCCTCCTCGGCGGCGGCGGCCTCTTCCTCCTCCTCCGCGGCGGCCTTCAGGCCGGAGGGGGCGGAGATGTTGGCGATCACGAAGTCGCGGGTCGTGATCATCGGGCGCGAGCCCTTGGGCAGGTCGATGTCGGAGATGTGGATGACGTCGCCGAAATCCTTGCCCGAGAGATCGGCCGTGATCTTCTCGGGGATGTTGCCGGCGGTCACCTTCAGCTCGACCTCCCCGCGCACCACCGTCAGCACGCCGCCCTTCTTCAGGCCCGGCGACTCCTCCTCGTTGATGAAGTCGACGGGGATGTAGAGGTTGATGCGGCTGCGCTCGGTCAGGCGCAGGAAATCGACATGGGTGGGCAGGTCGGTGACCACGTCGCGCTGCACGGCGCGGCAGATCACGCGGGTGTCCTTGCCGTCCACCTTCACGTTGTAGAGGGTGGCCATGAAGCGGCCCGCATGCAGGCGCTTGATCAGCTCGTTGAACTTGACGTTGATCGGCTGCGGGTCGTCGCCGCCGCCATAGATCACGCCGGGCACGAGGTTCTCACGCCGCGCGGCCCGGGCAGCCCCTTTGCCCGTGCCGGATCGCGCCGTGGCCTCGAGAACGGGAAGCTCGGCCATCGTCGATCTCCTGAAAGAGTTTCCAATCTCCGCCGGGACCTCCAGGGGTGTCCGCCGCGGAAGGCCGCCGCATACACCACCAGCCCGGGCTTGCAAAGGGGCGGCGGGCGTTTCGCCCCGCCCCGGCCGGGGCGGGCGGCGCCGACGGCCCCGGAGGATGCGATGCCGGGGAATCTTTCCCGGACGGGCTCGGCTGAGTTCACGATCACGAGCCGCCATGGCGTGTCGGAGCGAGGCTGTTTTCTGCGCGCGCGAAATAATTCCCCAAGTATACTTTCAATCAAAGGTGAAATTCAGAACCCTCGACGCCCGCACTGCCGTCATCGTTTGCGAAGCGCGGTTTCGACCACCTTGCACGACCGTCCTCCCCTCCCTCGCAAAGGGGCGCCGGGCCAGGGCGCGGAAAAGGAGCGCCCCCCGCTTGCCCCGGCGGGCGCGGCCCGATTTACTCGGGCGCGGATCGGCGGGGGAGAGGACTCGATGAACGAGGCGAGCGGCGCGCAGGCGCCCGAGCTGGGCGAGAGCCCGAGGATCGCGCTGCTGGCGACCTGCCTGGTGGACATGTTCCGCCCGTCGGTGGGCTTCGCCGCCGTGAAGCTGCTGGAGGAGGCGGGCTGCGACGTGCGCGTGCCGCCGAACCAGACCTGCTGCGGCCAGCCGGCCTGGAACTCCGGCGACCGGGCGCACGCCAAGGCGCTGGCCCGGCGCGTGATCGAGGAGTTCGAGCCGTATGACGCGGTGGTGGTCCCGTCGGGCTCCTGCGCCGGCACCGTGGTCAAGGACTACCCCCTGATGTTCCGGGAGGGCGACCGCTGGCGCGCGCGGGCGGAGGCGCTGGCGGCGAAGACCTTCGAGATCACGCAGTTCCTGACGGACGTGCTGGAGGTCGCCTCGGTGGAGGCGAAGCTGCCGGCCTCGGCGACCTATCACGACTCCTGCTCAGGCCTGCGGGCGCTGGGGGTGAAGGCGCAGCCCCGGAAACTGCTGGGCTCGGTCGAGGGGCTGGAGCTGCGCGAGATGGCGGAGGCGGAGGTCTGCTGCGGCTTCGGCGGAACCTTCTGCGTGAAGTTCCCCGACATCTCCGACAAGATGGTCGGCGACAAGACGCGTCACATCGCCGAGACGCAGGCCGACCTGGTGCTGGCCGGCGATCTGGGCTGCCTGATGAACATCGCCGGCAAGCTCAGCCGGGAGGGGCGGCCGGTGAAGGCGCGCCACGTCGTCGAGGTGCTCGCCGGCATGACCGACACGCCCGCGATCGGGGAGGAGGGCGCATGACCCACCAGCCGACCACGCCGCAGTTCAAGCAGAACGCCCGCAAGGCGCTGGCCGACGTCCAGCTGCAGGAGACCCTGGGGACGTCGCTCACCAGCTCGGTCGCCAAGCGGTCCCAGGCGCGCGAGGCGCTGCCGGAGTTCGACGCCCTGCGCGACGCGGCGCGCGACCTGAAGGACCACGCGCTGGCCCATCTCGACCTCTACCTGGAGGAATACGAGCGGAAGGTGCTGGCCGATGGCGGCCAGGTCCACTGGGCGGAGACCGCCGAGGACGCCCGGAACACGATCCTAGAGATCTGCCGCAAGGCGGGGGCGAAGACCGTCAACAAGGGCAAGTCCATGATCTCCGAGGAGATCGGGCTGAACGACTTCCTGGAGGAGCAGGGCATTGCGCCAGTCGAGACCGACCTCGGCGAATACATCATCCAGCTCCGCCACGAGGCGCCGAGCCACATCATCGGCCCGGCCATCCATGTCTCCGTCCCCCAGGTGCGCGACGCCTTCCGCCTCGCCCACACCCACCTGCCGCCGGACCGCGACCTGGAGGGCCTCGACAAGCTGCTGCTGGAGGCCCGCAACGAGCTGCGGCAGAAATATTTCGAGGCCGAGGTCGGCGTCACCGGCGCCAACATGCTGATCGCCGAGACCGGGCAGAGCGTGATCGTGACCAACGAGGGCAACGGCGATCTCAGCCAGAGCCTTCCCAAGGTCCATATCGTCATCGCCTCGGTCGAGAAGATCGTCCCCACGCTGGAGGACGCCAACACGGTGCTGCGCGTGCTCGGCCGCTCGGCCACGGGGCAGGAGATGTCGGTCTACACCACCTTCTCCGCCGGGCCGCGAAGGGCCGAGGACCCGGACGGGCCGGAGGAGTATCACGTGGTGCTGCTCGACAACGGGCGCTCCAGCATGATCGGGAGCGAATTCCAGGACATGCTGCGCTGCATCCGCTGCGGGGCCTGCATGAACAACTGCCCCGTCTACAAGGCGGTGGGCGGGCACGCCTATGGCTGGGTTTATCCGGGGCCGATGGGCGCGGTGCTCACCCCCTCGCTGATCGGGGTGGAGCAGGGGGGCCAGCTGCCCAACGCCTCCACCTTCTGTGGGAAATGCGAGGAGGTCTGCCCGATGCGCATCCCGCTGCCGAAGATGATGCGCCACTGGCGCGAGCGGGAGTTCGAGCGCGGGCTGACGCCGCAGGGGACGCGCGCGGGCCTCGGCCTGTGGGCCTGGGCGGCGGCGCGGCCCTCGCTCTACCGGCTGGGGGCGCGGGCGGCCGCTGCGGGCTTGCGGATGATCTCCGGGCGCGGGCGCATCCGGCGGCTGCCTTTCGGGAGCGCCTGGACGGGCACGCGGGACTTTCCGGCGCCGGAGGGCGGGACCTTCCTCAGCCAATACCGGCCCGACGCCGAGGGGCGGCGGCAATGAGCGCGCGGGTCCGCATCCTCTCGCGCATCCGCCGCGCGCAGGCCGGGGACGCGAGCGACGCGGCGCGCGAGGCCGCGGTGCGCGAGCGGCTGGCGAGCGCGGGGACGCAGACCGCGCCGGCGCCGGAGCTGGGCCGCCAGAGCGGAGAGGCGGCGCTGGCACAGTTCGAGGCGAAGCTGCGGGCGGTGGACGCGAGCGTCTCCCGCCTGCCCTCGCTGGAGGCGCTGCCGGGGGCGCTGTCGGAGGAGCTGCGCGGGCGCAACCTGCCGCAATCCATCCGCATGGGCGAGGCGCCGGACTTCGCCGGGCTCGACTGGGGCGGGCTGGAGGCCAGCCGCGGGCCGGGGCGGATCGAGGAGCCGGCGACGCTCTCCCGCGCCACGGCGGGGGTGGCCGAGACGGGGACCGTGGCCCTGCGCTCGGGACCGGAGAACCCGGTGACGCTGACCTTCCTGGGCGAGACGCATTTCATCGTGCTGCGCGCCTCGGAGGTCGTGCCGGGGCTCGACGACATGTGGGCGCGCGTGCGCGAGGCCGGGGACAAGCCGCGGACGGTGAACCTGGTGACGGGGCCCTCGCGCTCGGCCGATATCGGCCAGACGCTTCAGCTTGGCGCGCACGGGCCGGTGGCGGTGCATGTCTTCCTGATCGAGGACTGAGCGGGCCGGCGGGGGCGCTCGGCCTTCGGCCCTCGCCCCGCCCGCCATCCCATGGGCACGTCAGCGGGCGTTGGCGCCCAGCCTGCGGGCGGCGGAGAGCCAGCCGGCGCGCGTGCCCTCGCTCGCCTGCTCGACCATGCCGAAATAGGTGCGGCGCACGGGGGCGACGCCCGACAGGCGCAGCACGCCGCGCTCCAGCGACTTCACGCCGTGGGAGAGGAACCAGAGCCGGTAGGCGGGCGCCGGCATGCCCATGGTCACGACCAGCCGGGCGGAGCGGCCCTTGAGCCGGCCCCTCGGCAGGCCGCCCGAGGCGGTGTCGGGGGCGGCGAAGTCCGGGCGGAAGAGCTGTTCGCAGAAGGCCTTGAGCCGGGCGGGCGGGCCGCCCATCCAGAGCGGGAACAGCCAGACCATGTGCTCCGCCCACTCCACGTCGCGCTGGGCCCTGGCGATGGCGGGCGGCGGGGCCCTGTCCTCGAACTCGGCCCGGCTGCGCAGGAGGGGGAAATCGAGATCGGCCAGACGCAGGCGGCGCGTCTCGTGGCCGGCTGCCTGCGCGCCCTCAGCGCAGGCGTCGGCGAGGGCGTGAATCAGGCGGGCCGGGTCGGGGTCCGGATGGGCGTCGAGGATCAGGATGCGGCGGGGCATGGTGGCTCCTGCTGAGGGGACGGCGCGAGGATGCCGGGCGGCGGGGCTTGCGTCGTTGCGCGGGATCAAGGCCGGCCGGAGCGGCCCTCGCGGCGCGGGGCGCGCCGCCTCGCCCCGCCCGGCCGGCCCCTCTTCCGGCGGCGGGGCCGGGCGCCCCGCCGCGGCCCGCAGGGCCGCGGCCGCCCCGAGGGGGGCTCGACGCCCCCCTCGGGGCGAGCCCCCGTCCAGCGTCAGAAGGCGGCGACCGGCAGATCCAGCGCCGTGCGCTCCAGGCGGGCGAGGCGGGCGCGCTGGGCTTCGGTTCCCGGCAGCTCCTCGCGCAGGAAGAAGCGGGCGGCGGCGATTTTGCCCTCCAGGAAAGCGCGGCGCTCGCCCTGCGCGCCCGCCTCCAGCGCCCGGCGCGCCGCCTCGGCCTGGCGCAGCCAGAGCCAGCCGACGACGACATGGCCCAGCATGTCCAGATAGACCGTGGCGTTGGCGAAGGCGGCGGCCTGGCCGCGGGTCTCGGCGGCCTCGTGCAGCGTGCGGGTGATCTCGCGCGCGCCCGTGACGGCGGCGGAGAGTTCGGCGCGCTCCGGCGCGAAGTCCTCCGCGCCCCCCTCGGCGTCGCGCTCCATCTCCGACATCAGCTCCGCGAAGGCCGCGCCGTTCTTCATCCGCGCCTTTCGGCCCAGCAGGTCGAGGGCCTGGATGCCCTTGGTCCCCTCGTGGATCGGGTTGAGGCGGTTGTCGCGCCACAGCCGCTCCACCGGGTAGTCGCGGGTGTAGCCGTAGCCGCCATGCAGCTGGATGGCGAGGTCGTTGGCCTGCAGGGCGAACTCGGAGGGCCAGGACTTCACGACGGGGGTGAGGATGTCGAGCAGGAGGGTGGCGCGCTCCCGCTCCGCCCCGGAGCCGAGGCGCTGGGAATCCACCAGCGAGGCGGCGAAGAGGCACAGCGCCGCCGACCCCTCGCAATACGCCTTCATGGTCATCAGCATCCGGCGCACATCCGGGTGCTCCGCGATCGGGATCATGGGGGAGGCCGGGTCGCGCCCGTCCAGCGGGCGGCCCTGCGCGCGCTCCTTCGCGTAGTCCAGCGCGTGGAGCCAGCCGGCGCAGCCCATCGCCGCGGCGTCGGAGCCCACGGCGATGCGCGCCTCGTTCATCATGTGGAACATGGCCGCCAGCCCCGCGTTCTCCTCGCCCACCAGCCAGCCGACGGCGCCCCCCTCGTCGCCGAAGGCGAGCGCGGTGTTGACCGTGCCGCGATAGCCCAGCTTGTGGTTCAGGCCCATCAGGCGCACGTCGTTGCGCGTGCCGTCGGGCAGGAATTTCGGCACGCAGAACAGCGAGATGCCCTTCACCCCCGGCGGGCCGCCGGGGATCTTCGCCAGCACGAAGTGCACGATGTTCTCCGCAAGATCGTGCTCACCGCCGGAGATCCACATCTTGCGGCCCGAGAGGCGATAGGTCCCGTCGCCCTGCGCCTCCGCCCGGGTGCGGATGTCGGCCAGCGAGCTGCCTGCCTGCGGCTCGGACAGGCACATGGTGCCGTAGAAGCGGCCCTCGATCATCGCCGCGAGATACCGGTCCTGAAGCTCGCGAGAGCCGTGGGCGCGCAGCAGGTTCGCCGCCGCCGAGGTGAGCATGAAGTAGGCCTGCGCCGGGGTGTTGGCCGCGGCGAAGACCATGGAGACGGCGCGCGAGACGGTGAAGGGCAGGCCCATGCCGCCCAGCTCTTCGGGGAAGGTCATCGCCGGGAAGCCGGCCTCGCGATAGGCGGCGTGGGCGCGGGCGAGCGACTCGGGCAGATGCACCCGCTCCCCGTCGAATTCCGGCTCGTCGCGGTCCAGCTCCGCGGCGATGGGCTCGAAGACGTCCTCGGCCATGCGGAAGGCGAGGTCGAGGATGGCGTCCCAGTCCTCCCGCCCCTGCCCGGCGTGGTCGGGATGGGCGGCGAAGCGCTCCGCCCCGATCAGGTCGTGAAGCAGGAAATCGACGTCCTCGCGGCGCAGGGTGCGGGTCATGGGTCTCTCCTCCTCGCGTCGGCGCGGACGCTAGCCGAGCGCGGCGGGGGAGGGAAGGCGGCGCCCTCTGGTCAAGCCCCGCAAGCGGCGATAGGGGGAGCGGCATGGCCGATCCCATGGAGCTTCTCGCCGCCCCCTTCGAGACGGGGGAGCTGACCCTGCCCGAACCGGGCGGGCTGGCGGTGCTGCGCGCGCGCCCCACGCGCGCATTCGCCCCGGACGCGCTTGTCTGCGAGCAGGGCTTCAAACCCCTGCACGACGCGCTCGCCGCCGAGGGGCGGGAGGTCCATCCCCGCCTGCCCGCGGATCGCGGCCCCTTCCCCATGGCCGCCGCCGCGCTGGTGCGCGCCAAGGCTGAGAACCGGGCCAACTTCGCCCGCGCCTGGGCGCTGACGCGGCCGGGGGGCGTGGTGCTCGCCGCCGGCGCCAAGACCGACGGGGTGGAGAGCCTGCAGAAGGATCTGCGCAGGCTGGGCCTCGCCGTCACCGCGCTGCCCCGCCGCCACGGCCGCGCGATCTGGGTCGGGCGGGGCGGGGCGCCCGCGCAGGCCGGGGCCGCCTTCGCCGAATGGCGCGAGCTGCTGAGCCCCCGCCCCCGCGTGACCGGCCCCGACGGGCGCGCCTGGATCACCTGCGCGGGGGTGTTCTGCTGGGACCGGATTGACTCCGGCTCCCGCCTGCTGGCCGAGGCGATGCCGGAGCTCTCCGGCGCCGTGGCCGATCTCGGCGCCGGCTGGGGGTATCTGGGCGAGGCCATCCTGCGCCAGCCCGCCGTCGAGCGGCTGGACGCGGTGGAGGCGGAGCTCTCGGCGCTCGACTGTGCGCGGGCCAATCTCGACGACCCCCGCGCCGCCCTCCACTGGGCCGACGCCACCCGCGCGCCGCTGCCCGCGGGCGGGCATGACTGGGTGGTGACCAACCCGCCCTTCCACCAGGGCCGCGCGGCCTCCCCCGCGCTGGGCGAGGCGTTCCTGCGCGCCGGCGCCCGGCTGCTGAAGCCCGGCGGGCGGCTCGTGGCGGTGGCCAACCGCACGCTGCCCTATGAGCGCGTGCTGGAGGAGATGTTCGCCGAGGTCCACGAGATCGCCCGCGATCCGGGCTACAAGGTCCTGCTCGCCGCCCGCCCGCGCCAGGCCGCGCGGCGCGGCGGGCGCGCGTGACGCGTCCGGCCCGCCCTCGCGGGGGGTTGCCAGCGGAGCCCTGCGTCCTAAGGCTCCTGAGAGGACACCGCCGCCCACACGGCCAGGAGACCCGGTCCCCATGACACCCGATTCCCCCGGCGCCCGCCCGGGCGGGGGCTTCCGACCCGGCCTCGCGCGCGCCCTCGGCGCGGCGGGTCTCGTGCTGCTCGCCGCCGGCTGCTCGGGCCCCGAGGCCGGGGCCGACTTCCCGCAGGTGGAGTTCCCCAGCCCCGGCGAACGGGTGGACTACGCCCCCGAGCTCGTCGGCGCGCCCTCGGAAGAGATCGCGGAGATGCTGCGCGAGAGCCTGTCCCTGTGGCGGCGCCAGGAGGAGGGCGC
>JBNJGE010000070.1:0-14898 GCA_051747505.1 Pseudomonadota bacterium | reverse complement strand
ATCCGCATCGGCGTGAACGCCGGCAGCCTGGAGCGCGACCTGCTGGAGAAATACGCCGAGCCCTGCCCCGAGGCGATGGTGGAGAGCGCGCTGCGCCACATCCGCATCCTCGAGGACAACGATTTCCGCGAATACAAGATCAGCGTGAAGGCCTCTGACGTCTTCCTCGCCTCGGCCGCCTACATGGCGCTGGCCGACGCCACCGACGCGCCGCTGCATCTGGGCATCACGGAGGCCGGCGGGCTGACCTCCGGCACCGTCAAGTCGGCCATCGGGCTGGGCAACCTGCTCTGGATGGGGATCGGCGACACCCTGCGCGTCTCGCTTTCGGCCGATCCGGTCGAGGAAGTGAAGGTCGGCTTCGAGATCCTCAAGTCGCTCAACCTGCGCCACAAGGGCGTGACGATCATCTCCTGCCCCTCCTGCGCCCGGCAGGGCTTCGACGTGATCAGGACCGTTTCGGTGCTGGAGGAGCGGCTCGCCCACATCACAACGCCCATGACCCTGTCGATCATCGGCTGCGTGGTGAACGGCCCGGGCGAGGCGCGGGAGACCGATATCGGCTTCACCGGCGGCGGCGCGGGCTCGGGCATGGTCTATCTCTCGGGCATGGCCGACCACAAGATCGACAACGAGAGCATGGTGGACCGCATCGTGCGCCTCGTGGAGGAGCGCGCGGAGCGGATCGAGGCCGAGCGTGAAGCCGAGGCCGCCTCGACGGCGGCCGAGTGAGCCCTTCGCCATGCTGCGCCTTCTCGGCGTCGCCGTGGTCCTGGTCGCCGCAGCCGGCGCGGCGGGCTGGATGTGGATTCGAACGGCCCCCGACGACCCGGCGCGCTGGCACGTCGACCCTCTGACGGCGCAGCGGCCCGAGACGCCGAACAGCCACCTGCTGGCGCCGGCGGGCGCCGCCCGGGCCCGAACGGACGGCGAGGCCCCGGTCTGGGACGCCACGCCCGAGCGGCTCATGCAGGCCTTCGACGCCATGGCGCTCTTGCAGCCGCGCACCAGCCGGCTTGCCGGCGACCCCTCCGGGACCGGGCCGGTCACCTATGTCCAGCGCTCCGCCTTCTGGGGCTTTCCCGACTACGTCTCGGTGCGCGCCCTGCCCGCGGAAGGTGGCGCGACGCTGGCGATCCACTCGCGGTCCCGCTACGGCTCTTCCGATCTCGGCGTCAACGAGGCCCGCGTCTCAGCCTGGCTGGACGCCATCGCCCTCTGAGCGCAGGGAGGCGCCCGGCTCGGGCGCGCAGCCCTCGCGAATCCTGCGCCATGCGGGGTTGTTCAGCGACATGCCGCAGCGGGCGAGGAATTCGCGCGAGCCGATGCGCAGGCAGGCCAGCTCGCCCATCGGCACGCGCTCGCCCCGGTTGCTGCAGTAGCACTCGGGGTAGTCATGCCCCTTCTTGGGCGGCGGCGGCGTCCATTCCTCCCCCGTCGCGCCGGCGGCGACGACAGCGAGCAGCGCGGCGGCGGGCGGGCGCAGGCGTCTCATGTCTCGAATTTACGCCGGGTCATCGCGACCGCCAAGCGCCTCGGCGGCCGGCCGATTGCGCGCCCTCCCCTCGCCGGCTAGGCTCCGCCTCCCGCGCAGCAGGGAGCCCCGCATGAAGATCGCCTCCTTCAACATCAACGGCGTCAAGGCCCGCCTCCCCGCCCTGCTGGAATGGCTGGAGGCGGAGCGGCCCGACGTCGTCTGCCTGCAGGAGATCAAGAGCCAGGACGCGAACTTCCCGCGCGAGCCGATCGAGGACGCCGGCTGGAACGTGGCGACCCACGGCCAGAAGAGCTTCAACGGCGTGGCGATCCTTTCGCGGCGGCCCATCGAGGACGTCACGCGCGGCCTGCCCGGCGACCCGGAGGACGAGCAGGCCCGATGGATCGAGGCCACCGTCTCGGGCGAAGAGGCGGCGGTGCGCGTCTGCGGCCTCTACCTGCCCAACGGCAACCCGGCGCCGGGGCCGAAATACGACTACAAGCTCGCCTGGATGGAGCGGATGCGCGCGCGCGCGGCGGAGCTGATCGCGGCGGAGGAGATCGCCGTGATGGCCGGCGACTACAATGTAATCCCGCAGCCGGAGGACGCCGCCCGGCCCGGGCAGTGGACCGAGGACGCGCTGTTCCTGCCCGACACGCGCGCCGCCTACCGCCGCATCCTCCACCAGGGCTGGACGGACGCCTTGCGCATCCACCGCCCGGAGCCCGGCGTCTACACCTTCTGGGACTACCAGGGCGGCGCTTGGGCGAAGGACGACGGCATCCGCATCGACCACCTTCTGCTCAGCCCCCAGGCCGCCGACCGCCTGCGCGCCGCCGGCGTGGACCGCTCGACCCGCGGGGGCGAGAAACCCTCCGACCACGCGCCGGTCTGGGCCGAGCTCGACCTCTGAGCCGCGACGCCGCGGCGCCGTTGTCCGCCCCTCGCCGCGCGACTAGGTACCTCGCGAGCCTCATTCCGGCCCGCGAAGGAGACCTCCATGACCGTGACGCGCGAAGACATCCTGAAGGCCCTCTCGAGGGTTCAGGACCCCGGGACGGGCAAGGATCTGGTCTCCGCCGACATGGTCCGCGCCCCGGGCTTCGAGAACGGAACCGCGCGCTTCATTCTGGAGATCGACCCCCAGCGCGGGCGGGAGATGGAGCAGGTCCTCCAGGCCGCCGAAGCAGCCGTCGGCGCACTGCCCGGGGTGGAGAAGGTCTCCGGCGTGCTGACCGCCGACCGCCCCGCGCCCGCCGCGCAGGGCGGCCCGGCCGCGACCCAGGGGGGCGGCGGCGTCAAGCTCGGCCGCCACGCCCGTCCCCAGGGCTCGAAGCGCATCGAGGGCGTCGAGCGCATCATCGCCATCGCCTCCGGCAAGGGCGGCGTGGGCAAGTCCACGCTGGCCGCCAACCTCGCGGTTGCGCTGGCGCAGGAAGGCAAGCGCGTCGGGCTGCTCGACGCCGACATCCACGGCCCCTCCCAAGCGCGCATGATGGGCGTGAGCGAGCGCCCCCGCAGCGAGGGCGACACCATCATCCCCCTGCACGCCCATGGCGTCACCCTGATGTCCATCGGCCTGCTGATGCCCGAGGACGAGGCCGTGATCTGGCGCGGGCCGATGCTGATGGGCGCGCTGCAGCAGATGCTCGGCCAGGTGCGCTGGGGCGAGCTGGACGTGCTGATCGTCGATCTTCCGCCCGGCACCGGCGACGTGCAGCTCTCGCTTTGCCAGAAGGCGGAGGTGACCGGGGCGCTGGTCGTCTCCACCCCTCAGGACGTCGCTCTGCTCGACGCCAAGAAGGCGATCGCCATGTTCCGCAAGCTCGAGGCCCCGGTCCTGGGCCTCATCGAGAACATGAGCGCCTATATCTGCCCCAATTGCGGGCACGAGGCCCACATATTCGGCCATGCCGGCGTGAAGCGCGAGGCCGAACGGCTGGGCCTGCCCTTCCTGGGCGAGATCCCGCTGCATCTCGACATCCGCACCTCCAGCGACGAGGGCACGCCGATCATCGCCCAGAAGCCCGACGGGCCGGAGGCCGCCGCCTTCCGTGACCTCGCGAAGCGGCTGACGGAAGGCGGGATCGTCTGAGCCCGGCTCAGAGCGTGGGAGGCGTGGGCAGCCCCTCGGCCGAAAGCGCCGCCTTCACGGCCGGCCGCTCCAGCATCCGGGCGCGATGCGCCGCCAGTTTCGGGAAATCCGCAAGCCGCAGCCCGTCCCCCTCCAGCCAGCGGCCCACGGCGAAGAGGTAGGGGTCCGCGACGGAATAGCCCTCACCCAGAACCCAGGGCCCGGCGAGGCAGTGCGCCTCGGCATGGGCGTAGGCCGCCGTCATCGTCCGCGGCACCTTCGCCTTCATGTCCGCCAGCGCCTCCGGCCGGTCGGCCCATCTTTCGCCGCGGGGCCCGTGAGCATGGTTCACATGCACGGTGGAGGCGAAGAAGCTCATCGCTTCCTGCATCCGCGCGGACGCCCAGGGATCTGCGGGGGCCAGCCCGGCTTCGGGGTGGGCGCCGGCGATCCATGTCAGGATGGCCGGCGCCTCCGTCAGCACGCCGCGTTCGGTCTCCAGCGCGGGCACGCGCCCCTTGGGGTTGACCAAGAGATAGGCCTGCCCGTGCTGCTCCTTGTTCGGGAAGTCCAGCAGCTTGAGCTCGAAGGGCGCGCCGGCCTCGCGCAGCGCGACATGCGTGGCCAGCGCCACGGTCCCGGGCGCCGCAAAGAGTGTGAGCATGGCCGTCTCCCTCCGAATGTCAGGCCGCCCCGTCCAGCAGGTCCATGCGCGGCATCAGGCGCAGCAGGTGCTTGGTGTAGTCGTGCTGCGGATTCTCGAACAGCGTCTCCGTCTGTGCGATCTCGCAGATGCGGCCCTGGCGCATCACCGCCACCCGGTCGCACATCTGCCGGATCACCGGCAGGTCGTGGGAGATGAAGAGCATCGTCAGCCCCAGCTCCTCCTGCAGGTCGCGCAGCAGGTTGAGGATCGTCGCCTGCACCGAGACGTCCAGCGCCGAGGTCGGCTCGTCGCAGATCAGGATGCGGGGGCGGGAGGCCAGCGCGCGCGCGATGGAAATGCGCTGACGCTGCCCGCCGGAGAACTCGTGCGGATAGCGGTGCGCGGCCTCGGCCCCCAGCCCGACATGGTCCAGCAGATCGCCCACAATGCGCCGCGTCTCCTTCGCGTTCTCCGAAAGGCGGAAGAAACGGATCGGCTCGGCGACGATGTCGCGCACCTTCATCCGGGCGTTGAGGCTGGAATATGGGTCCTGGAAGATCATTTGCAGCGCTCGACGCTGCGCTTTCACCGCCCGGCCCCGCGGCTTCGAGCTCACGTCGCGCCCCATCAGACGCACCGTGCCGGAGTCCGGCCGATACAGCCCCGCGATGAGACGCGCCACCGTGGACTTGCCCGATCCGGACTCCCCGACCAGCCCGAATGTCTCCCCCTGCGGGATGCGGAAGGAGACCTCGTCCACCGCCTTCAGGGTCCTGCGGTTTCGCGGCAGGATCGCGCGCTCCAGCGTGAAGCTTAGATTGAGGTTCTCCACCTCCAGCGCGATCCCGTCGGGCGCCGCGCCCTCCCGCACCGCCGCCCCCAGCCAGTGGGTCCGCACGTCGATGCGCCTGAAGGGCTGCGCGCCGCCCTCGATGTAGTCGACGGAGGCGAAGCGCTCCAGCCGCATGTCGGAGCGCGGCACCGCGGCGATCAGGCTCTGCGTGTAGCGGTGCTGAGGCGCGCCGAGGATCTGGGCGACCTCGCCCGTCTCCACCACCTCGCCGCGATACATCACGCATACGCGGTCCGCGATCTCGGCGATTACGCCGATGTCGTGCGTGACGATGATGACGCCCAGGTTGCGCTCCTTGCACAGGCGCCGGATGAGATCGAGGATCTGCGCCTGGATGGAAACGTCCAGCGCCGTGGTCGGCTCGTCGGCCAGCAGCAGATCCGGGTCGCCGGCGAGCGCCAGGGCGATCACCACCCGCTGACGCATGCCCCCCGAAAACTGGTGCGGATAGGCCTGAAGCCGGGACCGGGCTTCGGGAATGCCAACGGATTCCAGCAGCTCCGCCGCCCGCGCCCGGGCGTCGGACTCACCGAAACCGAGGCATTTCTGGATCGTCTCCACCAACTGCTCGCCGATGGTCAGCAGCGGATTGAGCGAGGTCTGCGGATCCTGAAAAATCATCCCGATCCGGTCGCCCCGGATGCGGCGCATCTCGTGCTCCGGGCGTCCGCGCAGGTTCTCGCCCTGGAAGGTGATCTTCCCGCCCGCCACCCGGCCCGGCGGCTCCAGCAGGTCGATGATGGCGTTGCCGATGGTGGACTTGCCGGCGCCGGATTCGCCCACCAGCCCCAGCACCTCGCCCCGCCGCACGTTCAGCGAGACGTTGCGCGCGGCCTTCACCGTGCCCCGGCGCGTGGGGAACTCGACGTCCAGACCCTCGATCTCGAGCAGCTCGCTCATCGGCCGGTCCTCAGCGGAGTTTCGGATTGAGGGCGTCGCGCATCCAGTCGCCCAGCAGGTTGACGGCGAAGACGAGCACCACCAGCGCCAGCGCCGGGAAGAAGGTGATCCACCACAGCCCCGAGAAGAGGTAGTCGTTGCCCACCCGGATCAGCGTGCCCAGCGAGGGCGTCGTCGGCGGGATGCCCTGGCCCAGGAAGCTCAGCGTCGCCTCCGCGATGATGGCCAGCGCCAGCCCGATGGTGGCCAGCACCAGCACCGGACGCAGCACGTTCGGCAGGACATGGCGCAGCATGATCATCCAGGAGGGCAGCCCTATGACGCGGGCGGCCATGACGTATTCCTTCTGGGATTCCACCAGCGTGGCGCCTCGGGTGACGCGGGCGAACTGGGGCCAGTCCGTCAGCCCGATGGCGAAGATCACGACATAGACCGCCAGCTCGTCGCGCAGCTCCGGAGGCATGGCGGAGCGCGCGATGCCGTTGATCAGGATCGCCAGCAGGATGCCGGGGATGGTCAGCTGCACATCGGCGATGCGCATCACGAAGCTGTCCACGGCGCCGCCGAAATAGCCCGAGATCACGCCCAGCGCGACGCCGAGAAGCATGCCCAGGAACACCGCCGCCAGCCCGACGATGATCGACAGCCGCCCCCCGTAAAGGATGGTCGAGAGCATGTCGCGGCCCTGGTTGTCGGTGCCCAGCAGGTATTGCGACTGGCCCCCCTCCACCCAGGCCGGGGGCAGCTTGCCGTCCCACAGGCTGATCTGGGCGGGGTCGAAGGGATCGAAGGGCGCGATGATCGGCGCGGCGAAGCAGGCGATGATGAAGGTCAGCGTGATGATCGCCGCCACGATCGCAGTCGGCGAACGCGTGAAGGAATAGGCGACGTCGTTGTCCATCAGCCGCGCCCACCAGCCCATGCGGCCCTGATACTCGGGTTCGGCGCCGTGCATGTGATGCTCGGCGGTCGCGGACGGGTCGGCCGTGAAATCTTCCGGGCGTGGGTCGGTCATGGGCGGGTCCCTCGGGCGGCGCGATCTTCCCCGCGGGGAAGGCCGGGGCGGCGCGCGCGCCTCATCAGGCGTTTCCGATGCGGATGCGGGGATCGATGGCGACGTAGAGGATGTCGACCACCAGATTGATGGTGACGAACATCAGCGCCACGAAGACCAGGTAGGCGGACATGATCGGCACGTCGACGAAGTCCACCGCCTGGATGAACATCAGTCCCGTGCCGGGCCACTGGAACACCGTCTCCGTGATCACCGAGAAGGCGATCAGGTTGCCGATGTTCAGGCCGATGATGGTGATCACCGGCACCAGCGTGTTCTTCAGCGCGTGGGTGAAGTTGATGGCCCGCTCGCTCAACCCGCGGGCGCGGGCGAACTTGATGAAGTCGGTGCGCATCACCTCCAGCATCTCCGCGCGCACCAGACGCAGGATCATGGTGGCCTGGAACAGCGAGAGAGTGATGGCCGGCAGCAGGATCGAGGACCAGCCGTCGCGCGTGAGCAGCGAGGTCTCCCAGCCCCCGATCGACACCGTGCCGCCGCGCCCCGACGAGGGCAGCCAGCGCAGATAAACGGCGAAGACGTAGATCAGCCCGATGCCGATGATGAAAGTCGGCAGCGACACCCCCACCAGCGAGGACGAAAGAAGGACCTTCGACAGCCAGGAATGTCGTCGGATGCCGGTGTAAACGCCCGCCGTGATGCCGATCCCCATGGCGATGATCGCGGAGACCAGCACCAGTTCCAGCGTCGCCGGCAGCCGCTCGAGGATCAGTTCGTCCACCGGGCGCTTGATGCGGTAGCTCAGCCCGAAATCGCCTTGCAGCGCGTTGCCGACAAAGCGCGCGTACTGCACGGGAATCGGGTCCTCGAGCCCCAGCTCCGCCCGGATGCGCTGGCGATCCTCGCGGGTCGCGTCCTGGCCGACCATGTTGTTGACCGGGTCGCCGACGAAGTTGAACAGCGAGAAGCTGACGGCCGAGACCACGGCCATGACCAGGAGGGATTGCAGCAGACGCCGGGCTATGAAGGCGAGCATCGGGGTCTCCCTCGGCCGGCCGGGGCGCGGACCTTGCGACCGGAGCTCCGGCGCGGGCGGCGGCGGGTTGGAAAGGCGGCGCGGCCGATAGCGCGGCCCGCGGGCGAGCGCAAGTCGGCCCGGACGAAAGGGGGCGCCGGCGCGTCGGCCGGCGCCCCCGGAGGCGTCACTCCTCCATGACGATGAAGCGCGGACGGACCGCGTCGTCGGCCGCGATGGGCTCGTCCACCTTCTCGCTCATCGCGTGCGCGATCACCTGGTGGTGGATCGGCACATAGGGCATCTCCGCCTTCACCACATCCCAGGCCGCGTGGATCATCGCGGTGCGCTTCTCCAGGTCGGTCTCGGTCGCGATGGCGGCCGTTACCGCGTCAACCACAGGGTTGAAGTAGTTGGTGGCGTTCCAACTTCCGTCGCTGTCGAGCAGGTAGGAGAAGACGTAGTGGCTGTCGAGCGTCGGCACGCCCCAGCCCAGCATGTAGAAGTCGGACTCGCGGTTCTGGATCTTCGGGAAGTGCTGGGACTTCGGCACCGCCTGCAGGTTCACGTCCACGCCGATCTTGGCCAGCATGGCCACCGCCGCCTGGCAGATCTTCTCGTCGTTGTTGTAGCGGTTGTTCGGGCAGTCAAGCTGCACCGAGAAGCCGTCCTCATAGCCGGCCTCGGCCATCAGGGCCTGCGCCTTCTCCAGGTCGAAGGGATAGGGCTCGTCGTTCTCCGGCGTGTTGCCGTGCACGCCCGGCGGCGTGATCATCCCCGTGGGGAAGGACAGCCCCTCCATGACCACGCGCTTGATGGCCTCCTTGTCGATGGCATGGTTCATCGCAGCGCGCACGCGCACGTCGGCGAAGGGATTCTCGCCGTCGATGTCGGAGCTGCGCAGCTCATCCGAGCCCACATCCATCCCGAAGAAGATCGAGCGGTTCTGGGCCGTGGTCTTCACCTGCAGCCCGTCGGCGGACTCGATGCGCTCGAGGTCCTGAAGCGGCGGATCGAGAACGAAATCCACCTCGCCCGACAGAAGCGCGGCCACGCGCGTGGCGGCGTTGGAGATCGGGCGATACTCGATGCGCTGGATGTTGCCGGGGAACTCGTCCCAGCCCCACCAGTCCTCGTTGCGCTCGAGCACCGTCAGCTCGTCGGGGGCGCGGGAGACGACCACATAGGGGCCGGTGCCGTTGGCATTGCGGACCGCGTAGGTCTCCTCGTTGTCCGCATAGGCCTGCGGGGCGGTGACGTTGTGCTCCTCCGACCACTCCTTGTCCATGATGTACATGGAGGTGAGCTGGTTGGGCAGGATCGGGTTCGGCCCGTCGGTGTGAAGAATGACGGTGTGGTCGTCGACGATCTCCACATTCGTGACCGACTTCACCTGCTCCTTCCAGTCGGAGGAGGGCTTCTGCGCCCGCTCGAAGGAGTATTTCACGTCATCGGCGGTGAAGTCCTGCCCTTCATGGAACTTCACGCCCTGGCGAAGGGTGAACTTCCAGCCTCCGTCAACGGGCTCCCAATCGGTGGCGAGTTCGGGGGCCAGCTTCAGCTCCGGGTCGCGGGTGACCAGCGACTCGTAGATCTGGCCGTTCATGGCGATGGTCGGACCCTCGTTCTGCGAATGCGGATCGAGGGTCAGCGCGTCGCCCTGACTGGTCCAGCGGAACGTCTGCGCCGACGCCGGCGCCGCCACCATGGCGAGCGCGGCGAGCGTGACGCCCCAGCGTGCGATCTGTCTCATGAAAACCTCTCCTGTCGCTCCTCCGTCCGGCTCCGAGCGGGGCTGCGGGGATCAGCCGCTCCCGCGCCACGGCCGGATCATGCCGGAAACGGTAGACGCAAGGCCAAGCGCGCCACAAGGCCCGAATGACGGCAGGCGGGCCGTATTCCGGACGATTTCCCGGGCGCCCCGGGGGCGGACCGTCGCGTCCGCCCGAATCCTGGGCGCCCGGCGCCTGCCGGATGGGCGCCCGGCGCCCGGAAGGCTTGGCAAACGCCCCGACCGCCGGCATTCAATGAGGACAGCCCGCCGCCGACTCGTTCAGGGGAGACCTCTCGTGACGCCTTCCACGCCGCTTTCCGGGCGCCGGCCATGCTGACCGGCGCGCTTGCCGGCGCCGGGCTCGGCGCCGCCGTGGCGCTCATCTTCTGGGGGCTGGCGGCGCTGAGGCTCGACCGTCTCAACCAGGGCCTTGCAGGTTCCATCGGGCTGGCCGGACTGACCGCAGGCTGCCTCGTCCTCGACGGCTGGCTGCTGACCGCGATCCCCGCGTTCGTGGGGGCGATGATCGGGCTGCTGCGCGCGCAATCCTTCGCGCGCTGAACGGCAGCCCGGCGCCTGTCGCCTGCGGACGGACCGAAGCCTGCAAGCGCCGGCGAGTGGACAATGTCGGACCCGCTGATTATGGGTCCGGGCGCTCATCCGCATTCGAAAGATTTCCATGCTCGGCTTGGCTGACAGATGATGGAGGGCTCGTCCGGCAAGGCGCCGTTGACCTGCTATGTCAGGACGCTGAACGAGGCGCGCCTGATCGGGGAGGTCGTGCGCGAAGCCGCGCGCGTCGCGGACGAGGTCATCGTGGTCGACAGCGGGTCTTCCGACGGCACCCAGGAGATCGCGGAAGCGGCGGGCGCCAGGGTCATGCACCAGCCCTTCCTCGGCCAAGGCTTTCAGAAACGGGTCGGCGAAGAGGCCGCCCGGCATGACTGGCTGCTCGACCTGGACGCTGACGAGGTTCCGAGCGAAGGCCTGCTGAACGAGATCCGGGCGCTGTTCGACCGGGGCGAGCCTCCGAGGCCGGTCTACTCCATTCCACTGATCATCTGCCCGCCCGACGGCCCGCCCTGGCGCAAATTCTCCGTCTCCCGGCGGAACAAGCTGTACGACCGCCGTCGCCTGCGCATGCCCGAGCACAAGCGGTACGACCAGCTCGAGCTTCCCGCCGGCCTCGAGCCCGGCCGGCTGGAGGGCGAGCTTCTCCATTACAGCTTCGACAGCTTTGCAACCCTGGCGCGAAAGATGAACGCGTCGAGCTCCCGTGGGGCGGAACACACGCGCCTCAAGAGCAGGCCCGTGCTCGCATTGCGGCTGCTGTTCGGACTGCCCTTCTACATGCTCCAGCATGTCGTGCTTCGCGGACGCTGGCGCGGCGGGCTCTACGGGGTGGCGTACGGAATGATCCTTGCCTGGGGCCGCTGGCTGCGCGATGCAAAGATGATCGAGATTCACCGACGACGACGACGGCGTTGAGGGCCGTCACCAGCTTGCCGGCGGCAGGCCGTCGACTATTGCCGCGGCGCAACATCCCTTCGCCGACCGCTTCTCCCGCAGGTTGCATTTTGCACCGCTCCGGGCCAGAAGGCTGGCGAGCCCGCCTCCAGACACTCCCGCGCAACCCAGCGAGACACCGAGACATGACCGCACCCAACACCGTTCCCATCCCCGAGCTCTACGTCTCCGCCGACAGCGCGGCGAAGCTTCGGGTCGAGGCGGGGGACCTGCCTTCCTGGGACCTCACGCCCCGCCAGACCTGCGATCTGGAGCTGCTGATGAACGGCGGCTTCAACCCGCTCAAGGGCTTCCTGGGGGAGGAGGACTACGAGTCCGTCCTCGAGCGGATGCGTCTGGCCGACGGCTCGCTGTGGCCCATGCCGGTCACCCTGGATGTGAGCCAGGCCTTCGCCGAAAAGGTCGCGCCCGGACAGGACATCGCGCTGCGCGACCAGGAGGGGGTGATCCTCGCCATCCTCTCGGTCACCGACAAGTGGACGCCGGACAAGTCGCGCGAGGCCGAGAAGGTGTTCGGGGCGGACGACATCGCGCATCCGGCGGTCGCCTATCTGCACGAGATCGCCGGGCCGGTCTATCTGGGCGGGCCGATCACGGGCATCCAGCAGCCGGTCCACTACGATTATCGCGGCCGGCGCGACACGCCCAACGAGCTGCGCGCCTATTTCCGCAAGATGGGCTGGCGGCGCATCGTGGCCTTCCAGACGCGCAACCCCCTGCACCGCGCCCATCAGGAGCTGACCTTCCGCGCGGCCAAGGAGGCGCAGGCCAACCTGCTGATCCACCCGGTCGTCGGCATGACCAAGCCCGGGGACATCGACCACTTCACCCGCGTGCGCTGCTACGAGGCGGTGCTGGACAAGTACCCGGCCTCGACCACGCATCTGTCGCTGCTCAACCTCGCCATGCGGATGGGCGGCCCGCGCGAGGCGGTCTGGCACGGGATCATCCGGCGCAATCACGGCTGCACCCACTTCATCGTGGGCCGCGACCATGCCGGGCCGGGCAAGAATTCCCGGGGCGAGGATTTCTACGGCCCCTATGACGCGCAGGAGCTGTTCAGGGAGCACGCCGCCGAAATCGGCATCGAGATGATGCCCTTCAAGCACATGGTCTATGTGCAGGAGAAGGCGCAGTACGAGCCCGCGGACGAGGTCGGGAAGGACGAGACCGTGCTGAACATCTCCGGCACCGAGCTGCGCCGCCGGCTGCAGGAGGGGCTGGAGATCCCGGACTGGTTCTCCTTCCCCGAGGTCGTGGCGGAGCTTCGCAAGACCAAGCCGCCGCGCGCCCAGCAGGGCTTCACCGTGTTCTTCACCGGGCTGTCCGGCTCGGGCAAGTCCACGATCGCCAACGCGCTGATGGTCAAGCTGATGGAGCTGGGCGGCCGGCCCGTGACGCTTCTGGACGGCGACGTGGTGCGCAAGCATCTGAGCTCGGAGCTCGGCTTCTCCAAGGAGCACCGGGATCTCAACATCCAGCGCATTGGCTTCGTCGCCTCGGAGATCACGAAGAACGGCGGCATCGCCATCTGCGCGCCGATCGCGCCCTACGCCGCCACCCGGCGGCGCGTGCGCGAGATGATCGAGCAGCACGGCGCCTTCGTGGAGATCCATGTCGCCACAAGCCTCGAGGAGTGCGAGCGGCGCGACCGCAAGGGCCTCTACAAGCTGGCCCGCGAGGGCAAGATCAAGGAGTTCACCGGCATCTCCGACCCCTACGAGACGCCCGAGACCCCCGAGCTGCGCGTGGACACCCAGGGCCAGGAGGTCGACAACTGCGCCCATCAGGTCCTGCTCAAGCTGGAGCAGCTCGGCCTCATCAACTGATCCCGCCCGGCTTCGCGCCGGCGCTCCCGCGCCGCGGCCGCCGGCCGCGGCGCGCTTGCGTTAGGCCCATCGAAAGGCTTGCGCGGCAGCCTGCGCGCCCGTTGGACCGCGTCGATGGGGGACGCGTCGCGGGCAAGCCGGGGGATCGACAGGTGGACGCTCCGAAGGCCGATGACCGCCAGGGGCGGGTCGAGGAAATAACCCGTCGCGCGCGACGGGCGCTTGAGGAGTCCGCGCGGCGCGGCATCCCGCCCGACCCGAAAGCCTTCGAGGTCTTCTACGCCTATCTCGAGGGCGAGGACGGGGAGCTCGTCGCCGCCGTGGACGCGATGCTCCGCCCGGGGGACGGCGCCAATCTCGACGCGCTGGAGCGCATCCACGAGGCGCATCTGGCCTTCGGCGACCGCTCGCGGCGCTATGTCGAGCTCGGCGAGGAGGTCGAGCGCAAGGTGGACGAGCTCGGCCGATCCCTCGCCCGCCGCGCGGAGACGGACGACGCCTATATCCACCGCCTCAGGGACGCGCGCGACGGCATGTCGATCCTGATGCGCCCCGGCGCGGTGCGGCGAACGGTTCGCGAACTGATCGAGACCACCGACGCCTACGCGCGCAACGCCGAAGTCTTCAACGCGGAACTGGAGGACGCGCGCGCCCGGATCCGCGAGATGCACGAGGAGCTCGGGCAACTGCGCGAGACCGCCTTCGCCGACCACCTCACCGGGCTCGCCAACCGGCGCCGCTTCGACCTGATCCTGGAGCACCAGACGGCCTCCGCCCCGGAAGGGACGGGGTTCTGCGTCGTCCTGTTCGACCTCGACCACTTCAAGCGGATCAACGACGAATTCGGGCACGCGGTCGGAGACTCGGTGCTTCAGCAGTTCGCGCGGCTGATACGGCGGAACGTGAAGGGCAATGACACGCCGGCCCGCTACGGCGGCGAGGAGTTCGCCATCGTTCTTCCGGGCGCGGAGGAGCTGGCCGCGCGCCATGTACCGAGCGCATCCGCCAGACCCTCGCCTCCCGGGCCTTCGTGCTCAGCGACAGCAAGCGCAAGCTCGGGACCGTGACCGCATCCTTCGGGGTGGCGGAGCACCGGCCAGGCGAGACGGCGCAGGAGCTGCTGCTGCGCGCGGACCGGGCGCTCTACAGGGCAAAGAAGGCGGGGCGGAACCGGGTCGCCGCCGGTTAGGCGCACGGCAGGCGCGGCGTCAGATGCCGCGCGCGCGGCTCTCCTCGATATAGATGTCGCGCAGACGCCGGGCGACAGGCCCGGGCGTCCCCTGCCCGACCGGCTCGCCGTCGATCTCCACGACGGGGGTGACGAAGGCGGAGGCGGAGGTGATGAAAGCCTCCTCGGCCGCCCGGGCCTCCTCCAGCGCGAAGGGTCGCTCCTCCACCCGCATGCCCGCCTCCCGGGCGTACCGCATCACCGAGGCGCGGGTGATCCCGTGCAGGATGTCGGAGGACAGATGCCGCGTGACCAGAACGCCGCCGGGCGCCACGATCCAGGCGTTGTTGGAGGTGCCCTCCGTGACAAGCCCGTCCTCCACGAGCCAGGCGTCGTCCTTGCCGCGCCGCTTCGCCTCCATCTTCGCCATGGAGGGCCAGAGGAGCTGGACGGTCTTGATGTCGCGCCGCTTCCAGCGCTTGTCTTCGACGGCGATCACCCGCGCGCCCCGTTCGGCCAGCGCCGAGCGCGTGATCTCCTTGGCCTGGGTGAACAGGACCAGCGTCGGCGTCATCCCCTCCTCCCAGAGGAAGTCCCGGTCGGCGCTGCCGCGGGTGACC
>JBNJGE010000069.1:0-14923 GCA_051747505.1 Pseudomonadota bacterium | reverse complement strand
AAGTCGGCGCAGTTCCCCTTCCATGGCTGGCTGCCGGAGGTGATGGAGACGCCGACGCCGGTCTCCGCCCTGCTGCATGCGGGGATCGTCAATGCGGGCGGCTTTCTGGTGATCCGGTTCGCCGATGTCATGCTGCTCTCGGCCCCGGCGCTGCATCTGCTGGCGATCGTCGGCGGCTTCACGGCGCTGTTCGGGGCGCTGGTGATGCTGGTCCAGCCGGCGGCGAAGGGGGCGCTGGCCTGGTCCACCGTCTCGCAGATGGGGCTGATGGCGCTGCAATGCGGGCTCGGGCTCTTCGCGCTCGCCACGCTGCATATCGCGGCCCATTCGCTCTACAAGGCGCACGCCTTCCTCGCCGCGGGCGGGGCGGCGGAGCAGGTGCGCGCCCACGGGCGGCCGGAGCCGGCGGCGCCGGGCCGGGCGGTCGGCGGGCTTGCGCTGGCGCTGGTCCTCTACGCCGGGATCGGCTGGGCGGCGGGGCTGGCCACGGGCGCTCCGGTCCAGGCGCAGGCGCTCGGGGTGGTGCTGGTCCTGGGTCTGGGGATGCTCGTGGCGCAGGCGGGCGGGGGCGCGCGGCTCCGGCTTCGGATCGCCGCCGGGGCGGCGGGAGTGACGCTGGCCTATTTCGCTCTGCAGGCCGGCGCGCGCGCCTGGCTGAGCCCGCTGCTGCCTCCGGCGCCTGAGCCCGGTGTCGTGACCTGGGGGGTGATGGCGCTGGTCGTCGTGTCCTTCGCCGGGGCCGCCCTGGCGCAGCGGCTCGCGCCGCTGCGCGAGGGCTCGGCGCGCTGGCGGGAGGCGCGGGTGCATCTCGCCGAGGGTCTCTACGTGAACGCGCTCCTTGACAGATTGATGGGCGGGCCGCCCCGGCCCGTCGCCCGCTGACGCCAGACCTGGAGGTTCGCCATGAACGCGCCGATGCCTGAAATCCGCGCTGCCGCCCCCGAAGCCGACCTCGCCGAGGTCCTCCGCGCCGCCGAGGCGGCTGTGCGCCGGGTCGCGCCGCTCTGGCCGCTGAGCGAGTTCGTGGCCGTCAATCCCTTCCTCGGCCTATCGGACCGGGGGCTGGAGGAAGCGGCCGCCGAGATGGCCCGCGCGGCGGGGGCGCGGCTGACCCGGCCGAGGGAGGCGTATCTGGAGGCCTGCGAGGCGGGGCGCATCACGCCCGCGGATCTGGCCGAGGCGCTGGCCGAGCGGCGCGGCGAGCCGGCGCTGCCGGGCGACCCGCAGGCGCTGATCTCGCTCGCCCGCCTGGAGGAGGGGGCGCGGCCGCAGCCGCTGCCCACGGTGGCCGGTCTGGCGGGAGAGGCGGACGGTCGCGACTGGGCGGGTTTCGTCAACGACCGGATCTCGGCGCTGTGCGCGGATCATTTCGACCGGGGGCAGGCGGTCTGGGCGGCTCCGGGGCGCGAGCGGGGGCTCTGGGCCGCGTGGCGGGAGAGGGCGGTGATCGATCGCGGGCCGGAGGCGGCCGGGCTGAGGGGGGCGCGGGCGGCCTTCGCGGGGCTGCCGGAGACGGCGGAGGAGATGCTGGCGGAGGGGACGCGCCGGCTGGGCCTGCCGGCCGCGGGGCTGGAGACGCGGTTCCACCGGCTGCTGATGAGCGTCGGGGGCTGGGCGGCCTATGCGCGCCACCTGTTGTGGAAGCGGGAGCTGGAGGGCGGGAGCGACGCTGCGGCGCGGGACCTGCTCGCCATCCGGCTGGGCTGGGAGGTGGCGCTGCTGGAGGTGTTCTCGCGCCGGCCAGGCTTTGCGGAGCGCTGGGACGGGGCGCATCGCCATCCGCTGGAGAGTGACGCGGGGCTGAGGGAGCTCGCCATCGACTGCGTGCTGCAGTCGGCGCGGGACAAGGCCGCCCAGCGGGAGCTGGCCAGGGCGTTCGCCGCTGCGCGATCGGCGCCGGCGCGGGAGGCGCGGCCGGCGGCGCAGGCGGTGTTCTGCATCGATGTGCGCTCCGAGGTGTTCCGGCGGGCGCTCGAGCAGGCGGCGCCGGAGGTGGAGACGCTGGGCTTCGCGGGCTTCTTCGGCTTTCCCATCGCCTGGGCGCCCTTCGGGGAGGGGGAGGTGGAGGCGCGCTGCCCGGCGCTGCTGGCGCCCTCTCACCGGATCCGGGAGGGGCTTGAGGAGGACGAGGCGGAGGCGCTTGAGGCCGGGCGGCTGCGCCGGCGCGCGGCGAAGGCCTGGAAGGGGTTCAGGGTGTCGGCCGTCTCCTCCTTCGCCTTCGTGGAGACGCTGGGGCCGGCCTATCTGGCGCGGCTGGCGAGCGACGCGCTGGGGCTGACCCGGCCGACGTCCGCGCCGGGCGCGGGGTTCGGCGCGGCGACGCGCGGCCGCCTCGCACCGATGCTGGAGCCGGAGGCGGGGTTCGGCCTGAGCCTGGAGGCGCGGGCGGATCTCGCGGAGGGGGCGCTGAGGGGAATGTCGCTGCGCGAGGGCTTCGCGCGGGTGGTGCTGCTCTGCGGGCATGGATCGAGGAACGTGAACAATCCCCACGCCGGCGGGCTCGACTGCGGCGCCTGCGGGGGAAAGAGCGGGGAGGCCAATGCGCGGGTGGCGGCGGCGGCGCTCAACGACCCGCGGGTGCGGGCGGCGCTGCGCGCGCGGGGGATCGCGATCCCGCAGGACACCTGGTTTGTGGGCGGGCTGCACGACACGACGAGCGACGAGGTGACCCTCTACGACGCGGGCGCGCCGCGCAGCCATGCGGCAGACCTGGCGCGGCTGCGCGAGGGTCTGGGCCTCGGGGGCGCGCTGTGCCGGAGCGAGCGGGCGGCGCGGCTGACGCTTTCGGGCGAGCGCGCCGACGGCGAGGCGCTGGGGGCGCGGGGGCGCGACTGGGGGCAGGTGAGGCCGGAATGGGGGCTCGCCGGATGCTCGGCCTTCGTGGCGGCGCCGCGCGCGCGCACGGCGGGGCTGGACCTGGGCGGACGGGCCTTTCTGCACAGCTACGACTGGCGGGGCGATGCGGGCTTCTCCACTCTGGAGCTGATCATGACCGCGCCCGTGATCGTGGCGAGCTGGATCAACCTGCAATACTACGGCTCGTCGGTGGACAACCGCGTCTTCGGCAGCGGGGACAAGACGCTGCACAACGTGGTCGGCGGGCTGGGCGTGCTGGAGGGGCAGGGGGGCGACCTGCGCCCGGGCCTGCCCTGGCAGTCCGTCCATGACGGGGAGGCTCTGGCGCATGAGCCGCTGAGGCTGAGCGTCGTCATCGAGGCCCCGCGCGAGGCGATGAGCGAGGTGATCGCGCGCAACCCGGGCCTGCGCGACCTCCTGGACAACGGATGGCTGACGCTCTTCGCCATGGACGGGGCGGGACGGCTTGCCGCGCGCTATGCGGGCGGGGGAGACTGGGCGGAACTGGCCGGGGCCGAGCTGTCCCGCGCGGCCTGAGGCGCAGGGCGTCGGGGGGGCATTGATGCGCATCAAGGCCCCGCCTCCGGCGGCGCCCCACGGTCAGGCCGCCGCGCCGCCGAGACAAGGAGCCCGCCCGGATGCCCCACGACGCCCCGCACCTTCCCGAGCTGACGGGCGACGAGACGGATCAGGCGGAGGCGATCGCGCTGCTCTCCGACCCCGCCACGCATGGCGGGGCGGAGGTGGAGCGGGTGGACACGCATATCTCGCGGATCTTCCTGGCGGGAGACCGGGCCTGGAAGCTCAAGCGCGCGGTGCGGACCAATTTCCTCGACTTCTCGACGCCGGAGAAACGGGAGGCCGCCTGCCGTCGGGAGCTGGAGCTCAACCGGGCCGGGGCGGGCTTCTATCTCGGCGTCACGCCCGTGACCTGCGGCCCCGAGGGGCTGCGCCTGGGCGGCGAGGGCGAGGCGGTGGACTGGCTGGTGGAGATGCGCCGCTTCGACCGCAGCCAGGAGCTGGACAAGCTGGCCGAGGCCGGGGCGCTGGACGCGCGGCTGATGGAGGAGCTTGCTGACGCCGCAGCCGCGGCCCATGCGCGAGCGCCCGAAACGCCGGCATATGGCGACGCGGAGGATGTTCGCGCGCGCATCGACCAGATCGCGGGAGCGCTGGAGGCGGCCGTGCGCGGTGGACCTCTGGACGGTTCTGCGACGCCCTGGCGGGCGGCGGCGCAGCGGGCGCGGGCGGCGCAGGACGGACTGATCCGCAGGCGGCGGCGCCTGGGCCGGGTGCGGCGCTGCCACGGCGATCTGCATCTGGGCAATGTCGTCATGATCGAGGGGCGGCCCACGCCCTTCGACGCCATCGAGTTCGACGAAGCCATCGCCTCGATCGACACGCTCTACGATCTTGCGCTGACGCTGGAGGACCTGATCGCGCGGGGGCTGCGGGGGCTCGCCTGCGTGCTGCTGTCGCGCTACCTGGCGACGACACGGGATCACGAGGGGCTGGCGCTGCTGCCTCTTTACATCTCGATGCGCGGGGCGATCCGCGCGATGGCGGCCGCGGGGCGCGGGGCGCAGGAGGAGGCCGCGGGGAATTTGCGGCTGGCGCGCGCGGCGCTGGCGGCGGAGATCCGGCCGCGGCTGGTGGCGGTGGGCGGAATCTCCGGGACGGGCAAGACGAGCCTCGCGCGGGCGATCGCGCCGGATCTGGCGCCGCTGGCGGGGGCAGTGATGATCCGCTCGGACGTCACGCGCAAGCGGCTGGCGGGGGCGCCGCCGGAGGCGCGGCTGGACAAGGCCGCCTATTCGGAGCGGATGAACCGGCGGGTGATGGCCCGCATGGCCCGGGATGCGCGGCGGGTCCTGCGCGCGGGTCTGCCGGTGGTTCTGGACGCGACATTCCTCGGCCCCGACTGGCGGGACTGCGCGGCGCGGCTGGCGCAGGCGGAGGGCGTGCGCTTCGACGGGCTGTGGCTGACCCTGCCGCTGGAGGAGGCGGTGCGCCGGGTGGAGGGGCGGCGCGGAGACGCCTCGGACGCGACGGCGGAGGTCGTGCGCGGGCAGGCGGGGCGCGGCGAGGCGCCGGCGGGGTGGACGCCGCTCGACGCCTCGGGTCCGCTGGAGGCGACGGCGCGGGCGGCGCGCGACGCGCTCGGCCTCTGCGGATCAGGAGATGCGAAACCCGGCGAAGGCGCCTAAGCTGCGTCCGGACCACGTTGAGGGAGGAAACCGAAATGTATCACAACATTCTCGTGCCGCTGGCGCTTCACGACGAGGAGCAGGACGCCCGGGCGATCGGGATCGCCAAGGCCCTGGCCTCGCCCCAGGCGCGGATCACGCTGCTGCATGTGCTGGAGGAGATCCCCGGCTACGCGGCCACCTACATCCCGCACGAGACCTTCGAAAAGAACCAGCGGGACGCGACCGAGGCGCTGGAGAAGATCGCGAAGCGAGAGGGGCACGAGGGGCCGCGCCATGTGGTCTGGGGGCATGCGGCCCGCACCATCCTCGATCGGCGGGTGGAGAACGAGAACGACTTGATCGTCATGCACTCGCACCGGCCGGCGCTGGAGGACTATTTCCTCGGCTCCACGGCCTCGCATGTGGTGCGCCACGCCGCCTGCTCGGTGCATGTGATCCGCTGATCAGCCGGCCCGCGCATGCGGGCCGCGGTCGTAGAGCGGCTTCATCACCAGCGGCGTGAGATACATCGGGATCTGGTAGAGCCCGAGATAGAGGAGGAGCGGGCCACGCACCTCCTCCGGCAGCGCCGCGAAGAAGAGGGCGAGGTTGCGGTTGCCCGCCGCGACCGCGAGGGCGGCGGCGCGCGGGCCCTCGCCCAGGCGCAGGAAGGCGCCGAAGGCGAGAGTCTGCTGGCCGAAGCCCAGCGCCAGAGCGAGGGCGAGGGTCGCCAGAAGCTCCCCCGGCGCCCCGCGCAGGGCGGGACCGACAGCCGCCATCAGGGCGATGACGATCACGCCCATGCTCAGAGTGAGGCCGCCGTCGAGAACCGGCAGGGCGGTCGGACGGCGCAGGGCGGGGACCAGCGCGCGGACGAGCAGCGCCCCGCCGCCAGCCAGCCCGATCAGCGCCAGCAGGCGCAGCGCGGCGCCGAGCACCTGCTCCGCCGGGCCGAGGCCGGGCAGGGCGGCGAGGACCGGCAGCACGGTCAACGGGAAGAGGGCGGTGCCCACGCCGGCGGCGCGCAGGGCCGGGGCGGGGTCCGCGCCCGCCATCAGGGCGAGGCCGGCGCTGCCGGAGATGGGGCAGGCGGCCAGCGTGATGATGGTGGCGAGGCCGAGCGGCGTGTCCGCCACGCCTGCGGCGGAGAGGATCAGGAGGGCGGCGAGGGGCAGGGCCGTCTGAAGGAGGACCGCGCGCACCGCTTCCTGTCGCCAGCCGCGGGGCCCCTCCGGGAACACGGCCGGGCCCACGCGCAGGGTGGTGATGAACAGCATCAGCCCGACGAGCGGCAGGATGAAGGGCACCAGCGCGGCGGCGAGGCCCGGCAGGGCGACGCCGGCGACCAGCCCGCCGATGAGGACGACGCGCCCGTTGCGCGCGACGAAGGCGAGGGCGTCCGCTGCGCGCATCTCAGCGGTCCAGCATGGTGTCGGGCAGCCAGAGCGCGATCTGCGGGAACAGCGCCAGGATCGCCACCGCCGCGACCAGAAGCGCGAAGAAGGGCGCGGCGAAGCGCGCGATGTTGAAGATGGAGCGCCCCGTCAGCCCCTGTATGACGAAGAGGTTGAAGCCCACGGGCGGGGTGATCTGGCTCATCTCCACCACCAGCACCAGGAAGATGCCGAACCAGATCGGGTCGATGCCCGCGGCCTGCACCATGGGCAGGATGATCGAGACCGTCAGCACCACGATGGAAATGCCGTCGAGGAACATGCCCATCACGATGAAGAGCAGCGTGAGCGCCGCCAGCAGGGCGCCGGCGGAGAGCTCCATCTCCCCGATCCAGCCGGCGAGCGCGCGGGGGATGCCGGAATAGCCCATCGCCACCGTCAGGAAGGAGGCGCCGGCGAGGATGAAGGAGATCATGCAGGTGGTGATGGTGGCGGCGCGCAGCGTGTCCGCCAGGCCGCGCAGGGTCAGGCCGCCCCCGCGGGCGGCGAGCAGGACGGCGCCCAGCACGCCGATCACCGCCGCCTCGGTCGGGGAGGCGATGCCGAGATAGATCGAGCCGATCACGGCGACGATCAGCGCCACGGTCGGGGCCAGCAGGGCGGCGGCGGCGAGGCGCTCGCGCAGGCTCTGGGGCGGGTCGGGGTCGGGCATGCGGCTGCGGTTCATCAGCGACCAGAGCATGATCCAGCCCGAGAACATCGCCGCCAGCATCAGCCCCGGCATGACGCCGGCGAGGAACAGGCGGGCGATCGACTGCTCGGTCGCCGCGCCGTAGACGATCAGGATGATGGAGGGCGGGATCAGGAAGCCGAAGGTGCCCGAGCCCGCGAGCGAGCCGATGGCCAGCGAGGGCGGGTAGCCGCGCCGGGCCAGCTCCGGCGCCGTCATGCGCCCGACGGTGGCGGTCGTGGCCGCGGAGGAGCCGGAGACGGCGGCGAAGAGGGCGCATCCGAAGACGTTGACATGCGCGAGGCCGCCGGGAAGGCGGCGGGTCAGGGGCGCGAGACCGGCGAACATGTCCGCGGCGAGGCGCGAGCGGAACAGGATCTCGCCCATCCAGATGAACATGGGCAGCGCCGTGAGATCCCACACGGTCATGGAGCCCCAGACCTTGGTGGCGAAGATCGCGCCCGCCGGCGCCGGCGTGGCCAGCGCCGTGGCGACGAGACCCACCGCGATCAGCGCGAAGCCGACCCAGAGGCCGGACGCGAGCGCGAGGAAGAGCAGGGCGAGCAGGAGGGGGGCGAGCTGAGCGAATTCCATCACTCGCCCCCGCCTTCGCTCTGGCTCTCCTTGGCGGCCTCGGCCCGGCGGTAGGCGGGTTCGTCCCCGCGCAGCGCGGCCCAGCCCTCATCGGCGAGCGCGACGCAGAATACGGCGAGGCCGAGCGTCATGATCCCCTGGGGGATGGCCAGCGGGATCCGGACCATGCCGTAGGAGACGTCTCCGAAGCGCAGGGACTCCTCGACCATTCCCGCCGAATGCCAGGTCGCCCAGATCGCGAGGGCGAGGGCGACGGCGATGACCAGGATCGACAGCCAGCGCGCCGCGCCGGGCCCGAGGCGCTGGGAGGCCAGCGTGACGCGCACGTGCCCGCCCGCGCGCAGCGTGCCGGCGAGACCCAGAAACACCCCGGAGACGAACAGGAAGGCCCCGATTTCGGCCAGCGATGGGATGGCGAGGCCGAGCGAGGGGGCGCCGATCGCGCCCAGCGCCCGGTCGGTCAGCCGGCCCAGGATCTGGGTCAGCACCATCAGGGCGATGGCGGCGAAGCACAGCATCGAGACGGCGAGTGCCGCCCCGTAGAGACGGTCGAGCGCGCGGCGCATGGGATCCTCGGGGGACGGGGCAGGGCGGCGGGCCGGGGCGCGCGCCCCGGCCCGCCCGGGCCGCTCAGCGGGAGCGGTAGTCCTCGACGACTGCGGCGCCGGCTTCGCCGGCCTCGGCCAGCCACTCCTCGGTCATGGTGGCGCCGATCTCCTCGAGCTGTTCGGCGAGAGTCTCCGTGGGCTGGGAGATCGTCATGCCGTTCTTCTCGAGCTCGGCGATCTGGGTGGCGGTCTCCTGCTCGGACATCTCCCAGCCGCGGGTCTCGGCTGTCTCGGCCGCGCGCATCAGCGCCTCGCGCTGGTCGTCGGGCAGGCTCTCCAGCATGTCGGTGTTTACGATCACCATGTTCTTGGGCAGCCAGGCCTGCGTGTCGGTGTAGTGGGAGGTGAAGTCCCAGGCCTGGGAGCTGACGCCCGTCGAGGGCGAGGTGATCATGGCGTCCACGCGGCCGGTGGCGAAGGCGGTGGGGACGTCGCCGGCCTCGACCTGAGTGGGCACGGCGCCCATCAGCTCGGCCAGCCGCTCGGTCGCGGCGTTGTAGGCGCGGAAGGACAGGCCCTCCATGTCCGCCGTGCTCTCGATCGGCTCCTGGGTGTAGATGCTCTGGCCCGGCCAGGGCACGGCGAAGAGCAGGGTGAGCCCCTGCTCGGCCAGCGCCTCCTCGACCGCGGGGCGCGAGGCCGCCCACAGGGCGCGGGCCTGGTCGTAGCTGGAGGCGAGGAAGGGGATGGAGTCGATGCCGAAGATCGGGTTCTCGTTGGCCAGGCGCGAGATGAGGACCTCGCCGATGGGCGCGAGGCCGCGGCGGACGGAATCCTTGATCTCGGCGTGGCCGAAGAGCGAGCCGGCGGAGTGGACGGTGATGTCCAGCTCCCCGTCCGTGGCCTCGGCCACGTCCTCGGCGAACTGGATGATGTTCTGCGTGTGGAACACAGTGTCGCCATAGGGGGTGGGCATGTCCCACTGGGCGGCGGCCGCGGGGCCCGCGACCAGGGCGGAGAGCGCCGCGCCGCGGATCAGGTCCTTGAGATGTGCCATGCGTGTCTCCCTGTCTTTGTTCTCGGCCCGGTTCCGGGCCGGCCGGGGGCGGCCCCGGCGACCGGCGCGAGAGTGCGCCCTTCGGCCCGGATTTTCAACGCGGCGACGGCGCGGCCATTCACCTCGCGTTGGGAAAGAAGAGCTGGTGGCCCTTGAGGCGGTGGTCGGCGATGGCCTGCTGCCCCTCGGGGGAGAGGAGCCAGTCCTCGAAGGCCTTCGCGCCGGCCTCGCGCACGGCCGGGCAGTGCTCGGGGCTCACGCGGATGACCCCGTACTGGTTGAACAGGGCGGGGTCGCCCTCGGCGAGGACCTGCAGGTTCGCCTTGTTGGCGAAGGCGATCCAGGTGGCGCGGTCGGTCAGGGCGTAGGCGTCCATGCCGGCGGCGAGGTTGAGCGTGGCGCCCATGCCCGAGCCGGTCTCGCTGTACCAGCGCCCGCTCTGCGCGGCGGGGTCGACGCCGGCGGCGGACCACAGCGCGCGCTCCTTCCTTTGAGTGCCGCTGTCGTCGCCGCGGGAGGCGAAGGGGGCCCCGGCCTGGGCGATGGCCGCGAGCGCGGCCGGGGCGTCGGTCGTGCCGCGGATGCCGGCGGGATCGTCCGCGGGGCCGACGATGACGAAGTCGTTGTACATCACGTCGTGGCGCGCCACGCCGTAGCCGTCGGCGACGAATTTCTCCTCCGCCGGTCTGGCGTGGACCAGGAGGACGTCGCCGTCGCAGTTGGCTGCGTTCTTGATCGCCTGGCCGGTGCCCACGGCGACCACGCGGGCCTGGATGCCGGTGGCGGCCTCGAAATGCGGCAGGATGGCGTCGTAGAGGCCGGAATTCCTGGTGGAGGTCGTGGATTGGACGATGATGAAGTCGTCGGCCGCGGCCGGCGCGGCGGCGAGCAGGGCGAGGGCGGCGAGGGCGGCGAGGGCGGGCCGGAACATTGCAGAGCTCCCCCGGGTCAGGCGGCGAGGGACCCCGCGAGACGGGCGCGAAGCGCGATCACCGCGCCATTCACGAGGATGGACAGGGCGACCAGGATGATGCCCAGGCCCAGCGCGAGGGCGAGCTCGCCGCGCGAGGTCTCCAGCGCGATCGCCGTGGTCATCACCCGGGTGACATGGTCGATGTTGCCCCCCACGATCATCACCGCCCCGACCTCCGCCAGCGCGCGGCCGAAGCCCGCCAGCGCGGCGGTGACCAGCGAGGGGCGCGCGTCCCACAGCAGCGTGCCCGCGATGGTCGGGCCGGTGGCGTGCATGGCGCGCAGCATCTCGTCGTACTCGGTGTTGAGATCCTCGATGACCTGGCGGGCGAGGGCGGCCACGATGGGGGTGACCAGCAGGGTCTGGGCGATGATCATCGCGCCGGGGGTGTAGAGAAGCCCCAGCGCGCCGAGGGGTCCGGCGCGGGAGAGCATCATGTAGACGAAGAGCCCCACCACCACCGGCGGCAGACCCATCAACGCGCTGACCAGCGCCGCCGCGACGCCGCGGCCGGGAAAGCGCAGCACGGCCAGCGCGGCGCCGAGCGGGAAGCCGAGGAGGCAGGCGATCAGCACCGCCGTCCCGCTGACGCGGAGCGACAGGGCGATGATCTCCAGAAGCTCGGGGTCGCCCTGCGCGATGAGGCCGAAGGCGGCCGCGAAGGCCGCGCCGAAATCCTGCATCCTCCCTCCGCCGCCATGCCGGGTCCGTTTCACACAGGCTGGCGCCCGGCGCCTGGGCGCGCAAGGCCGCCTCCACCCTCGCCGTGGGCGCCTGCGCGCTGCCCCCAGCTTCGTGACGGGCCGTTCCCGCCTTCCGGCGCACCTGCCCGGCTGAGGCGGCGAAGGTCGCGATCGATCGCCTGATCGTCGCCAAGGAATCGGCGCGCAACAGTTTCGGGCGCCTTGAGCGGCCCCGGAAACGGCCTGACGCAAAACTTTTTGCGCTGCGATAAATTGGTTGTCTCTCAACAACTTGCAATGTCGTGAAACGGCCGCGAAGCGTCGTTTTCGGATTGTCAAGGTTGAACCGGGCGCCCCTTCGCCCGTAATTTGCCTCACACGCGGCGGCGCCGGTCTGCGGAATTCGGCGCCCCGATGCGAGAGCATGCCCGTGGCTGCGGACGCCCCGCGCGACCGATGGCCCGGCGCCGATGAGAGATCGGCGAACAGCGCCTGACAGGGGCCGCGGCCCGCCCGTCATGGGCGGGGAGCGGCGTTCGAAGCGGCTTCCGCCGAAGCCGATGCGGCGCCGTTCGACCGAAGCGACATCGAACCGTAGCGCCTCCGGCGCGACAGGATTGAGGACAAGGACACCATGCGGAACCAGCCGAACGCGGAGCTCGAACTCGAATCCCAGACATATGGCGAGGACCCGCTGGCCGACCGCGAGACCGACCTCTATCGCGGCGAGTACGTGATGTCCTTCGTCGAGAAGTGGGACGAGCTGATCGACTGGAAGGCCCGCGCCGAGAGCGAGGGGCAGTTCTTCATCGACGTGCTGCGCGCCCGCGGCAAGGAGACCGTGCTGGACGTGGCGGCCGGCACCGGCTTCCACTCGGTGCGCCTGACCGAGGCGGGCTTCAACGTGACCACGGCCGACGGCTCGGCCGCGATGCTGGCCAAGGCGTTCGAGAACGGCCAGTCGCGCGGGCTGATCCTGAAGACCGTGCAAGCCGACTGGCGCTGGCTGAACCGCGACATCAACGGCAAGTACGACGCGATCATCTGCCTCGGCAACAGCTTCACGCACCTGCACGAGGAGAAGGACCGCCGCCGGGCGCTGGCCGAGTTCTACGCCGCGCTGAAGCATGACGGCATCCTGATCCTGGACCAGCGCAACTACGACGCGATCCTGGATCACGGCTACTCCTCGAAGCACAAGTACTACTACGCCGGGGACAAGGTGACGGCCGAGCCGGAATACATGGACGACGGCCTGGCCCGCTTCAAGTACTCCTTCCCGGACGGGTCCGAGTACACGCTCAACATGTGCCCCATCCGCAAGAACTATGTGCGCCGCCTGCTGTCCGAGGCCGGCTTCCAGCGCGTGCGCACCTATGGCGACTTCCAGGAGACCTACGCCGACAACGATCCTGACTTCTTCATCCACGTCGCCGAGAAGTCGACCATGCATCTCGTCCGCTGGGGCGGGGGCACCCGCGAGGACAGCGCCACCGACGTGCGCGACGTGGCCGAGGACTACTACGACTCCGAGGACGCGGACGCCTTCTACTCCACCGTCTGGGGCGGCCAGGACCTTCATGTCGGCATCTACGACACCACGAAGGACATCCGCGAGGCCTCCGACCTGACGGTCGACGCCATGGCGAAGATGATCCCGAACCTCGGGCCGGACACGAAGATCCTCGACATCGGCGCGGGCTACGGCGGCGCCATGCGCAAGGTGCTGAGCGAGCACGGCGGCGGCGAGGCGGTGTGCCTCAACATCTCCGAGGTGCAGAACGACACCAACCGTCACCGCAACTTCACGCAGGGCTTCTCCGACCGCATCCGCGTGGTGCACGGCGTGTTCGAGGACATCCCGGAGCCCGACTCCGCCTACGACGTGGTCTGGTCGCAGGATGCCATCCTGCACTCCGACCAGCGGGCGAAGGTGCTCTCGGAGGTGTGGCGCGTGCTCAAGCCGGGCGGCCACTTCATCTTCACCGACCCGATGCAGGCCGACGAGGTCGAGGATCTCAGCCTGCTGCAGCCGGTGTATGACCGCCTGCAGCTCACCAGCCTGGCCTCCTTCAAGTTCTACCGCGAGGCGGCGGAGGCCATGGGCTTCGAGACCGTGGCGCAGGAGCGCATGACCGAACAGCTCCGCACGCATTACAACCGCGTGCGCGAGGACCTGATCGCCAACTACGACAAGCTGCGCGACAGCGGGGCCTCGGTCGAGTATCTGGACAAGATGATCGTCGGGCTCGAGAATTGGGTGAAAGCGGCGGACGCCGGCCATCTGGCCTGGGGCATCCAGCTCTTCCGCAAGCCCGAGTGACGCGGGACGCGGGGGGCGGCGCGGCCGCCCCCCGGACCGTCCGCCAGAGCGCACGAAACAGAAACCCGGAGAAGAGAATGTCCAACGGGGCCGATCCCGGACGGGAGATTTCCGTCTCCTTCGAGCTGTTCCCGCCCAAGACCGAGAAGGGCCAGGCGTCCATGGACGCCGCGGTCGACCGGCTGAGCGCCTTCGCGCCGGAATACTTCTCGGTCACCTACGGGGCCGGCGGCTCGACGCGCGCCAAGACGCGCGAGACGGTGGACCGCGTGCACGCCCGCACCGGGCTGCCCGTCGCCCATCACCTGACCTGCGTCGAGGCGAGCCGAGACGAGATCGACGAGCTCGCGCGCGGGCTGTGGGAGGCCGGCATCCGCAAGCTGGTCGCCCTGCGCGGCGACCCGCCGGCGGGCGGCGCCTACGAGCCGCGCCCCGACGGCTACGCCTTCGCGCCCGACCTGGTGGAGGGGCTGAAGAAGATCGCCGATTTCGACATCGCGGTCGCCGCCTATCCGGAGGTGCACCCGCAGGCGCTGAACGCCGAGAGCGATCTCGACAACCTCAAGCGCAAGCTGGACGCCGGCGCGAACAAGGCGATCACGCAGTACGCCTTCGACACCGACGCCGTGCTGCGCTTCATCGACCGCGCGCGGGCGGCGGGCGTCGACAAGCCGATCGTGCCCGGCATCATGCCGGTGGCGCATTTCGGCAAGCTCAAGGCGTTCTCCGAGAACTGCGGCGCCGTCATTCCGGACTGGCTGGCCGAGATGTTCGACGGGCTGGACGACGACCCCTCCACCCGTTCGATGGTCGCGGCCGCGGTGGCGACCGAGCAGTGCCGCCGCCTGATCGAGGCCGGGATCACGGAATTCCATGTCTACACGCTCAACAAGGCGGATGTGAGCGTCGCCCTGTGCCGCGCGCTCGGCCTGCGCGAGCAGGACGCCGCCCGCACCGCCGCCTGAGGAGTTTCATGACCGAGAACCGAGACATCGCGGCCCACGCCGCCGAGCGCATACTGGTGCTCGACGGCGCGATGGGCACCATGATCCAGGCGCGCAAGCCGGACGAGGCCGCCTATCGGGGCGAGCGCTTCAAGGATCACCCGCACGATCTGGCGGGGGACAACGAGCTGCTGTGCGTAACGCAGCCCGACATGATCCGCGAGATCCACGCCGAGTTCCTGGAGGCGGGCGCCGACATCGTCTGCACCAACAGCTTCTCGGCCACGCGCATCAGCCAGGCGGACTACGCGCTCGAGGACCTGACGCCGGAGCTCAACGAGGCCGCCGCGCGGCTGGCCAAGGAGGCCGCCGAGGCCGCCTCGACCCCCGAGCGTCCGCGCTGGGTGGCCGGGGCGATCGGCCCGACCAACCAGACGGCGAGCCTGAGCCCGGACGTCAACGACCCCGGCCTGCGCAAGGTGACCTTCGACCAGCTGGCCGAGGCCTACGGCGAGTCCGCGCGCGGGCTGATCAAGGGCGGCTGCGACCTGCTGCTGCTGGAGACGATCTTCGACACGCTCAACGCCAAGGCGGCGATCTATTCGATCGAGCTGCTGCGCGAACAGGGCTGG
>JBNJGE010000068.1:0-15028 GCA_051747505.1 Pseudomonadota bacterium | reverse complement strand
CAGGCTGACATAGCGGTGCAGGCGCAGCGCCTCGGGCAGCGTCTCGTTCACCCGGCGCACCGCGTCGCGCAGAAGCGCGTTGACCTCCTCGCGCTGCGACAGGTCGGCGTAGGAGACGTAGGGAACCCCGTTCACCTCCGCCCAGTGCCCCACGGCGGCGAAGTCGACGCACAGCATCGCGCAGAGCTGCTCCCGGCCCGCGCCGACCACCGCCGCGTCCTTGATGTAGGGGGAGAATTTCAGCCGGTTCTCGATGTAGTTGGGCACGTAGCGCTCGCCGCCGGCGGTATGCACCACCTCCGACAGCCGGCCCAGCACCACCAGGTGCCCGTCCTCGTCCATGTATCCCGCGTCGCCGGTGTGCAGCCAGCCGCCCTGCAGCGTCTCGGCGGTGGCCTCCGGGTTGGCGTGATAGCCCGCGAAGACGCTCTCGCCCCTGAGCAGGATCTCGCCCCCCTCGCCGATCCTCGCCTCCACCCCCGGCAGGGGCCGCCCGACCGTGTGCAGCTTCACCTCTTCGGGGTCCTGGATGGCGTTGAGCGCGCTGTTCTCCGTCTGCCCGTAGAGCTGGCGCAGCCTGATGCCCAGCGCCCGGAAGAAGATGAAGGTGTCCTCCCCGATCGCCTCGCCCCCGGTGAAGGCGCCCGACAGGCGCAGGAAGCCGAACTGGTCCTTGATCGGCCCGAAGACCAGCCGCTCGCCCAGCCAGCGCCACAGCCATTCCCCGGCCGTCCCCGGCTCCCCTTCCAGCTTGCGCCGCTCGGCGGCGATCGCCCGGTCCATGAAGCGGTGATAGATCCACTTCTTGAGCCGCGTGGAATCCTCGATCTGCACCTGCACCGTGGTCAGCAGGTTGTCCCAGCTCCGCGGCGCGGCGAGGTAGAGCGTCGGCGCGATCTCCCGCGTGTCGCGCATCACGGTCTCCTGGCGCTCGGGCACGTTGACGACGAAGCGCAGGGCCACGCCGGCGGCCAGCGTCAGGGCGAAATCCCCCACCCAGGCCATGGGCAGATAGGCGACCACCTCCTCGCCCTCGCGGAACACCCCGCCCTCGCGCCCGTTGCGCACGGCGGCCAGCATGTTGCGGTGGCTGAGCACGATGCCCTTGGGCTTTCCGGTCGTGCCCGAGGAATGGAGGAAGACCGCCGGCCCGTCCGGCGTCGCCCGCCCGATCAGCGCGTCGCGCAGGCCCGGCTCCTCGCGCAGCCGCTCGGCGCCGCGGGCCAGCAGCGTCTCCCAGGAGGTCAGCCCGTGGGCCTGGTAGGCGTTCAGCCCCCGCGGGTCGTCATAGACGATATGCGGCACCTCCGTGCCCGCCGCCCGCAGGTCGAGCACCTTGTCCACATGCTCCTGATCCTCGGCGATCGCGCAGAGCACCCGCGCCTCGTGGACATAGTGCTCCAGCTCGTCCAGCGTCGCGCCCGGATAGGCCGGCATGGCGAAGGCGCCCAGCGCGCCCACGGCCAGCATCCCGGCATAGAGGCGCACCCGGTTGTCGCCCAGCACGATGACCGCGTCGCCCTCGCCCACGCCCAGCGCGTCCAGCCCCGCGGCGCAGCGCAGCACCTCCTCGGTCAGCCCGGCCCAGGTCGTCTCCTTCCAGATGCCCCGGTCCTTCTCGCGCATGGCGACCTCGCCGCCATGCCGCTCGCCGTTCTCGGCCAGCCGCCGGATCAGCGTGTCCCCCTCGGACGCGCCCCGGGTCGCGGCCCGCTCCATCGCCACCGCGTCACCCGGTTTCATCGCGCCCTCCGATATAGGCCTTGATCACGCCGGGATCCTTCACGACCTCCCGAGGCGGGCCGGAGGCGATCATCTCCCCGTAATTGAGCGCCAGCATCCGGTCGCAGATGCCCAGGATCACGTCCATGTGGTGCTCGATCAGCAGGACGGTCACGCCCCGCTCGTCGCGCGCATCCAGGATGAAGCGCGCCATGTACTCCTTCTCCTCCTGGTTCATGCCCGCCATGGGCTCGTCCAGGATCAGGAGATGCGGCTCGGCCACCAGCGCGCGGGCCAGCTCCACCCGCTTCTTCAGCCCGATCGGGATGCCGTCCACCAGCTCGTGGCGGATGCTTTCGAGCTGCAGGAACTCGATCACCTCCTCCACGATCTCGCGGTTGCGGATCTCGTCCGGCCGCGCCGCCCACCAGTAGAGGGCCGTGCGCAGCACGCCCGGCTTCATGTGGATGTGCCGGCCCAGCAGGATGTTGTCGAGCACGCTCAGCCCGTTGAACAGCGCCAGGTTCTGGAAGGTCCGCGCCACGCCCAGCCCGGCCACCCGGTGGGGCCGCATCCCCGTGATGTCGCGCCCGTAAAGCCGGATGCGCCCCTCGTTGGGGGGATAGAACCCGGTGATGGCGTTGGTCAGCGTCGTCTTGCCCGACCCGTTCGGCCCGACCAGCCCGTAGATCTCCCCGGGCATGATCTCCAGGTCCACGCCGCTGACGGCCACCAGCCCGCCGAAGCGCCGCTCCACGCCCTCGCAGGCCAGCGCCGGCGTGCCCGCGGGCCGCGCCTGCGCGCCGGCCTCCATCTCCTCGGCCGCGCTCATCGCGCCGCCTCCGCCGGCCGGTCCAGCCGGAACCACTCCGGGCGCCCCGTCGGCCACGGATCGCCCCAGAGCTGCTGCCCCCCGTCCACGGTCAGCACCTCCCCTGTCACGAATTTCGCCGAGGGCGCGGCCATCCACACGACGGCCTCCGCCACGTCCCACTCGTCCCCCGCATGGCGCATGGGGTTGGAGTCCTGGAACGTCGCCGCCCCTTCCTCCGGATAGTTGGCGAAGCCGGAGCTCTCGCAGCAGCCCGGCGCCACGCAGTTCACCCGGACGCCCATCGGCGCCCATTCCACCGCCACGCTCTTCGAAAGGTAGATCACCCCCGCCCGCGCCGCGGCGCTGTGCGCCATGCCCGGCAGGCCGCGCCAGATATCGGCGACGATGTTGACGATGCAGCCCGGCGCGCCCGTCTCCGCCCAGCGCCGGGCGGCCGCCTGCATCATCCACCAGGTCCCGTTGAGATTGGTGTCGATGACCGCGCGCCAGCCGTTCGGCGAGAACTCCAGCGCCGCCTGCCCGAACTGCCCGCCGGCGTTGTTCACCAGCGCGTCGAGCCGCCCGAACCGCTCATGGATCGCATCGACGAAGCCCGCGGCCTCGTCGGGCTCGCGGATGCTCATCGGCCGGGCCAGCACCTCGCCCCCGAAGCCGCGCAGGAACGCCTCGGCGCGCGCCAGCTTCTCCGGGTCGCGCCCGCAGATGGCGAGAGTCGCCCCCAGCCGGGCGAAGAGCGCGGCCATCGCCCGCCCCAGTCCGCCCCCCGCGCCGCTGACCGCCACCACCCGGCCCGCGAAAAGGCCCGGC
Organism: Pseudomonadota bacterium; assembly: GCA_051747505.1. Lineage (GTDB taxonomy): Bacteria > Pseudomonadota > Alphaproteobacteria > Rhodobacterales > Rhodobacteraceae > Albimonas. The sequence continues at coordinate 11,664 of JBNJGE010000068.1, read as the reverse complement.
GCGAAGACGGTGGACGCGTTCCTGAGTTCGGCTTCCGAGAAGCCGAAGGCCCGCGCTTGAGACATGCGCCTCCCCTGTCGTAGCCGCGCGATCTGACGCCGCGCTGGCGATTCTTCTAACAAGCGTTAGAAACGCCCGCAACAAGGTTTCCGCCCCGTCGCCCGGCCATCCTAGGCGGCGCCGACCGTCCCGCGTCCAGCAAAAAATTAGCTTGCGGCCTTTTTGCGCGGCCTGCTTCGGCGCGGGCGCTCAGCCCCGCGCCGCCACCCCGTCCAGGATCAGCGCCACGCACATCTCGGCGTAGTCCTGCGCGCTCATCCGCCCCGGCCCGGGGGCGGCGTCGAACCACTCCACCGTCCAGTTCAGCGCGCCCAGGATCACCTGCCGCGCCGAGGACGGATCGACATCCGCCCGGATCGCCCCCGCCTTTCGCGCGTCCGCCAGCAGCCTCTCCCACAGCGCCGAATACTCCGCCCGCACCGGGCGGTGCCTGCGCCGCACATCCGCCGGCAGCCGCCCGTAGTTGCGGATATTGGCCGATGTGAACTCCCCATGCGCCATCAGGCGCCGCAGATGCGCCCGGATCGCGGCGGCGATGCGCGCCCGGTGCTCGGCGGGGCCGGCGCAAGGCTCCGCCGTCGCCGCCGCCAGCCCGTCGCGCATCTCGCGCAGGCCGCGGTCCAGCACCTCGTCCAGGATCTCCTCCTTGGAGCGGAAGTGGTAGTAGATGCTCCCCGCCTCCACCTCCGCCTCCGCCGCGATCGCGCGCAGCGTCGTCGCCGTGTAGCCCCGGTCCCGGATCAGCCGCGCGGCCGAGCGCAGGATCGCCTCGCGCGTCCGCTCCGCCTTCGCCGCCCCCTCCGCATCCTCCTCCGGGCCGTCGCCCGCCTCCGGCCCGCCCGCCGCCGCGCCCCGCCATTCCGGGGCCGAGATCCCGTCCAGCATCATGCCCGAGATCCAGCCCCCCAGCGCCTCCAGCGAGGCCGCGGAGGGGTCGAACCACTCCACCGTCCAGTTCAGCGCCCCCAGCACGAACTGGCGCAGCGGCGCCGGGGGCACGTCCGCCCGGATCGCGCCCTTGGTCTGCCCCTCCGCCAGCATCCCGTCCCACAGCGCCGCATACTCCCGCCGCACCGGTCGGTGACGCATCCGCGTCTGCGGCGGCAGCTGCGAGAAGTTGCGGATGTTCATGGAGGTGAAATCCCCCATCGCGTGAAGCTGGCGCAGATGCGCCGCCACCGCCGCCGCGAAGCGGTCCCGGAACGGCGCCGCCTCCGTCGCCTCCAGCGCCGCGCGCACGTCCTCCACGATCCCGCGCACCCCGCGGTCCAGCACCGCCTCCACGATCTCCTCCTTCGAGGAGAAGTGGTAATAGAGGCTCCCCGCCTCCAGCCGCGCCTCGCCCGCCAGATCGCGCAGCGTGGCCCCGTCCACGCCCTTGCGCCGGAACAGCCGCGCCGCCGCGGCGAGGATCTCCTCCCGCGTGCGCTCGGACTTCCGGGCCGCGCCGCGCCGCGCGCGCGCCGCCGTCCCCGCCTCGCTGCCGTGCATCTTCGTCATCGCCGCCCCAATCCCCTCTGGACAGGGCCGCCGCAAGGGCAATAATTCTAACAGACGTTCGAAACGAGGCCCCGGCGCGGCGGCGAAGTCAAGCCGCGCGCGCGACGAGAGGGCCCGAATCACGGGGAGGAGCCGCCGCCATGAGGGGCCTGAAGGGCAAGCGCGCCATCGTCACCGGGGGCGGCAGCGGCATCGGCCGCGCCGTCTGCCTCCGCTTCGCCGAGGAAGGGGCCGAGGTCGCCATCTTCGACATGAACCCCGAGGGCGCGCAGGAGACCGTGCGCCGGATCGAGGCCGCCGGCGGCAAGGCGACCGCCCACAAGGTGGACATCACCGACCGCGCCCAGGTGGACGCCGCCGTGGCGAAGGTGGCCGAGGGCGGGAACATCGACATCCTCGTCAACAACGCCGGCTGGGACGAGATCAGGCCCTTCCTCCAGACCGACGCGGCGCTGTGGAAGAAGGTCATCGACATCAACCTCTACGGCCCCCTGAACATGCACCACGCCGTCCTGCCCATCATGGGGAAGCAGGGCGGCGGCCGGGTCGTGAACATCGGCTCCGACGCCGGGCGCGTCGGCTCCTCGGGCGAGGCGGTCTATGCCGCCTGCAAGGGCGGCATCCTCGCCTTCACCAAGACGCTGGCGCGCGAGCACGCCCGCCAGAACATCCAGCTCAACAATGTCTGCCCCGGCCCCACCGACACCCCCCTCTTCGCCGCGGTCGCCCAGGGCGAGTCCGGCGAGAAGATCGTCGAGGGCCTGAAACGCGCCATCCCCATGCGCCGCCTCGCCCAGCCCGAGGACTTCCCCGGCATCATCTGCTTCCTCGCCTCCGACGACGCGGGCTTCATCACCGGCCAGACGATCTCCGTCTCCGGCGGCCTGACCATGGCCGGCTGACATGCACGCCTTCACCGAGGAGCAGGAGGCCTTCCGCGAGACCGCCCGCCGCTTCGCCCGCGAGCGTCTCGCGCCCGGCTACATGGCCCGCGCGAAACAGGACCGCATCGAGCCCGAACTGATGCGCGAGATGGGCGCCCTCGGCCTCATCGGCCCCGACCTGCCGGAGGACTACGGCGGCCTTGGCGAGTCCTTCGTCACCTCCGGCATCGTCGCCGAGGAGATCGCCTACGGCGACTTCAACGCCAGCTACGTCCAGCTCCTCGCCTCCCTGATGGGCGCCATGGTCGCGCAGCACGCCGCCCCCGAGATCGCCCGCGAATGGCTGCCGAAGGTGGTCGCGGGCGAGAGGATCATCGGCCTCGGCCTCACCGAGCCCCGCGGCGGCTCCGACGCCGCCGGCCTCCAGCTCAAGGCGGAGAAGTCCGGCAACGGCTGGCGCCTCAAGGGCGAAAAGACCTCCATGTCCTTCGCCGCCCATGCCGACGCGGCGGTGGTCTTCGCCCGCACCGGCGGGGAAGGCAGCACCGCCAAGGGCGTCTCCGCCTTCTTCGTGGACCTGTCCGAGAAGGGCGTCTCCCGCACCGCCTTCGACGACATCGGCACCAGGCCGGTCGGCCGCGGCTCCGTCTTCTTCGACGACGTCTTCGTGCCCGCCGAGGCCATGATGGGCGAGCCCGACCGCGCCTTCGGCACCATCATGGCCGGCTTCGACTTCTCCCGCGCCCTGATCGGCCTCGAATGCCTCGCCCCCGCGCAGGCCTCGGTCGACGAAACCTGGGCCTATGTGCAGGAGCGCGAGGCCTTCGGCGCCCCCCTCGCCCAGTATCAGGGCGTCAGCTTCCCGCTGGCCGAGGCCGAGACGCAGCTCACCATGATGCGCCAGCTCTGCTACCATACCCTCGCCCTGCGCGACGCCGGCGCCCGCCACACCGCCGAGGCCGCCATGTGCAAGTGGTACGTCCCGAAAACCGCCTGCGAGATCCTGCACCAGTGCCTGATCCTGCACGGCCATTACGGCTACACCACCGACCTGCCGCACCATCAGCGCTACAACGACGTGCTCGGCCTCCAGATCGGCGACGGCACCGCCCAGATCCAGAAGCTGGTGATCGCGCGCGAAAAGGCCGGCCGCGTCGTCCTCCAGTACGACCGGAGGCCCCGATGACCGCCCCCGCCGAGATATCCGCCGCCGGCCCGGTCGGCGTGATCGAACTCTCCCGCCCGGAGAAGTTCAACGCCCTGACGCCGGAGACCTTCCGCCTCATCGACGACGCCCGCGTCCGCTTCGAGGCCGACCGCGAGATCCGCGCCCTCCTCATCCGCGCCCGGGGCGAGCATTTCTGCACCGGCGCCGACCTCGCCGCCGTGAAATCCACCCTCCCCGACGCCGCCGCGCTAGACCATTTCCTCGCCTCCGGCCACGACGCCCTCTCGCGGCTGGAAGCCAGTCCCCTCCCGGTAGTCTGCGCCGTTCAGGGCCTCTGCCTCGCCGGCGGGCTGGAGCTGATGCTGGCCGCCGACATCTGCCTCGCCGCCCGCTCCGCCCGCTTCGGCGACCAGCACGCCCAGTTCGGCCTGATACCCGGCTGGGGGGGCAGCCAGCGCCTCACGCGCGTCCTGGGCCTGCGCCGGGCCATGGATCTTTTCCTCACCGCCCGCTGGATCACCGCCGAAGAGGCGCTCGCCATGGGCCTCGTCAACCGCATCGCCGAGGACGCCGCCCTGCACGAGGACGCGCAGGACCTCTGCGAAACCCTCGCCACGCGCTCCCGCACGGGGCTGGCGGAGATGAAGCGCCTCGCGCGCCAGGGCCTCGACCTCCCCCTCCCCGACGCCCTGAAGCTGGAGCGCGAGGCCGCCGCCCGCGCCCTGCCCGGCCCCGACGCCGCCGAGGGCCTCGCCGCCTTCGAGGCCCGCCGCAAGCCCGACTTCCCCTGACGGAAGGCCCAGCCATGGACTTCGCCCTCACCGACGAGCAGCGCCAGATCCTCGACTACGGCGGCAAGCTCGCCCAGAGCTACGACAACGCCTACTGGCTCGACCACGCGCGCCGCCACGAGTTCCCGCGCGAGATGTGGGCGCGGATCGCGCAGGACGGCTTCCTCGGCCTCATGGTGCCGGAGGAATACGGCGGCGCCGGCCTCGGCATGCAGGAGATGACCCTGTTCATGGAGGGCACCGCCTCCCACGGCATCCCGCTGCTGATGATGGTCATCGGCCCCTGCATGTCGCTCTCGCACCTCGCCCGCCACGGCTCCGACCACCACCGCCGCGAGATCCTCCCCGCCGCCTGCCGCGGAGAGATCAATTTCTGCTTCGCCATCACCGAGCCCGGCGCCGGCTCCAACTCCATGAAGATGACCACGCTGGCGAAACCCAAGGGCAACCGCTTCGCGCTGAGCGGCGAGAAGACCTACATCACCGCCGCCGACGCCGCCGACCGCTGCCTCGTCGTCGCCCGCACCACCCCCCACGACCAGGTGCGCAAGAAGACCGACGGCTTCACCCTCTTCGTCGTGGACCTCAACGCGAAAGGCGTCTCCAAGACCCCCGTCCGCATGTCCGTCCCCGTCCCCGAACGCCAATGGACCCTCCATTTCGACGAGGTGGACCTTGGCCCCGAGGACGTGGTCGGCGAGGTGGACGAGGGCTTCTCGATCCTCTTCGACACCCTCAACCCCGAGCGCATCATGGTCGGCTCCATGTGCGCCGGCATGGGCCGCTACGCCCTCAACCGCGCCGTCGCCTACGCCTCCGACCGAAACGTCTTCGGCCAGCCCATCGGCGCCCATCAGGGCGTCCAGCACCCGCTGGCGAAGGCCTACGCCCAGGTGGAGATGTCCGCCCTCATGGCCCGCCGCGCCGCCTGGGAGTTCGACAACGGCCTCCCCGCCGGCCCCTCCGCCAACATGGCCAAATACGCCGGGGCCGAGGCGGGCTGCGAGGCCATCGACGCCGCCCTGCAGGCCCATGGCGGCGCCGGCTTCACCGAGGACACCGGCATCTACGAGCTCTACCCGATGATCCGCGTCATGCGCACCGCCCCCGTGAACCGCGAGCTCTGCCTGTCCTACCTGGCCGAGCGCGCCATGGGCCTCCCCCGCTCCTACTGAGGCCCCGATGAACACCGTCCGCTACCGCCTTCCCGACGCCCTCTCCCGCGCTTCCGCCCCCGCCTGGTCGGAGGTCGAGCGCGCCCCCGACCCCGAGATCCGCCAGATCCAGGAGGCCCGCCTCGCCCGCCAGATGCGCTGGCTGGAGGCCCGCTCCCCCTTCTACCAGCGCAAGCTCTCCCGCGCCGGCCTCTGCTTCGGCGACGTGAAGACCGTCGAGAACCTCGCCCGCCTCCCCTTCACCGACAAGTCCGAGCTGCGCGAGAGCCTCAGGGCCGCGCCTCCCTTCGGCCAGCACCTCGCCGCCGACCCCGCGGACGTCATCCAGATGCAGGCGAGCAGCGGCACCACCGGCTCCCCCTCCTATGTCGCGCTCACCGAATCCGACGCCGCCAGCTGGCACGAGATGACCGCCCGCTGCCTCTTCGCCTGCGGCATCCGCCCCGGCGACTCCGTCCTGCACGCCTTCGCCATGGCCAAGGGCTTCGTCGGCGGCATCCCCATGCTGCAGGGGCTCCAGTACATGGGCGCCCTCGACATCCCCATCGGCGCCGACGGCGGCGTGGACCGCCTCCTGCGCGCGGCCGCCGACCTGCGCCCCCGCTGCGTCCTCGGCGCCCCCAACTTCGTCGCCCACCTGGCGGAGAAATGCGAGGAGATCACCGGCATCCCCGCCCGCGAGCTGGGCGTGGAGCGCATCGTCGTCGGCGGGGAGCCCGGCGGCGGCATCCCCGCCGTCCGCGCGCATATCGAGTCCCTCTGGGGCGCGAAATGCTGCGAGCTTCTCGGCGGCACCGACCTCGCCGTGACCTACTGGGCCGAGTGCGACGCGCAGGCCGGAATGCACATGGTCGCCCGCGACCACATCCTCACCGAACTCCTCGACCCCGACACCGGCGAAATCATCCCCTTCGAAACCGGCGCGACCGGCGAGCTCGTCTACACCGCCCTCACCCGCCAGGCCTCGCCCCTGCTGCGCTTCCGCTCCGGCGACCATGTCGAGGTCCTCGGCACGTCCTGCGCCTGCGGCCGCACCGGCCCCCGCATCCGCTGCGTCGGGCGCACCGACGACATGCTCATCGTCCGCGGCGTCAACGTCTTCCCGTCGGCCATCCGCAGCATCGTCACCGACATGACCCCCATGACCTCCGGCGTGATGCGCGTGATCGCGGATTTCGAGGGCCACACCACCCAGTCCCCCCTCAAGGTCTGGGTCGAGCGCGGCCCCGGCCGCCCCCCCGAGGGCGACGCCGAGTTGAAACAGACGGTCGAGCGCCGCCTGCGCGACGCCCTCGCCTTCCGCGCCGAAGTCACCATCGTCCCCGCCGACTTCTTCGACAAACCGGGCGCCGCCAAGGTCGCCCTCACCCTGCGCGAGGAGCCCCGCCTGCCATGACGGTGATGACCTCCACCGCCGACCCGACCTCCGAGGACTTCCGCGCCAACGCCGAGCACTACGCCGAAGCCATCGCCCGGCTTCACGCCCTGCGCCGCGAACAGCGCCAGGGCGGCGGCGAGTCCGCCCGCGCCCGCCACGTCAAGGGCGGCCGCCTCCTCCCGCGCGAGCGCGTGGAGCGCCTCCTCGACCCCGGCTCCCCCTTCCTGGAGGTCGGCGAACTGGCGGGCCTCAACAAGTACGAGGGCGTCCCCCCCGGCGCCGGCCTCATCACCGGCATCGGCCTCGTCTCGGGCCGCCCCTGCATGATCATCGCCAACGACGCGACCGTGAAGGGCGGCACCTATTTCGGCCTCACCTGCCGCAAGCATGTCCGCGCCCAGCGCATCGCCTGGGCCAACCGCCTGCCCTGCATCACGCTGGTCAATTCCGGCGGCGCCTTCCTGCCGGACATGGAGAACATCTTTCCCGACGAGGGGCAGTTCGGCTCCATCTTCCACAACCAGGTCGGCATGTCCGGCGACGGCGTCCCCCAGATCGCCGTCGTCATGGGCCCCTGCACCGCGGGCGGCGCCTACATCCCGGCGCTCTGCGACGAGGTCGTCATCGTCCGCGGCCAGGGCTTCATGTATCTCGGCGGCCCCGAGCTGACCTACGCCGCCACCGGCGAGCAGGTGGACGCCGAAACCCTCGGCGGCGGCCTCATGCACAGCTCCGTGTCGGGCGTCACCGATCATCTGGCCGAGGACGACGCCCACGCGCTGGCCATCACCCGCGAGATCGTCGCCCATCTCGGGGAACCCGCCGCCCCCCGCAAGACCCCCGCGCCCCCGCAGGAGCCCCTTTACCCCCCGCAGGAAATCCACGGCCTCGTCTCCCGCGACCCCCGCATCCCCACCGACACCCGCGAGGTCCTCGCCCGCCTCCTCGACGCCTCCGAGCTCCACGAGTTCAAGCCCCTCTACGGCGACACCCTGATCACCGGCTGGGCCCGCATCCACGGCCACGAGGTCGGCGTGCTGGCCAACACCGGCGTCCTGTTCGTCGAGTCCGCCAACAAGGCCGCCCATTTCATCGACCTCTGCGTCCAGCGCGACATCCCCCTCTTGTTCCTGGTGGACGTCACCGGCTTCATGGTCGGCAGGGACGTCGAGCAGCAGGGCATCGACAAGGCCGGCGCCCGCATGATCACCGCGATGTCGTCGGCCCGCGTGCCCAAATACACCGTCATCACCGGCGGGGCCTACGGCGCGGGCTACCTCTCCATGCTCGGCCGCCCCTTCCAGCCCGACGCCATGTTCATGTGGCCCTCGGGCCGCGCCGCCATCATGGGCCCCGAGCAGGCCGCGAGCGTCATGGCCCAGGTCCAGACCAAGATCCACGAACGCGAAGGGACCTCCTGGACCCCCGAGCAGGAGGAGGCCTTCAAGGCCCCCGTCCGAAAGATCTACGAGGACGCCCAGGACCCCTACAACTTCGCCTCCAACCTCTGGGTGGACGGCATTCTCGACCCCGTCGAGACCCGCGAAGTCCTCGCCCTTCTCCTGGACCTCGCCGCCCGGCGCCCCCGCGCCGACACGAATTTCGGCGTCTTCCGCTTCTGAGCCCCCTGATGATCCGCACCCTCCTCATCGCCAATCGCGGCGAGATCGCCTGCCGCATCGCCCGCACCGCGCGGTCGCTGGGCCTCACCCCCGTCGCCGTCCACTCCGACGCCGACGCCGGGGCCCTCCATGTCCGCGAGATCGGCCGCTCCATCCGCCTCGGCCCCGCCCCCGCGGCGGAAAGCTACCTCGACATCGAGGCGGTTCTGGAGGCCGCCCGCCGCGCCGGCGCCGACGCCGTCCACCCCGGCTACGGCTTCCTCTCCGAAACCCCCGCCTTCGCGGAGGCCGTCGAGGCCGCCGGCCTCATCTTCATCGGCCCCACGCCGGAGACGCTGGCCCGCTTCGGCGACAAGGCCAGCGCCAAGCAGGCCGCCATCGCCGCCGGCGTGCCCGTCGTCCCCGGCTCCGAAAAGGCCCTCAGCGACCCCGAAGAGATCGCCGCCGCGGCCCGCCGCATGGGCCTGCCCGTCCTCCTGAAGGCCGCGGGCGGCGGCGGCGGCCGCGGCCAGCGCCTCGCCGCCAGCGAGGACATGCTGGCGGAGGACATCGACTCCGCCCTGCGCGAGGCCCGCAGCGCCTTCGCCTCCGAGGGCCTGCTGCTGGAGCGCTTCCTGCCCGAGACCCGCCATGTCGAGGTCCAGATCGCCGGCGACGGCAAGGGCCACGTCATCCACCTGCACGAGCGCGACTGCACCCTCCAGCGCCGCCGCCAGAAGGTGATCGAGGAGGCGCCGGCCCCCGGCCTCTCCGAGACCCTCCTCTCCCGCCTGCACACCGACGCCGTGCGCCTCGGGGAATCCCTCTCCTATCGCGGCCTCGGCACCGTGGAGTTCCTCGTCTCCGGCGACTCCCACCACTTCCTGGAGGTCAATCCCCGTCTGCAGGTGGAGCACCCGGTGACCGAGGCCATCACCGGCCTCGACCTCGTCGCCCTCCAGCTCGCCATTGCGCAGGGCGCGCCCCTGCCCGCCCGCTCCGGCCTGCGCCGCGACGGCCACGCCATCGAGGCCCGCCTCTACGCCGAGGACCCGGCGACGAGTTTCGCCCCCTCCACCGGCCGTCTCGCAACCCTCTCCCTGCCCGAGGGCGTGCGCGCCGACACCGGCGTGGCGGCCGGCGACGAGGTCACCCCCTTCTACGACCCGATGATCGCCAAGATCATCGTCCACGCCTCCGACCGCGCCGCGGCGCTGGAGGCGCTGGCCGACGCCCTCGACCGCACGGCCGTCGCCGGCGTGACCACCAACCGCCCCTTCCTCGCCGCCCTCGCCCGCCACCCGGACGTCGCCGCCCTGTCGATCCACACCGCCTGGATCGACGCCCACCTCGACGCTCTCACGGCGGCCCCAGAGCCCCCCCAGTCCCGCCTCCACCGCGCCGCCGCCGCCGCCCTCTTCCTCGCCGCCCCCCGCGCCCCCGCCGACCCCGACCCCTGGCGGCGTCGCGACCGCTTCACCGGCTGGCGCCTCGGCCTCGGCGACCCGCAGGCCGCCGCCGGCCAGCGCGTCACCCTCTCCCGCCCCGGCGAACCGGGCGAGGAGCTCCGCCTCGCTCCCGTCGCCCCCGACGGCGCCTTCACGGTCATCGACGCCGAGGGCCCCCTGACCTTCGCCCTGATCGAGACCGCCCCCGCCCGCTGGCGCCTCACCCATCAGGGCGAAATCCAGACCCTGACCGCCCGCGTCACCCCCGCGAGCGTCGAGCTCGACACCCCCCTCGGCCGCCGCCTCTACGAGGCCGCCCCCCCGCTCGCCCACGCCGTGGCCGAGCGCGCCGCCGACGGCGTCCTCGCCTCGCCGCTCACGGGCGCCATCGTCCGCCTCCTCGCCGCCCCCGGCGACAGGGTTGCGGCCGGCGACACGATCGCCATCCTCGAATCCATGAAGATGGAGATCCCCATCAAGGCCCCCGTCTCGGGCCGGGCCGTCTCCATCGCCGTGGCCGAGGGCGACATGGTCGACCGCGGCCAGCGCGTGGCCGAGATCGCCCCGGAGGCCGCCGAATGACCGACCTGCCGAAATTCGTCGAGTTCCGCGAGGAAGGCCCGCGCGAGGGCTTCCAGATCGAGCCGCGGACCCACCCCCTCGCCCCGCGCGCCGAGCTCATCGACCTGCTCTCGGAAACCGGCCTCAGGACCGTCCAGGTCGGCGCCTTCGTCAGCCCGAAGGCGGTCCCCCAGATGGCCGACACCGCCGAGCTCTTCGCCGAGATCCGCCCGCGCGAGGGCGTGCGCCACACCGCGCTCTGGCTCAACGAGAGGGGCTTCCGCCTCGCGCAGGCCACGCCCGGCGTCGCGCTGGAGCCCCGCCTGCTCTTCTACGCCTCCGACGCCTTCTCGCGTCGCAACAACAACCGCTCGGCGGCGGAGATGCAGGCCCTCCAGCGCGACTGGCTGCGCCTCTACCGCGACGAGGGGCTGGAGCTCGACTCCGCCTATGTAATGGCCGCCTTCGGCTGCAACCTGGAGGGCGAGATCGCGCAGGAGAAGGCGCTGGAGCCCATCCGCTTCACCCTCGACCTCTGCGCCGAGGAGGGCGTCCCCCTTCCCGCCCTCTATCTCGCCGACACGATGGGCTGGGCGAACCCCGACTCCACCCGCCGCCTGATCGGCGCCGTGCGCGACCTGGCGCCGGAGGCGCGCATCGGCCTGCATCTGCACGACACCCGCGGGCTGGGCCTCGCCAATCTCCACGCCGCGCTGGAGATGGGCGTGGACCTCTTCGACAGCTCGGTGGCCGGGCTGGGCGGCTGCCCCTTCGCTGGCCACGGCGCCGCGCGGGCGGCGGGCAATGTCTGCACCGAGGACGCGGTCTTCCTGTGCCACGAGTTGGGCGTCGAGACCGGCATCGACCTCGACCGCCTGATCACGGCCGCCAACAAGGCCGAGGAGATCATCGGCGCCCCCCTGATGGGCCGCGTGATGCACTCGGGCGGCCTCGACCGCTACCGCCGCCGCTGACCGCCCCGGGGGCTCCCGCCCGTCGCCGGCCCCTTACGGGGCCGCCTCCCGTTGGGCCCGGGCCGCGCGCTGCGCGCGCGGCCGCCCCCCCCGCCCGGGGCCCCGCCCCCCCGCCCCCCCGCCC
>JBNJGE010000067.1:0-15105 GCA_051747505.1 Pseudomonadota bacterium | reverse complement strand
TCTGGGTCCGACAGCCGAAAGGAGCCCGCCATGCCCGACGCCCCCGCCCGCCCCGGCGAACAGCGCCTGCCCTTCGACCCGGCCGAGCGGACCGAGGCCGGGGTCGTCTTCATCGGCCGCATCCGCTCCCCCTGGTCGCGGGGCGACTGCCCGAAGAACATCCGCATCGCGCGGGAGACGGGAAAGCCCGCGCGGGTGGAGCTCGACCCCGCCTACGCCCCGGGCCTCGCGAACCTCTCCCCCGGCCAGCCGGTCATGCTGCTCTACTGGATGGCCGGGGCGCGGCGCGACCTGATCGTGCAGAGCCCCGCCCATGCCGACGGCCCGCGCGGCGTCTTCGCCCTGCGCTCCCCCGCCCGGCCAAACCCGATCGCGCTCTCGGCCGTCACCATCCGCTCGGTGGACGCCGAGCGCGGCGTGCTGGAGATCGACGCCATCGACTGCTTCGACGGCACGCCGCTGATCGACATCAAGCCGTGGCTCTCCACCGTGGACAAGCCGGCCGAGGCGCAGTGAGCGCCCCCTTGCCCGGCCGCCCCCGCCGGGGACATTCTTCCCCCTGACGACCCCAGGGAGGAGAGACCGCATGCCCCCGATCCCCGCCGCCGGCTGGGCCGCCCGCCAGCCGGAGTTCGCCCTGCGCCGGGAGCTGCATTTCGGCGACCGCGTCCTGTGGTGCTTCGCCGAGCGCCCCGAAAGCTTCCACGCCATGCTGCGCGAGGCGATGGCGCGCGACCCGCAGGCCGACGCGCTGGTCTCCGACCAGGAGGGGCGGATGACCCACGGCGAGCTCGCGCGCCGCGCCGCGCAGGTGGCCGCCGGCCTCTCCGGCCTCGACGTCGGCCCCGGCGACCGGGTGGCCGCGCTTCTGGGCAACCGCTTCGCCTTCGTGGAGGTCTGGCTCGCCTGCCTGCGCCTCGGCGCCGTCCTGACCCCGATGAACCCCCGCTGGCGGGCGCGCGAGATCGCCTACTGCGCGCAGGACTCCGGCGCGCGCGTCCTGATCCACGAGGCGGAGCTCGCCGACCAGATCCCCCCGCACGAAGACATCCCCGGCGTGGAGGCCATCCTCCCCGTCTCCGACGCCGCCCCCCTCTTCCCCGACGCGCCCGAGCAGGCGCCCGAGACCCCGGGCGGGGAGGCGGACGTGGCCGCCCTCCTCTACACCTCCGGCACGACCGGCGCGCCCAAGGGGGCGATGATCACCCAGCTCAACCTCGTCCACAGCGCCCTGCACTTCATCCGCGCCATGGGGCTGGGGGCGCAGGACCGCACGCTGCTGGCCGTCCCCGCCAGCCACGGCACCGGGCTTGTCGCCAACATCGCCGCCCTGCTGGGCACAGGCGGCGCGGTGGTCTTCATGCGGGAGTTCCGCGCGCGCGACTTCCTCGACCTCGCCTCGCGGGAGCGGATCACCCACACCATCCTCGTCCCCGCCATGTACAACCTGATCGTGCGCGAGCCGGACCTCTCCGCCTTCGACCTCTCCGCCTGGAGGCATGGCGGCTACGGCGGCGCCCCGATGCCGGAGGCGACCATCGCCGCGCTGGCCAACGCCATCCCCTCGCTGGGCCTGCTCAACGGCTACGGCTCGACGGAGACCTGCTCGCCGGCCACGCTGATGGACCCGGGCGAGACCCGGGATTTCTCCTGGTCCGTCGGCGGCCCCGTCCACTGCGCCGAGATCGCGGTGATGGACGAGGACGGGCGGGAGGTCCCGCCCGGCGAGACCGGCGAGGTCTGGATCCGCGGCCCCATGGTCGTGCCCGGCTACTGGAACAAGCCGGAGGCGACCGCGAAGGAGTTCGCCGCCGGCTTCTGGCGCTCCGGCGATGTCGGGCGGATGGACCCCGAGGGGCGGCTCGCGATCCTCGACCGCACCAAGGACATGATCAACCGCGCCGGCTACAAGGTCTTCTCGGTGGAGGTGGAGAACGTGCTCGCCCACCACCCCGACGTGCTCGAGGTCGCCGTGGTCGGCTACCCCTGCCCCGTGCTGGGCGAACGGACGCGCGCCCATGTCGTCCTGCGCGAGGGCGCCGGGCCCGCCGCGGCCGAGGCCGCGCTGCGCGCGCACGCCGACGCTCAGCTCGCCGACTACAAGCGTCCCGACGCCTGGGTGTTCGAGAAAAGCCCCCTTCCTCGCAACCCGAATGGTAAGGTTATCAAAGCAAACCTTCGCAACTGAAAGGAAAACCGGCCCATACCGCCGGGAATGTCAGGCTTGACTCCTTGGGCGACTCTGAAAGGATATTATCCGCTCAGGGAAGCGGCCGGCGCGAAAAGGACACGGCCGCCAGCAGGGAGGAAATCGACATGACCCGAACGGCGCGGCTATTCGCGGCCGCCGCTCTCGCCGCTTTCGCGGGGACGGCCGCCTCGGCTCAGGACGAGCCCATTCGCATCGGATTCATCGACCCGCTCTCGGGCGCCTTCGCGGCGACGGGCACGAACGGCCTGAAGCAGTACGAGTTCGCCGTGGACTACCTGGTCAACAGCCAGGGCGGCGTGCTCGACGGACGCGAGTTCGAGATGGTCCCCTTCGACAACAAGACCAGCCCCAAGGAATCGCTGATCCAGCTCCAGGTCGCCGTCGACCAGGGCATCCGCTATGTCGTGCAGGGCAACTCCTCGGGCGTGGCCAACGCGCTGACCGAGGCGGTGAACAAGCACAACCGCCGCAACCCGGACTCGCGCGTGCTCTACCTCAACTACTCGGCGGTGGACCCGGCGCTGACCAACGACAAGTGCAACTTCTGGCACTTCCGCACCGACGCCAACGCCGACATCAAGATGGACGCGCTGACCGACGTCATCGCCGAGGACGACTCCATCCAGAGCGTCTACATCATCGGCCAGGACTACTCCTTCGGGAAGGCCGTCTCGGCGGCGGCCAACAGCATGCTGGAGGAGAAGGCCCCCAACGTAGAGGTCGTGGGCGACGAGCTGCACCCGATCGGCAAGGTGAAGGACTTCACCCCCTACGCGCGCAAGATCATCGACTCGGGCGCCGACGCGGTGATCACCGGCAACTGGGGCTCCGACATGCTCGGGCTCGGCAAGGCGATCATCGAGGCCGGCTTCGACGGCCCGATCTTCACCTATTACGGCGCCGCGGACGGCATCACCGCCGCCTTCGGCGAGGCCGGCAAGGACATCGTCCGCCTGGTGGCCGAGGGCTCCGTGAACCCGCCGCCCGAGTCGGCCGAGGAGCTGATCCGCGCCTTCGAGGAGAAGCATCCGGACGGCAATCTCTCCCAGCCGCGCATCTTCAACACCGTCAAGATGCTGGCCGCGGCCATCGAGGAGGCCGGCGGCGCCGATGACGTCGTCGCCGTGGCCCGGGCGCTGGAGGGCATGCGCATGGGGGGCATCTGGGGCGGCGAGCTCTACATGCGCCCCGAGGACCACCAGCTGATCCAGGACGTCCATATCGGCGTGCACACGAACGAGGACGTGTTCCACGACTACGACGACTCCGGCTTCGGCGTGGTGACCGAGAGCACCATCGAGATGGCCGGCATGGACTCCGAGACCACCTGCGACATGCGCCGGCCCGACTGACGGCCCGCGCCGCGCCGCGCCCGCCCCCGCCGGGGGCGGGCGTTTCGCCCGACGTTCCCCTCGCGCCTCGGGACCCCTGACAATGGACCTGTTTCTCGTCAACCTGATCGACGGGTTGGTGACCGGCCTGCTGCTCTTCATGCTGTCGAGCGGGCTGACCCTCATCTTCTCGATGATGGGCGTGCTCAACTTCGCCCATGCCAGCTTCTTCATGCTCGGCGCCTATTTCGGCTACGAGATCAGCCGCTATGTCGGCTTCTGGCCCGGGCTGGTCGTCGCCCCGGTCGTCGTCGGCCTGCTCGGCGCGGTGGTGGAGCGCTACGGCCTGCGCCGGGTGCACCAGTACGGGCACGTGCCCGAGCTGATCTTCACCTTCGGCCTCGCCCTGCTGATCGAGGAGATCGTGCAGTTCATCTGGGGCAAGAGCCAGGTCCCCTACAACCGCCCCGAGCTGCTGGACTTCCCCCTCTTCCAGGTCGGCGGCTTCGACATCCAGGCCTACGCGATCTTCATGATCCTGGTCTCGGTCGCGATCTTCATGGTGCTCCTCTACATCCTCACCCAGACGCGGGTGGGCATGGTCATCCAGGCGGCGCTGTCCCACCCCCGCACGGTGGAGGCGCTGGGCCACAACGTGCCGCGTGTCTTCATGGGCGTGTTCGGCGTGGGCACGGCGCTCGCGGGCGTGGCCGGCGTCATCGCCGGGCCGGTGATGGGCACGCATCCGGGCATGGCGATCCTGCTGGGCTCCATCGTCTTCGTGACCATCGTGGTCGGCGGGCTGGGCAGCCTGTGGGGGGCGCTGGTCGCCTCGCTGCTGATCGGCTGGATCCAGAACTTCGCCGTCTCCTATGACGCGAAGATGGAGAGCCTTCTGATCTGGCTGGGCTTCGAGCCGCCCGCGGACATCCTCGACAGCATCTGGCGGGATCTCTGGACGCTCAGCCTGCCGCAGGTCGGGCCGATCCTGCCCTATCTGCTGATGATCGTGATCCTCGTGGTCCGTCCCCACGGCCTGTTCGGGAAGCGCCACACATGACCAGCCTCGCAGACGCCACGGCCCGGGGCGCGGGCCGGACCTCCCCCGCGCTCATGGCCCTTCCCTGGCTGGCGGCGGCGGCGCTGATGGCCGTCCTGCCGCTGATCTTCCCCGCCTCCTCGGCGATCACCATCATGAACCAGATGGCGATCACCGTGGTGTTCGCGCTCAGCTACAACATGCTGCTGGGCCAGGGGGGCATGCTGAGCTTCGGCCACGCGGTCTACATGGGCCTCGGCGGCTTCTTCTCGATGCATGTGCTGAATTGGGTGGAGGACGGGCTCTTCCCCTTCTCGCTGCCGCTGCTGCCGCTGCTGGGCGGGCTGTTCGGCATGCTCTTCGGGGCGCTGATCGGCTCCTTCTCCACCCGCAAGGCGGGCGTGGTCTTCGCCATGATCTCGCTGGGCGTGGGGGAGCTCGTCGCCTCCTCCTCCATCATCGTCACCGCCTTCTTCGGGGGCGAGGAGGGGGTGAGCGGCGACCGGACCTACGCCCCCTTCTTCGGCATCATGTTCTTCGACCAGATCCAGGTCTATTACCTGATCGCCTTCTGGACGCTGCTCTCGGCCTGGCTGATGTGGCTCTACGCCCGCACGCCGCTGGGGCGGATGGCAAACGCGGTGCGCGACAACCCCGAGCGGGCGGAGTTCCTGGGATACTCCGCGCGCTGGGTGCGCTTCGGCTCCTTCGTCTTCTCGGGCTTCTTCGCGGGCGTGGCCGGCGCGCTCTTCGCCGTCAACTACGAGATCCTGACCGAGGAGAACCTCAACCTCGTCACCTCCGGCCAGATCCTGCTGGTCACCTTCCTGGGCGGGGTGGGCTTCTTCGTTGGCCCGGTCATCGGGGCGGTCGTCTTCACCCTCCTCCAGACCGTGCTGAGCCTGGAGACGGAGATCTGGCAGCTCTATGTCGGCGCCCTGTTCGTGGCCACGGTGATGTTCTTCCCGCAGGGGCTGACCGGGCTGATCGCCATGCACGGCACGCCCTGGCGACTGGGAAAGCTGGGGACGCTGGTCGGCCCCTACGTCAAGACGCTGCTGCCGGCGGTGATCGGCCTGCTGGCCTGCGCCGGGATGCTGGAGATGCTGTTCCATGTCCGCGAGATGTCCACGGACGACGAGATGATGGGGCTGTTCTGGATGGAGGTGGACTCGACGGGCCTCGTCCCCTGGGCCGTCGCGGCCCTCGTCGCGATCGTCGGGCTCTGGACCGCCGCGCGCAACGCGCCGGAGCTGCGCGAGGCCTGGGACCGGGCCACCACGCCGCCCGAGACGGGGAGGGGCTGAGATGACCGCCGCGCTGGAGCTCGTCGGGCTGAAGAAATCCTTCGGCAAGGCCGAGATCATCACCGGGGTGGACCTCGCCATCGCGCGGGAGGAGCGCCACGCCATCATCGGGCCGAACGGGGCGGGCAAGTCCACCCTGTTCAATCTGATCACCGGCCGCTTCCCCCCCACCGAGGGCAAGGTGCTGCTGCACGGCGAGGACGTCAGCGGCCTCGCCCCCTACCAGGTCAACCGCAAGGGGCTGTCGCGCTCCTTCCAGATCACCAACATCTTCCCCAACATGTCGGTGTTCGAGAATGTCCGCTGCGCCCTGCTGTGGTCCTCGGGCTACCGCTATTCCTGGTATCACCTGCTCAACGGGCGCAAGGACCTGACGGAGAAGACGGACTCGATCCTCGACCAGCTCAACCTCTCGAAACGGCGCAACCTCAACGCCGCCGTCCTCTCCTACGCCGAGCAGCGGGCGCTGGAGATCGGCATCACCATCGCCTGCGGCGCCGACGTGATCATGCTCGACGAGCCCACCGCGGGCATGAGCCACTCGGAGACCGAGTACATCGTGGAGCTGATCCGCAAGGTGACCGAAGGAAAGACCCTGGTGATGGTCGAGCACGACATGGGCGTGGTCTTCAACCTCGCCGACCGCATCTCGGTGCTGGTCTATGGCGAGATCATCGCCACCGGAGCGCCGGAGGAGGTGCGCGCCGACCGCAGGGTGCAGGAGGCCTATCTTGGCCAGGCGGTCGAAGCCGGGGAGGCGCAGTGATGCTCGAGGTCCGCGACCTGCACGCCTATTACGGCAAGAGCCACATCCTCCAGGGCGTCAACATGCATGTCGAGCCCGGCGAGATCGTCGCCCTGCTGGGGCGCAACGGCGCCGGGCGCTCCACCACCTGCAAGGCGGTGATCGGGGACGTGCCGCCCGTCGGCTCCGTGAAGTTCTCCGGCCACGAGATCGCCGGGAAGAAGGCCTACGAGATCGCGCGCATGGGCATCGGCTACGTGCCCGAGAACCGCGACATCTTCCCCGGCCTGACCACCCGGCAAAACCTCAATCTCGGCATCAAGCCCGGCCAGGACATCGCCAAGAGCCGCTGGTCGATGGAGGACATGTTCGACCTGTTCGAGAACCTGCGCCTGCGCGCGGACACGGAGGCCAGCGTGCTCTCGGGGGGCGAGCAGCAGATGCTCACCATCTGCCGCACCCTGATGGGCGACCCGGAGCTGATCATGGTGGACGAGCCGACCGAGGGCCTGTCGCTTCAGATGATCGGCCGGGTGTCGGAGCTTCTGCAGGAGATCGCCCGGCGCGGCGTCGGCATCCTGCTGGTGGAGCAGAAGCTTTCCATCGCCATGGACATCGCCGACCGGGTCTATGTCATGGGCCACGGCGTGATGGTATTCGAAGGCGCGCCCGGGGAACTCAAGGCGCGCGAGGACGTGCGCAAGGAGTGGCTGGAGGTCTGACCCTCCCGCCCCCCCGGGCGGATGGAACGAAACCGCCCGCCCGCGCGCTTCCCCTCCGACGCGCAACGCATCGCAGGGAGGCGCGGACCATGCCCGACCTTTCCGGCAAGACCATCGCCATCATGGCCACCCACGGCTTCGAGCAGTCGGAGCTGGAAACCCCGCGCGACCGCCTTTCCGAATGGGGGACGCAGACGCATGTCGTCTCGCCCGAGGAGGGCCGGATCCGCGGCTGGGACCATGCCGACTGGGGCCGGATGGTCCCCGTGGACAAGCCTCTCGCCCACGCGCTGGTCGAAGACTACCACGCCCTCGTCTTGCCCGGCGGGCAGATCAACCCGGACCTCCTGCGGGTGGACGAGGCCGCGCTGGCCTTCCTCCAGGGTTTCCTGGACGGGGGCAAGACGGTCGCCGCCATCTGCCACGCGCCCTGGCTGCTGATCGAGGCCGACGCGGTGCGCGGGCGCCGGGCGACCTCCTACCGCTCCATCCGCACCGACATGATCAACGCGGGCGCCGACTGGCGCGACGAGGCGGTGGTGCGCGATTCCGGCATCGTCACCTCGCGCGATCCCGGCGATCTGGAGGCCTTCTGCGCCGCCATCGCCGAGGAGGTCGCCGCGGGCGCCCATCCCGGGGCGACCTCGGACGATCCGCGCGCGCCGGGGCGGGTCACCCCTCCTCCGGGGGCGGCTTCCTGAGCGACTTGACTTCGCCGCGGCGCGCCTTCGCCTCCATCCGCCGGCGCCGGGCGCCGGCGCCGGGGCGCGTGGGGATGCGCTTCTTGGGCCGCTGAAGGGCCTTGCGGATCAACTCCGCCAGCCGCTCGCGCGCCTCCTCCCGGTTGCGGGCCTGGCTGCGGTGACGGTCCGCCTTGAGAACCAGCGCCCCCTCCTCCGTCCAGCGCCGCCCGGCGATGCGCTTCAGCCGGCGCTTGACGTCCTCCGGCAGGCTGGGGGAGCGGGCGGCCTCGAAGCGCAGCTCCACCGCCGAGGCGACCTTGTTGACGTTCTGCCCGCCGGGGCCGGAGGCGCGCACGAAGTGCTCCGTCAGCTCCCAGTCCTGGATGGCGATGTCGTCGTTGATGCGCAGCATGGGCCGGTTGTGCCTGCGCCCCCCAGAAACGGCAAGGACCGCGGCTTTCGCCGCGGTCCCCGTGAGCCATGGAGCCTCGGGCGGGCAGGGCGTGAACCTTGCTCGCCGGGGCTTCGGAAAAGAGGCTGCTCGTTAGCCGAGACCCCCACGACCGAACCCGACCTTCAGCTCCAACATCTCACTCGACATCGGATCACCTCCTTTCCTTCAGTTGAACTCGGGGAACAAGGTGGGGTCTCCGGCCCGTTCAGTCCAGAGGAAATTTCGCGCAATGTTCGCGACGCCCTCAGGCCGCGCGCGGGCGCATCAGCGCCACCGCGGCGCGGAAGGGGGCGAGCGCGAGCAGCGCCAGCGCCAGCTTCACCCCGAAATCGGCGACCGCCAGGCTGACCCAGAGCGGCGCCTCCGGCCCCGCCCCCAGCAGCGACAGGACGGCGTTCGCCCAGGCCACGTCCACCGAGGGCGCGAGCGGCGACAGCGCGGCGGAGAAGGCGATGAAGAAGAACAGCGCCGTGTCCAGCGCCGAGCCGATCAGGGAGCTGACCAGCGGCGCGCGCCACCAGCTGCCCGCGCGCAGCCGGTCGAACACCGACACGTCCAGAAGCTGCGCCGCCAGAAAGGCCAGCCCCGAGCCCACGGCGATGCGCGCCGTCGTCGCCCCGAAGCCCGCCGCGACCGCCGAGCACGCCACCCCCGCCGCGAAGCCGATCAGCACCACCCTGCGCGCGGCCTTCGGGCCCAGCGCGCGGTTGGTCAGGTCCGTGACCAGGAAGGCCAGCGGATAGCTCAGCGCGCCCCAGGTCAGCCAGTCCCCCAGCCGGAACTGCACCAAGATGTTGGAGGCCGCGACCAGCGCGGTCATGGCCAGGGCGCCGAGCGCGAGTCCGCGGGCGGGGGGCATGGATCAGGATCCTCGTCAGCCGCCGGGCAGCATGCCCAGCGCGTTCATGTAGAGCTCGAGCATCGCCTCCTCCTCGGAGCGCTCCTCGGGCTTCTTCTTGCGCAGCGTGATCACCTTGCGAAGCGTCTTGGTGTCGAAGCCGTTGCCCTTGGCCTCGGCGTAGACCTCCTTGATCTGTTCGGCGACCTCCTTCTTCTCCTCCTCCAGCCGCTCGATCCGCTCCACGATGGCGCGCAGCTGGCCGGAGGAAACCTGCGTGTTGGAGAAATCGGCGTCGTCGTCCGTCATGGCGGCGGTCTCCCGAATGCGGTGATGGGCCCGGAGAAACCGCTGCCATATCCGCCCCGCCGCCCGCGGGCAAGGGGGCGGGGCCGGTCACTCCTGCGGGCGGTTCTTCTCGAAGGCGGCCTGCTTCGCCGGGTCGGCCTCGGTCTGGTGGCGGTCGCGCCAGTCCTCGTAGGGCATGCCGTAGACGATCTCGCGCGCCGTCTCCTTCGACAGCTCCAGCCCCTTGCCGGCGGCGGCCTCCTGATACCAGCGGCTCAGGCAGTTGCGGCAGAAGCCGGCGAGGTTCATCAGGTCGATGTTCTGCACATCCGCGCGCTCGCGCAGATGGTCGCGCAGGCGGCGGAAGGCGGCGGCCTCCAGCTCGGTGCGCAGGGCCTCGTGTTCGGTGCGGGTGGCGTCGTCCATGGGGTCCTCCTGTGGTCTCCCCGCCACCTAGGCGGCCGCCCGCATCCGGTCCAGAGCCTCGCGCAGAACGCGCGCCAGACGCGCCGCCCAGGCGGCCTGGCCGGCCTCGTCCCGGATCAGGTCGTTGCGGATCTCGATCAGGGCGTGCGCCAGCCCCCGCTGCGTGCCGTGCGTGTCCATGCAGTCGCCGCCCAGGCGCCCCGAATAGGGCTCGTTGTCGCCCACGCACAGGTCGGGCTCGGCGCGCAGGGCCGCCAGCAGGGGCCCCGAAAGCCGGTCGTCGCGGTTCCACAGCACCCCGACATGCCAGGGCCGGGGCGCGCGGCCGCGCAACTGCGGCGTGAAGGAGTGGATGGAGACGAGCCCCGGCGACACCCCGCGCCCCAGCGCCCGGTCGATCCGGTCCCCGATCGCCTGGTGATAGGGCCGGTGCCAGTCCGCCAGCCGTTCGGCCACGTCCGGCCCGCCCACGAAGCGGTTGGCCGGGATCACCGAGCCGTCATAGAGCTTCATCACCAGCGTCGGGTCGTCCTCTCCCCGATTGGGGTCGATCACCAGACGCGAGAAGGTCGACAGCACCGCGGGGCAGCCCAGCCGCTCCGCCAGCCCCAGCGCGACGCCCCGCGCCCCCACGTCATGGGCGATGTGGCGCGCCATGTCCTCCGGGGGCAGGCCCAGATCGCCGCCGTTGACCTCCCGCGGGACCGTGTTCGCCGCGTGATCGCACAGCACCAGCACGGAGGGGTCCCCGTCGGGCCGGACCAGCTCGTAGGCGGGCATGGAGGGCATGGGGTCTCCCGGGCTGCGAATGGGCGGGCGGAGCATAGGGGCCCGCGCGCCCGCGGCAAGGGGCGGCTCAGACCACCCGGTCGGGCAGCTCGCGCCCGGCGAAGAAGGCCTCGAGGTTCTCCACGCACTTGAAGCCCATGGCGTTGCGCGTCTCCTCGGTGGCCGAGCCCAGATGCGGCAGCAGCGCCACGTTCTCCAGCCGCCGCAGCGCCTCCGGCACTTCGGGCTCGCGCGCATAGACGTCGAGGCCCGCCCCCGCGATCCGCCCCGCCTCCAGCGCGGCGATCAGGGCGGGCTCGTCCACCACGTCCCCGCGCGCGGTGTTCACCAGATACGCCTCCGGCTTCATCCGCCCGATCAGCCCGGCGGAGATCAGCCCGCGATTCGCCTCCCCGCCGGGGCAGTGGATGGAGACGACGTCGGCCGTCTCCATCAGCGCCTCCAGCCCCAGCGCGCGGGCCGGCAGGTCCGTCTCCACCTCCGAACGGTTGTGATAGACGATGTTCATGCCGAAGCCGTGATGCGCCCGCCGCGCCGTGGCCTGCCCTATCCGGCCCATGCCCACGATCCCCAGCGTCCTGCCCCGCAGGTCCCGGCCGAGGAGCTGCGTGGGCGCCCAGCCCTGCCAGGCGTCCGCGCGCACCATGCGCTCCCCCTCCCCGCAACGGCGCATGATAGTCAGGATCAGCGCCATGGCGATGTCGGCGGTTGCGTCGGTCAGCACCCCGGGCGTGTTGGAGACGGCCATGCCGCGCGCCCGGCAGGCCTCCAGGTCGATGTTGTTCACCCCGACCGCGAAATTGGCGACCATCCGCGCCCGCGGCGCCTCGCCGAGCGTCTGCGCCGTGACCGGGTCGCCCACCGTGGTCAGCAGCGCATCGGCCTCCGCGAAGGCCTCGACCAGCTGCGTGCGGGAGAAGGGCGCGTCCGCGGGGTTGAGCGAGACGTCGAACCGCTCCGACAGGGCGGCCTCGACGGCCTGCGGCAGGCGGCGGGTGACGACGACGCGGGGGCGGTCGGGCATGGCGCGGGCTCCGGCGGCTTCGAGGGCCCCGCGAGGCTAGGCGAGCCGCCCGCGCGGCGAAAGCCCCTCAGCCCAGGGCCCCTCAGCCCAGGGCCCTGCGCACCTCCGCGCCCGCCTTGCCGACATCCATGCGCCCGGGATAGCGGCCCTTCAGCCGGCTCATCACCTGGCCCATGTCGCGCAGGGAGGAGGCGTTGGTCTCCTCGATCGCGGCGCGCACGGCCTTGCGCATCTCGTCGTCCGACATCGGCTCGGGCAGGAATTCGCGGATCACCGCGGCCTCCTTGCCCTCCTGCTCGGCGAGCTCCAGTCGGCCGGACTCCTCGTAGCGGCGGATGGACTCCTCCCGCTGGCGGATCATCTTGGACAGGATCTCGTTGACCTCGGCCTCGCTGAGCGGCGCCTCCGTCTCGTCGGCGCCGCGGCGCGCGGCCTCGCGGTCCTCGATGGCGGCGACCATCAGGCGAAGGGTGCAGAGCCGGGTGGGGTCCCCGTTGCTCTTCGCCTCTTTCAGAGCCGCGAAGATGCGGTCACGCATGGGATCAGCCCCGCGCTGGATTTGCGAAAAAGTCGCGCGACCCTACACCAGCCGGGATGAGTCGCCAATACGGCGAAAATCCGGCAAGTTCCTGTTTCAATTGGGATCGGACCGGCCGAATTGGCCGCGCCCCGCCCGCCTTGACGCCGGCGGAGGGCCTGCATAGCTTCCGCGCGCCCGCCCGCGCCCCGGGCCCATCCGCGCGCCCCGAGGAGACACCCATGCCCCGCGCCCACCAGGCCAGCCCCGCCTCCGCCGCCTCCGCGCTGCCGGTCCCGCCGGGCGCGACGGCCTGCATCGCCTTCGCGGACGGCTCCGTCTTCTTCGGCCGCGGCTTCGGCGCCACCGGCGAGGCTGTGGCGGAGCTGTGCTTCAACACCGCCATGACCGGCTATCAGGAGATCATGACCGATCCCTCCTACGCCGGCCAGATCGTCACCTTCACATTCCCGCATATCGGCAATGTCGGCGCCAACCCCGAGGACGACGAGACCGCCGAGCCCTTCGCGCTGGGCATGGTCGCGCGCTGGGACCCCACCCATCCCTCGAACTGGCGCGCGGCGGAGGATCTCTCCGCCTGGCTCGCCAGGCGCGGGCGCATCGGCGTGGGCGGCGTGGACACGCGCCGGCTGACTCGAGCGATCCGCCTCAACGGCGCCCCCCATGTCGCCATCGCCCATGACGCGGAGGGCCGCCTCGACCCCGCCGCGCTGGTGGAGAAGGCGCGCGCCTTCCCCGGGCTGGAGGGCGCCGATCTCGCCCGCGACGTCACCTGCGCCCAGTCCTACCGCTGGGACCAGACCCGCTGGGCCTGGCCTGAGGGCTTCGGCCGGCGCGAGACGCCCGGCCGGCGCGTCGTCGCCATCGATTACGGCGCCAAGCGCAACATCCTGCGCTGCCTCGCCTCGGCGGGCTGCGAGGTCACTGTGCTGCCCGCCACCGCCACGGCCGAGGACGTGCTGGCGCTGGAGCCCGAGGGCGTCTTCCTCTCCAACGGCCCCGGCGACCCCGCGGCCACCGGCGAATACGCCGTGCCGATGATCCGCGGCGTGCTGGACCGCGGCCTGCCGCTCTTCGGCATCTGCCTGGGCCACCAGCTTCTCGGCCTCGCCCTCGGCGCGAAGACGGTGAAGATGAGCCACGGCCATCACGGCGCCAACCACCCCGTGAAGGACCTGGAGACCGGCAAGGTGGAGATCACCTCGATGAACCACGGCTTCGCCGTGGACTCCGACAGCCTGCCCGCCGGCCTGAAGGAGACGCATGTCTCCCTCTTCGACGGCTCCAACTGCGGCCTGCGGATGACGGACGCGCCCGTCTTCTCCGTCCAGTATCACCCCGAGGCCAGCCCCGGCCCGATGGACAGCCACTACCTCTTCGACCGCTTCGTCGCCTCGATGAGCTGAGCCGGGAGGCTCCCGCCCGTCGGGCGCCCCGGGGGGGGGCGCCCTCCCGTTGGGGCGCGGCGCTCGCGAGGCGGGGCTCGCTCGCGCGGGGCGCCCGGGCCGCCGCCCGGGCTCAGAGCGCCGGAAGGTCCAGCGGATCGAGGATGTTCCGCCCCCCGTCCACCGACAGCACCTCGCCGGTCACGAAGCTCGCGGAGGGCGAGGCCAGGAACAGCGCCGCCTCCGCCGGCTCCGACGCGTCCCCGATGCGGTTGAGCGGCGTCACCCGCGTCAGCTCCTGGCGCAGCTCGGGGCGATCCTTCAGCGCGTCGCGCAGCGCCGCCGTCATCACCGAGCCCAGCGCCACCGCGTTCACCCGCACCGCCTCGTGCGCCAGCGCCACGGCGAGCGAGCGCGTCAGCTGGTCCATCGCCGCGCAGGCCACCGAATAGGCCAGCATGTCCGGCACCGTCCGCCGCCCGACGATCGAGGAGATGTTGATGATCGCCCCCGCCGGCCCCTCGCCGCCGGCCGCCCTGCGCTGGGCGATCATGCGCCTGGCCGCGGCCTGCGACAGGCGGAAGGCCGTCTGCACGTTCAGGTCGAAGACCTCCGTCATCGTCTCGGGGTCCATGTCCAGCACCGGGCCGGAGGAGATATGGCGCATGGCGTTGGCCAGCACGTCCACCCGCTCATAGGCGTCCAGCGTCGCCGCGATCAGGTTGGAGGCCCCCAGCGGCGAGGCGAGGTCGCTGACGAAGGGCGTGATCTCGCCCCCCTCGTCGCGCACGTTCTCCACCGTTCGGCTGAGCGTCTCCTCGTCCTTGTCCGAGGCCATCACCCGCGCGCCGGCCTCCGCGAAGCGCACGGCGATCGCCCGGCCCACGCCTCGGCCCGCGCCGGTGACGATGGCCGTCCTGCCCTCGAGCGTCCTGTCCATGGGGCCTCTCCTCCGCCCGCCTGTCGGGCCGCGCAGACTAGGGCCGTTGGGCGCGCGGGGAAACGGGGGATCGCGCCCGCGCGCGCGATCCCTTGCCCCGTCCCCGCCGCCCGGGTGTATTGGGCGAAAGAAACATGCCGGAGCCGGAGGATGCGCCCATGACCACCCCCTTCCTGCAGGGGCTCGACCGCACGCCCGCCAATTTCCGCCCGCTCACGCCGCTGAGCCTGCTGGACCGCGCGGCCGACACGCATCCCGAGCGGACGGCGGTGATTCATGGCGACCTCCGCCGCCCCTATGCGGAGCTGCGCGCCCGCGCCCGCCAGCTCGCCTCCGCGCTGGAGCGCGCCGGGGTCGGGCGCCACGACGTCGTCTCCACCCTGC
>JBNJGE010000066.1:0-15171 GCA_051747505.1 Pseudomonadota bacterium | reverse complement strand
CAGCCCGCCGGGCGCCAGCACGCGCCGGATCTCCGCCAGCGCCGCGCGGTCGTCCACATGCTCCAGCACATGGTTGGCGATCACCGCGTCGAAGCGCCCCTCCGCCACCTCCATCGCCGTTATGTCCAGCGCGAGGTCCGCCGCCTGCTCCAGGTCCGCGGTAACATACTCCGCCGCCGCCGGCCCGATGCAGGCCGCGAGCACCGGCTCGGGCGCGAAGTGCAGCACCCGCGCCCCGGCGCCGAACCCGCCGGTCCGGTCCATCCACAGCTTCAGCAGCCTGTGCCGCGGGCGGCTGTCGCAGGACGGGCACCAGATGCCCGGCTTGTGGCGCACCGGGCTGAACACCCCGCGATAACCGCAGAGCGGGCAGTCCCGCTCCGGCCCGTCGCGGGCCACCCGGCCCATGTGCTCGACCGCCAGCCGCGCGCGGAGCTCGAGCTTCGCCTCGATCTCCGCCGCGGAGCGGCCGGCCGGCTGCGCCCCGTCCATCGCGGCCCTCAGTAGACCCGCGCCTTGGGCGCGATCTTCTCGGGGTCGATGCCGCCCTCGTTGTGGCCGGTCAGCGGGTTGGTCACCACGTCGCGATAGGTCAGGCGCGTCTCGCCCTCGTAGTCGGTCCAGGCGAGGGTGTGCTTGCGCCACTCCTCGTCGTCGCGGTCGGGGTAGTCCTCCCGCGCATGGGCGCCGCGGCTCTCGTGCCGGGCCTCGGCGCCGAACACCGTGGTCAGCGCGTTGGCCATCAGGTTGTCGAGCTCCAGCGTCTCCACGAGGTCGGAGTTCCAGATGAGCGAGCGGTCGGTGACCTTCACGTCCCCGAAGCCGTCGCGGATCTCCCGCATCCGCCTGCAGCCCTCCTGCAGCGTCTCCTCGGTGCGGAAGACGGCGGCGTTCTCCTGCATCGCCCGCTGCATCTCGAGGCGCAGGGAGGCCGTCGGCCGCTCCCCGTCCGCGTTTCGAAGTTTGTCGAACCGCTCCATCGCCTTCTCGACCGAGGCCTCGTTGAGCGGCGCGTTCTTCGCCTCCGGATCGACGACCTGCGCCGCCTTGATCCCGGCCGCGCGCCCGAACACGACCAAGTCGATCAGGGAGTTCGACCCCAGCCGGTTGGCCCCGTGGACCGAGGCGCAGCTCGCCTCGCCCACCGCCATCAGCCCCGGCACGATCCGCTCGGACCCGTCGGCGTCCTGGGTGAGCACCTCGCCCCAGTAGTTCGTCGGGATGCCGCCCATGTTGTAATGCACGGTCGGCAGCACCGGGATCGGCTCCCGGGTCACGTCCACGCCCGCGAAGATCCGCGCGCTCTCGGAGATGCCGGGCAGGCGCAGCTGCAGCGTCTCGGGCGGCAGGTGATCCAGGTGCAGGTAGATGTGGTCCTTGTCCTTGCCCACGCCGCGCCCCTCGCGGATCTCCATGGTCATGCAGCGCGAGACCACGTCGCGCGAGGCGAGGTCCTTGTAGGTCGGCGCATAGCGCTCCATGAAGCGCTCGCCCTCGGAGTTGGTGAGGTATCCGCCCTCGCCGCGCGCGCCCTCGGTGATGAGGCAGCCGGCGCCGAAGATGCCGGTGGGGTGGAACTGCACGAACTCCATGTCCTGCAGCGGAAGCCCGGCCCGGGCCACCATGCCGTTGCCGTCGCCCGTGCAGGTGTGCGCCGAGGTCGCCGAGAAATAGGCCCGTCCGTAGCCGCCGGTGGCCAGCACGACCATCTTGGCGTTGAAGCGGTGGATCGTGCCGTCATCCAGGCACCAGGTCACCACGCCCTGGCACTGGCCGTCCTCGGTCATGATCAGGTCGGTGGCGAAGTGCTCGATGTAGAACTCAGCCTTGTGCTTCAGCGACTGCCCGTAAAGCGTGTGCAGGATCGCGTGGCCCGTCCGGTCCGCGGCCGCGCAGGTGCGCTGCACCGGCGGCCCCTCCCCGAACTCGGTCGTGTGGCCGCCGAAGGGCCGCTGGTAGATCTTCCCCTCCTCGGTGCGGGAGAAGGGCACGCCGTAGTGCTCCAGCTCGTAGACCGCCTTGGGCGCCTCGCGCGCCAGGTACTCCATGGCGTCGGAGTCGCCCAGCCAGTCGGACCCCTTCACCGTGTCGTACATGTGCCACTGCCAGTGGTCCGGCCCCATGTTGCCGAGGCTCGCGGCGATCCCGCCCTGCGCGGCAACGGTGTGGGAGCGGGTGGGGAACACCTTGGTCACGCAGGCGGTCTTGAGGCCCTGCTCGGCCATGCCCAGCGTCGCGCGCAGGCCGGAGCCCCCCGCGCCGACCACGACGACATCGTAGGTGTGATCCACGTATTGGTAAGCAGCCATGGCTCGTCCCTTGCTTCTGGCGGCCTTGCGCGGTCGCGCGCGCCCCTTTGGGCGCGCGGCGTCAGCCCGCGAAGGCGATCTTGGCGACTGCGAAGACGCCGGTCAGGCCGAACAGCGCGCACAGCAGGGTGTTGGCCAGCAGCGCGGCGGCGCGCACGCCCTTCGAATGCACGTAGTCCTCGATCACCACCTGCACGCCCAGCTGCAGATGCCGGAACAGCACGGCGATGGTGAGGATCGCGATGATGGCGTTGAACGGGTGCGAATAGGTCGCCCGGACCGCCTCCCAGGAGGTCCCCAGCGAATGGTCGAAGGGCAGGATCGCCAGGATCAGCAGCGGGATCAGCGCCACTGCCGTCACCCGCTGGCTCCAGAAATGCCCCGTCCCCTCCTTCGCGGAGCCCAGGCCGACGACCCGCTTGAGATCAGTGTTGTAGCTCATCGCGCCGCCTCCCTCACAGGATCCAGACCAGCAGCGTCAGCGCCACCGAGGCGCCGACGACGACCTTGCCGGTCAGCTCGCTGGTCTCGAGGTCAAGCCCGTAGCCCGCGTCCCAGGCCAAGTGCCGGATGCCGTTGCAGAAATGGTAGGACAGCGCCCAGAGGGAGGCGAACATCACCAGATTCCCGATCCAGCTGGTGAGAAATCCGTCCGCGGTCGCGAAGTAGTCCGGCCCGCTGGCCGCCGCCAGCAGCCACCACACCGTCAGCACCGCGCCCAGCGCCAGCGCGACGCCGGTGATCCGGTGCAGGATCGACAGCACCGAGGTCCATTGCGGTCGGTAGACGGAGAGATGCGGGGACAGGGGGCGATCGCCCCGGTTCACGTCGGCCATGGCAGCCCCTCTCGTTGTTCCGGCGCGGGGGCGCGGCGACATCCGGGCCGCGGGCCCCTGGCTGCGGGAGGAATAGCGCGTCGCGCGCGCCGACGAAAGCGCCCGGACCGCCGCGGGGCGGAAAAAGCCGTCGCAGGCGGCCTTCCCGCCGGCGTCGCGCCCGCTTTCGTGATCACGCTCTCCCGACCCGTGATCACGAAATGTCCGTCACATCGGGATCAGCGCCCACACATCCAGGTCCAGCAGCACCTCGGGCGCGTATCTCCCGTCCTCGCCCTTCAGCGGCCCCGGCTCCGGCGCGTCCTTGGTCGCCGCCAGCCGCAGCCGCAGCGCCCCCACGCCCGGGGCGTCCGTCTCCGCCTTGTCCAGAACCTCCGACCACGCATAGACGGTGTCGCCCGCAAAGCAGGGGTTGGCGTGCGCCCCCCCGTTGATCGCCGCGATCATCTGCGCGTTGGCCAGCCCGTTGAAGCTCAGCGCCCGCGCGAGGCTGATGACATGCCCGCCATAGATCAGCCGCCGCCCGTCCTCGCGCTGCTGCGCGTTGAAATGCACCTTGGCCGTGTTCTGCCACAGCCGGGTGGCCATCATGTGCTCGGCCTCCTCGACCGTCACGCCATCCACATGCCCGATGACCTCGCCGATCTCGTAGTCGCCCCAGCGATGCGGCTCCCCGGCCCGCTCGAAGTCGTAACCCGTGAAATCCAGCCCCTCGGGAACCGCCAGGTCCTCCGGCGCCACCGCCTCCGCCAGCTCCGGCACGACCGTCTCCGGCGCCTCGGCGTCCGGCCGGTTCTTGCGCACCATCACCCAGCGCACCCACTCGATCGCCGGCGTCCCGTCGGCGGTGGAGGCGGTGGAGCGGACCCAGACCACCCCGGTCTTGCCGTTGGAGTTCTGCTTCAGCCCGATGATCTCCGTCTCCGTGGAGATCGTGTCCCCCGGATAGAGCGGCTTGAGAAACCGGCACTCCGCATAGCCCAGATTCGCCACCGCGTTCAGCGAGATGTCCGGCACCGTCTTGCCGAAGCCCACATGGAAGCCGATCAGCTCCTCGACCGGGCTCTTCGGCAGCCCGCAGGCCTGCGCGAAGGCGTCGGAGGAGGGCAGCGCGAACCGCGTGGGATAAAGCGCCGTGTAAAGCGCCCGGTCCCCCTCCGTCAGCGTGCGCGGCGTGGCGTGCCGGATGCGCTGGCCGAGCTCGAAATCCTCGAAGAAGAAGCCGGGATTCGTCTTGGAGGCGGTCATGGGCGCGGGCTCCTCGGGCAAGATTGTTTCTTTCGCCGCGCACCTTAGGAGCGGGCTGCGCCGGCGCAAGGGGCGACGGGGCTCAGAACCGCGCGCGAAGGTTGAGTGAGCCGAAGATCGACGGCTCGTCCTGCCCCTCGAACTCCCGGGTGCGCAGCACATGGGTGTAGGTCAGCTGGACCCGCCCGATCTGCAGGGAGAGGCCGGCCTGCACATCCGCCACGAACCGCTTCGCGTCCACCCCGTCCACGCCGCCCCGGCTGTTGCCCTCAACGAAGATGTTGCGCGCGACCCCACGCCCCTCGACCCCCGCGAACACGTGCCAGGAAAAGCCGTCGCGGTTCTGGAAGAAGCCGGGCGCCGCGACGGCCGGAAGCACGCGCGGAGGCCCGTAGTCGTCCTCCAGGTCGTCGCCCAGCCGCACCACGCCCCCCGCCGCGGCGGAGGTTTCCACGTTCCCCAGCGCCACGGAGACATGCGGCGCGACATCCGCCGACAGCTCGAACAGCGGCAGCTGCCAGCGTCCCAGAGCCCGCCAGGCCCGCTGGTAGACGAGCCGCACCCCCGGCTCGTTCGCCAGCTGATGGTCCCAGCCTCTGGGAACCCCCACCTGCAGCAGCTCATGCACCCGCGTCTGCGTCTCCTCGGCCCCCGAGGCCGGCCCGACAACGCCGAGCTCCAGCGCCAGGACGTCCAGCCGGTTCCCCCGGTCCGCCGCCACCCCGTAGCCGGCGTAGAGATAGCCGCCATAGGGCCGGTCGTCCGGCGGCGGCGTGGCGAGGGAGATGTCCGCCGGCGTGTACATGTTCTGGCCCAGCGTATAGATCTCGTACCAATCGTGGGCCCGGCCAAGCACCGGCGACAGGTTGCGCCGCAGGAACCGCCCCGCCGCCGTCAGGTCATTGGGGGGCGTGACGTAGTCGAACCTCACCCCGTTGGTGTAGTTGCGATCGCTCTCCGCGATGGAGTCGTTCTCGAAGGTGAAGGACCAGGTGCCGCGCTCCGCATCCGCCCCGGCTGCGAAGGCGGGCGGCGTCGCGGCGATCAGCGCCGCCAGAACGAAGACCAGACGCGGCATTTCAAGGCGCTCCATCAATTTCAGACCGGGACGGCCGGCGCCGCCATGCCTCCAACGCGCGGAACGCCCGCGGGTTCATCCTTGATTACCCCAGGTTGCGACACGATGCTGCATATCCCTGCGTAAAGCAGGGCGGCGCCGGGAAAATGGCGCCGGAACCACAACACTGGGAGCGAATTTCAATGAGCCACACCCACACCGTCCGCCGCACGCTCGCCGCGCTCGCCGTCGCCGGCCTCGCCGGCGCCGCCTCCGCGCAGGAATGCCAGACCTCCGAGAAATGGGGCGCCGACGACACTCTCGGGTCGGCCAACCACGTCAGCCCCGAGCGGACATTGGAGGCCGCCAAGCTCATCAAGCAGGGCAAGTCGCAGCCTCTCGGCATCACCATCGGCCCCGAGACGCCGGCCTTCGCGCCGCGCTCGCTCAGCGTCACCGTCCTTCCCCCCAACCAGGCCGGCGGGCGACTGCTGGACAGCTTCGGCTATCCCGGCAACTACAACGACGACATCCTCTACACCTGGGTGGGCATCGGCTCCCAGATCGACGGCCTCGGCCATCTGGGCGAGAACAACCAGTACTACAACTGCATGGAGGCCTCCGACATCGTCCGGACCACGGGCCTGACCGAGCTCGGGACCCACGCCATCCCGCCGCTCGTCGCCCGCGCCGTGATCGTCGACATGGCCGCCCATGCCGGCAAGGAGCATCTCGACGCCGGCGAGTCCTTCGGCTCGGAGGAGATCAAGGCCGCGATGGAGGATCAGGGCGTCACCGTCAACGAGGGCGACATCGTCCTCTTCCACACCGGCTGGACCGAGAACATGCTCGACAGCGACCCCGAGGCCTGGGTCTCCGGCGAGCCGGGGCTGAGCAACGAGGGCGCCGAATACATGGCCTCGCTCAACCCCATGGCCGTCGGCGCCGACACCTGGGGGCTGGATGCCGTGCCGGCCAAGGAGGGCGACGGCACCTTCTACGGCCACGTCATCCTGCTCAAGCAGAATGGCATCTACATCCTTGAGACCATGAACACCGGCCCGGTCCTCGAGGACGGCGTCAACGAGTTCATGTTCGTCCTCGGCCAGCCCCGCATCCGCGGCACGGTGCAGGCCATGATCAACCCGGTCGCCCTCTACTGACAGCATCGACCAACGCGAAGGGGCGGCCCGCCCGGGCCGCCCCTTTTTCGCGTCCGCCCGCCCCCTCACATCGGGAAGGGCGAGACCCCCAGCCAGGTGTGGATCATCGTGATCACGCCGTAGGCGACCAGCGTGATCGCCACCAGGATCAGATCCTTCTTCACCGGCGCCGGCCCGGGCTTCACCCAGGCCCCGTCGCGCAGGTTGAGCCCGATCATCGAGACCACGGCCCAGACCCCCAGCCAGCCGAACAGCACGACGGAGGCCGTGTCCCCGTTCACCAGCAGATGCGCCGCCGCCCAGACCACCACCGACCACAGCATCGGGTGGCGCAGATACCGCTTCACGTTCCCCTTGGAATGGGAGGCCCCCAGCAGCCCCACCGCGATCAGCATCAGCAGATTGTTGAGATGCAGCCCCCATGCGGGCGGGTAGTAGAGCGCCCCGACCAGCGCCGACTGGTAGCCGATCACCATCAGGACGATCGACCCCAGGATCACGACCGAGAACAGCCCCTTCCAGGGCGTCTCGCCTCCCACCGCCGCGGCCAGACGGTCCCGCGTCGGATGGGCGACCACCGGCAAGAGATGCACGATCGTCCAGATCGCCAGCCCGAGGATCAGAAGGGTCATGCGCCGTCTCCCTGCCGCGTTGGGTTTCATCCCGCGACCGGGATCATAGCCGCTTCGCGCCGCGCGGCCACCCGCCGCGCGGCGCGAAGTCCGCGCGGCTCAGTCGCGGGCCATCTTCTCCAGCCGCGGCAGCATGGCGGAGAAGTCCTTGCCCTCCCCGTCCTCGCCGACGAAGGCCTCGTAGAGCTGCATGGCCATCGCCCCCATCGGGGTCGGCGCGCCATTGGCGTCGGCCGCCTGCTGGGACAGCCGCAGGTCCTTGAGCATCAGCTCGGCGGCGAAGCCGGGCTTGTAGTCGTTGTCCGCCGGGCTCTGCGGCCCCACGCCCGGCGCCGGGCAGTAGGTGTTCACCGACCAGCAGGAGCCCGACGAAGTCGAGACCACGTCGAACATCGCCTGCCGGCTCAGCCCCAGCTTGTCGGCCAGGTTGAACGCCTCGCAGACCCCGATCATCGTGATGCCGAGGATCATGTTGTTGCAGATCTTCGCCGACTGCCCGGCCCCGCCCTCGCCGCAATGCACCGCCTTGGCGCCCATCACGTCGAACAGCGGCTTCGCCTTGGCGAAGCTCTCCTCCGAGCCGCCGGCCATGAAGGTCAGCGTGCCGGCCTGCGCGCCGCCCACGCCGCCCGAGACGGGCGCGTCCACCGACAGCAGCCCCGCCTCTCGCGCCATGTCATGCGCCGCGCGAGCGCTGTCCACGTCGACGGTGGAGCAGTCGAGGAACAGCGCCCCCTTGTCCATCGCCGGCACGATCTCCGCGGCCACCTTCCGCAGGATCTCGCCGTTGGGCAGCATGGTGATCACCACCTCCCGCCCCGTCGCGGCCTCGGCGGCGGAGGCGGCCGTCTTCACCCCCTCCACCTCGACGCCCGCGACGTCGAAGCCCGTCACCTCGTGCCCGGCCTTGACCAGATTGGCCGCCATGGGCGCGCCCATGTTGCCAAGCCCGATGAATCCGATCTTCATGCCTTTTCCTCCCCGACGCTCCAGTCGCGCGTCTCCGGCTTCCATTCGTTCTCGCCCAGGGAGGAGAGCATGTATTCCGCCCGCTCGGGCCAGACATCCTCGAGGCTCGGCGAGGCCCATTGCGGGTTGCGGTCCTTGTCCACCAGCGTGGCGCGGACCCCCTCGTTGAGCTCGCCCTCCTCCTGGGAGCGGTAGGTGAAGCGGTATTCCTCGGCCAGCGCCTCCTGCACGCTCTTCATCTCGCGCGCGTTGCGCGTGGCGATGAAGGTGCAGGCGACCGAGAGCGGGCAGCCGCGCCGGATGGCCTTGGCCGCGTCCTTCGCCCAGTCCGCATCCATGGCGGCGAAGCGCTCGGCGGCCTCCATCGGGGTGTCCGCGGACAGCGCCGCGTCGATCCCCGCGCGCATCTCCTCCAGCATCGGGGCGACCTGCGGATCCTTCGCCGTCTTCGGATCCTGCGCGGCCTTCTCCACCTCGCCCGCGTCCCCGGTCTCCTCCAGCCGCGCGGTCAGCTCCGCCAGCCTGTCCGAGGGGACGTGGTAATCCGCAAAACGGGTGAGCAGCGCGTCCGCGCAGCCGATCCGCGTGCCGGTCAGCCCCATGAACTCGCCCAGCCGCCCCGGCGCATGCGCCAGCAGCCAGGTGCCGCCGACATCCGGCAGCAGGCCGATGCCGCATTCCGGCATCGCCATCATCGTCTTCTCCGACACCACCCGGTGCGAGCAGTGGGAGGCGACGCCCACGCCCCCGCCCATCACGATCCCGTCCACCAGCGACACGATCGGCTTGGGATAGGTGTTGATCAGCAGGTTCATCCGGTACTCGTCCCACCAGAAGCCGCGGGCGTAGGCGTAGTCGCCCTTCACGCCGTGCTTCCACAGGGTCTTGATGTCCCCGCCCGCGCCGAAGGCCCGCCCCGGCGCGGCGTCGATGACGACGAGAGCCACGTCATCGTCGTCCCGCCACTCCAGCAGCGAACGCTCGATGGTCAGCGCCATGTTCCAGCTCAGGGCGTTGAGCACCTCCGGCCGGTTCATGGTCAGACGCCCGGCCTTGCCCTTCTTCGCGACGATAAGCTCTTCGGTCATGCTCGCTCCGCCAGCAGCGCCCGCGCGGTGATCAGGCGCATGATTTCGTTGGTTCCCTCCAGGATCTGATGCACGCGCAGGTCGCGCACGATCTTCTCGATCCCGTAATCCTCCAGATAGCCGTAGCCGCCATGCAGCTGCAGCGAATCGTTGGCGACCTTGAAGGCCGTGTCGGTGACGAACCGCTTGGCCATGGCGCAGAACTTGGTGGCGTCCGGCGCCTTCTCGTCCAGCTTCCAGGCCGCCTGGCGCAGGAAGGTGCGGGAGGCCTGGAGCTCCGTCTCCATGTCCGCCAGCTTGAACTGCAGCGCCTGGAACTGGTCGAGCGTCTGGCCGAAGGCCTTGCGCTCGCCCATGTAGCGCGCGGCCGCGTCCAGCGCCGCCTGCGCCCCGCCCAGCGCCGAGGCGGCGATGTTCAGCCGCCCGCCGTCCAGCCCGTTCATGGCGTAGGCGAAGCCCTTGCCCTCCTCGCCCAGCAGGTTGCCGGCCGGGACCTTGCAGGAATCGAACTGCACCTGGGAGGTCGGCTGCGCCCGCCAGCCCATCTTCTTCTCCGGCGCGCCGAAGCTCAGCCCCTCCGCGCCGTCCTCGACGAGGATGCAGGAGATCCCCCTGGGCCCGGGGTCGCCGGTCCGGCACATCACGAAGTAGAGGTCGGAGAACCCCCCGCCCGAGATGAAGGCCTTGTTGCCCGTCAGCTCGAACCCCTCGTTCGTGCGCGCCGCCTTGGTGCGCAGCGCCGAGGCGTCGGAGCCCGAGCCCGGCTCCGTCAGGCAGTAGGAGGCCACCGTCTCCATGCTGGAGAGCTTCGGCATCCACTGCGCCTTCATCTCCTCCGAGCCGAAGTTGTCGAGCATCTTCGCGCACATGTTGTGGATGGAGATGAAGGAGGCCACCGACGGGCAGGCCATGCTCAGCGCCTCGAAGATCAGCGTGGCGTCGAGCCGCGACAGCCCCGCGCCCCCGCTCTCCTCCGAGACATAGATGGTCGCCAGCCCCAGCGCCGCCGCCTCCTGCAGCACCTCGCGCGGGATGGTCCCGGCATGCTCCCACTCGGCGGCGTGCGGGGCGATCCTGTCGGCCCCGAAGTCGCGGGCCATGTCGAACAGCTGCCGCTGCTCCTCGCTCAGGGCGAAATCCATGGGCGATTCCTCGATTTCATCCGCGGCCCGGCGACGGCCGCGCCGCCGCCCGGGCCTGCCATCGGCCCGCCCCCGCGGGGCGGGCCCGCTCCGCGGCCCCGCGGGCCGTCAGCCCATCGTGGGGATGACGAACTCCGCGCCTTCCTTCACGCCCGAGGGCCAGCGCTGCGTGACCGTCTTGGTGCGCGTGTAGAAGCGGAAGGCGTCCGGCCCGTGCTGGTTGAGGTCGCCGAACACCGACTTCTTCCAGCCGCCGAAGGTGTGGTAGGCCAGCGGCACCGGGATCGGCACGTTCACGCCGACCATCCCGACATTGATGCGGTTGACGAAGTTGCGTGCCGCGTCGCCGTCGCGGGTGAAGATCGCCACGCCGTTGCCGTACTCGTTGTCCATGGCGAGGCTCAGCGCCTCCTCGTAGTCCTTCGCCCGCACGGTCGACAGCACCGGGCCGAAGATCTCCTCCTGGTAGATCGCCATGTCCGGGGTGACGTTGTCGAACAGGCAGGGTCCGACGAAGAAGCCCTCCTCGTAGCCCTGCAGCTTGAAGCCGCGCCCGTCCACGCGCAGCTTCGCGCCCTGCTCGACGCCCTTGTCCACCAGGCCCAGCACCTTGCGCTTGGCCTCGGGCGTGACCAGCGGGCCGTAATCCACGTCGTCGCCGTCCGTGTAGGGGCCGACCTTCAGCGCCTCCACCTTGGGAATCAGCCGCTCCATCAGCGCGTCGGCGGTCTTCTCGCCCACCGGCACCGCGACGGAGACGGCCATGCACCGCTCGCCCGCCGCGCCGTAGCCCGCGCCGACCAGCGCGTCGGCCGCCTGGTCCATGTCCGCGTCGGGCATGATGATCATGTGGTTCTTGGCGCCGCCGAAGCACTGCACGCGCTTCCCGGCCGCCGTGCCGCGCGAATAGACGTAATGCGCGATGGGGGTGGAGCCGACGAAGCCCACCGCCCCGATCTCCTCGTGGTCGAGGATGGCGTCCACCGCCTCCTTGTCCCCGTTGACCACCTGCAGGATGCCGTCGGGCAGCCCGGCCTCCTGCATCAGCTCGGCCAGCATCAGCGGCACGGAGGGGTCGCGCTCGGACGGCTTGAGGATGAAGGCGTTGCCGCAGGCGATCGCCGGGCAGAACTTCCACATCGGGA
The DNA here is from genome assembly GCA_051747505.1 of Pseudomonadota bacterium. GTDB lineage: Bacteria > Pseudomonadota > Alphaproteobacteria > Rhodobacterales > Rhodobacteraceae > Albimonas. The sequence goes on along the minus strand of JBNJGE010000066.1, from coordinate 3,582 downwards.
TCATGGCCGGGAAGTTGAACGGCGTGATCCCCGCCGCCACGCCGATCGGCTGGCGCATGGAATAGAGATCGATGCCCGGCCCGGCGCCTTCCGTGAACTCGCCCTTCAGCAGGTGCGGCGCGCCGATGCAGAACTCGGCCACCTCCAGCCCGCGGACCACGTCGCCCTTGGCGTCGGGAAAGGTCTTGCCGTGCTCCTTCGACAGGGCCTCGGCCAGCTTGTCCATGTCCCGGTTGAGCAGGCGCACGAACTCCATCAGCACCCGCGCGCGGCGCTGCGGGTTGGTCGCCGCCCAGGCCGGCTGGGCCGCCTTGGCCGACATCACCGCGGCGTGCAGCTCGTCCTTGCCGGCCAGCGGGCATTTCGCCTGCGCCTCGCCGGTGGCGGGGTTCCAGACATCCGCGAACCGGCCGGAGGTTCCCTTGACGTGCTTGCCGTCGATCCAGTGCGTCAGTTCGGTGGTCATCGCGATCCTCCCGCGGGCGTGGTTGTCTCGAGGCTGCACCCTTCACGAAATCCCGCAAGGCGCAATGGGTTTTTCAGCACATTGGCTGTGCATTCATGCACAATGAACCCCATGAACTGGGACGACCTCCGCTACTTTCTGCAAGTCGCCCGCACCGGGCGCCTCACCTCGGCCGCCCGCGCGCTGGGCGTGGACCACGCCACCGTCTCCCGTCGCGTCGCCGCGCTGGAATCGGCGCTGGGCGCCCGCCTCTTCGACCGCTCCCCGCGCGGCTACGCGCTGACGGAGGCCGGCCGCCTCCTCCTGCCCACGGCGGAGGCGATGGAAAGCGCCTCCATCGCCGCCGCGCAGGAGGTCGGCGGCCGGCAGCACGATCTCTCCGGCGCCGTGCGCGTCGGCATGCCCGAAGGCGCCGCCTCCCACCTGGTGACGGAGGCCGCCACGGCCCTGTGCGAGCAGCACCCGAGGCTGGAGCTGCAGATCGTCGCCCTCCCCCGCACCTTCTCCCTGTCGCAGCGCGAGGCCGACTTCGCCATCGTCGTCACGCCCCCCGTCGCGGGCCGGCTGCGCATCCGCAAGATCGCCGACTACCGCCTCCGCCTCTACGGCGCGGAGTCCTATCTCGCCGCCCGCGAACCGAAGACGCCGGAGGACCTGCGGCGCCACCGCCTTGTCGGCTACGTCCCCGACCTGATCTTCGACAAGGGGCTGGACTACCTGTCCGAGATCGCCGGCGCCGCCTCCCCCGCGCTCGCCTCCACCTCCCTGCTGGTGCAGCTGGAGCTGGTCCTCGCCGGCGGCGGCCTCGGCGTGCTGCCGGACTTCATGGCGCGCCGCCACCCGACCCTGCGCCCCGTCCTGCCCGAGGCGACGGAGATCACCCGCGCCTACTGGCTGGTCCTCCACCAGAACACCGCCGAGCTCGCCCGCGTCCGCCGCACCTCCCGCGCCTTCGCCGAGGCGATGCGCGACCGTCTCTGACGCGCGCGCCTCAGCCCTCGCCCTGCGGGCTCTCGGCCCGGGCCATCGGAAGCCGGGCGCGGGCGCGCAGCCCCCCCAGCTCGCTCGCCTCCAGATTCAGCTCGCCGTCATAGGCCTCAAGAATGTCCGCGCAGATGGCCAGCCCCAGGCCCGAGCCCGGCGCCTCCTCATCCAGCCGCCCGCCCTCGCGCAGGGCGGTCTCCCGGTCCTCGGGCGCAATGCCGGGGCCGTCGTCCTCCACCACGATCTCAACGCGGCCCCGCACGCGCCGCGCGCTCACCCGCACGCGCGAGCGCGCCCATTTGAAGGCGTTGTCGATCAGGTTGCCCGCAAGCTCCTCCAGGTCCTCACCTTCGACCTTCGCGCGCAGCCCGTCGGGCGCGTCCAGCTCCAGCGTCACGCCCCGGTCGGCATGCACCCGCTCCATCACCCGGCCCAGCCCGGCGAGGATGGACGAGACCTCCGCCGAGGCGCCCGGCGCGTTGGCCCCGGCCAGCCGCGCGCGGGCGGTGTAGCGCGTCATCAGCGCGTCGATCCGGTCCAGCGCCTCGCGCATCTCCGGATGCGGCTCCTCCATCGCCTCGATCTCGTTGCGCATGATCGCGGCGGGGGTCTTGAGCGCATGCGCCAGATCGGCGGCCTGCCGGCGGGCCGTGCCGATGATCCGCGCGTTGCGCTCCAGCAGGTCGTTGAGGTCAGCGACCAGCGGCTCGATATCGGACGGATACCGCCCCTCGACCCGCTCCGTCGCCCCCGACCGATAGTCCCGGAACGCCGCCCGAAGCGCCACAAGCGGCCGCAGCGCCATCCCCGTCATCGCCGCCGCCGCCAGGATCAGCGCGCCCCCCAGCCCGATCATCGCCGCGAAGAGAGAGCGGCGGAATTCCAGCTTGTCCCGCTCCAGCCGCACCACGGCCTCGGCGGCATAGACGCGCCACAGCCCCCCGCGCTCGGGCGCCTCCACCGGCCGGGTATGCACCAGGATGCGAAAGCCCTCGGGCGCGCGCGCGAAGAAGACGTCCTGCCCCTCCGTCACCTCGCGCAGCGGCAGCACCTCCTCGCCCAGAGAGGGGGAGCGGATCACGGCGCCGTCCGGGCGCTCGATCTGCCAGTAATAGCCCGAGCCCGCCTGCAGATAGCGCGGGTCGGCCAGCCGCGCCTGGCGCGGGTCGTGATCCAGCGCGCCGGTGAGGATCAGGCTCTCCAGCTGGTCGAGCTGGGCCGACAGGTTGCGCTGGAAGGCCCGCTCCGCGATGCCGTCGAAGGCGGACAGCAGCAGCCACCCGCTGACCCCGAGGGCGAAGATGATCCAGACGGCGCCACCGAGTATCGCGCGTGCGCGCAGCGACAGCGCCGCCAAGGCTCAGCCCGCGTCGAACTGGTATCCGCGGCCGCGAATCGTCACGATCACCTTCTGACCGAGCTTTTTTCGCAGCCGGCCGATGAAGACCTCGATCGTGTTGGAATCGCGCTCCGTGTCGTAGCCGTAGACATGCTCCGACAGCTCGGTGCGGCTCACCACCCGGTCCTTGTTGAGGATCAGGTAGCCCAGGACGTTCGTCTCCTGGGCCGTCAGCTGCACGGGCTCGCCGTTGAGCGTCACGCGCCCCGACCGCGTGTCGAACTCCAGATCCCCCGCCTTGAAGATCGGGTTGGGGTCGCCGGCGGAGCGGCGGATCAGCGCCCGCAGCCGCGCCAGCAGCTCGTCCATCTGGAAGGGCTTGGTGAGGTAGTCGTCGGCGCCCGCATCCAGCCCGGCGACCTTGTCGCGCCAGCTGTTGCGCGCCGTCAGCACCAGCACGGGCGCCTTGATGCCGCTCTCGCGCCAGTCCCGCAGAACGGCGTTGCCGTCCTTCTTGGGCAGGCCGAGATCCAGGACGATGGCGTCGTACGGCTCGGTCGAGCCCAGAAACGCCCCCTCCTCGCCGTCGCGCGCCACATCGACCACGCGGCCCTCGCTCTCAAGCGCCCGCTGGACCTGCCCGGCCAGCACCGCTTCATCCTCGACTAGAAGAACACGCATCCCATCCTCCGGTGTTCAGACGCTCCGGCTAAGAGCACGCAGACGCTACAGCCGGAGAGTATCCGCGAGCTCGGCGGATTTCGCCACCGGAAAATCCGAAGCGACGGGAAAA
>JBNJGE010000065.1:11146-15298 GCA_051747505.1 Pseudomonadota bacterium | reverse complement strand
TCCGCCGCGCCGCCAGGACCTGGGCGTTCCGCATCCTCTTCGCCGTCCTGATCGTCTCCTTCGCCGTCTGGGGCGTGGGCGATCTCAGCTTCGGCGGCGCCGGAACCCGCGTCGCCTCCGTTGGCGAGGAGAAGGTGACGGTCGAGGACTTCGCCAACGCCATGATCCGGGAGATGCGCTCCGTCTCCGAGCGCACCGGCCAGAATCTCGACGTGGACGACGCCCAGCGCATGGGCATCCCCGACGCCCTGCTCGCCCGCCTCGTGCGCGACGCCGCGCTGAACGACGAGGCCCGGCGGCTGGGCCTCTCGGCCTCGGACGCCAACGTGCGCGACGCCATCCTCGCCTCCCCCTCCTTCCAGGGCCTCGACGGGACCTTCGACCAGGAGCAGTACCGCTTCATCCTCGACCGTCTCGGCTTCGAGGTGGAGCGCTTCGAGACCGACCTGCGCAAGTCGCTCGCCCGCGACGTCGTCGCCCGCGCCGTGACGACCGCCGTCGAGGCCCCCCCGGGCCTGGCCGAGCGTCTCGCCGCCCGCGCCATGGAGCAGCGCCGCTTCGAAACCCTGACCCTCCCCCTCTCCGCCGCCCCCGACCCCGGCGCGCCGTCGCAGTCGCAGCTCGAAGCCTTCCACGAGGAGAACGCCGAGCGCTACGAGCGGCCCGAGACCCGCGAGGCGGTCTGGCTGGAGATCACCCCCGACGCCCTTTCCGCCGGGATCGAGATCCCGGAGTCCGAGCTCCAGGCCGCGTACGAGGCCGCCGGCGACCGCTACCGCCAGCCCGAGCGCCGCGTCGCCGACCGCCTCGTCTTCCCCGACGAGGACGCCGCGCAGGCCGCGCTGGAGCGCATCCGCTCCGGCGAGACCAGCTTCGAGGAGGAGGTCGCCGCCCGCGGCCTGGAGCCCTCGGACGTGGAGGCCGGCGAGCTCACCCGCGACGACCTCGAGGCGCCCGTCGCCGAAGTCCTCTTCGGCGCCGATCTCGGCGTCGCCGGCCCCGTCGAGACCTCCCTCGGCCCGGCCCTGTGGAACATCCGCGCCATCCTCCCCCCGACGACCACCCCCTTCGAGGAGGCCCGCGAGGAGCTTGAGGACCGCATGGCGCGCGAACGCGCCCGCGACCGCGTCCTCGACCGCGCCGAGGAGGTCGCCGACCTGCTCGCCTCCGGCGCCACGCTCGAGGCCATCGCCGAGGAGACCGGGCTGCCCCTGAAATCCTCCGACGCCATCACCCGGGAGGCCGGAGCCGGGGGCGAGAGCGAGGTCGGCCAGGCGTCCGAATTCGTCGAGGAGATCTTCGCCGCCGCCCCCGGCGAGCTGCGCGACCTCGTGGAGGTCGATGGCGGCTATGTCCTGGCGCGCGTGGACGAGGTCCGCGAGGCCGCCCTGCGCCCCCTCTCCGAGATCCGCGACCGGGTCGCGCAGGACTGGGCCGAGGCCCGCCGCCGCGAGGCCCTGCTGGAGACCGCCGCCGGCATCGCCGAGCGCGTCAAGGCCGGAGAGCCGCTGGCCGCCGCCGCGCAGGCCGCCCTGCCCGGCCTCTCCGCCGAGCCCTCCGGGACCGACCTGATCCGCCGCGACGAGACCGCCCCCGGCCTGCCCGAGCCCGCCAAGGCCGAACTGTTCGAGGCCGCCCGGCCCGGCGCCGCCGCCTTCGCGGCGGAGCCGCAGGGCGTCGCCGTCGCCCGCCTGGCCGGGATCGCCCCCGCCGACCTCTCCGAAGGCCAGGCCGCGCAGCTTCTCGAGCGATGGCGCGAGGCCCTCGACGCCTCCGTGGGCCGGGACCTGCAGACCTACTACGCCGCGGCCGTGCAGGATCGCCTGGACCCGAGCTTCAACCGCCAGGCCATGGATCAGGCGATCAACGCCATCCGCTGAGCCGGCGCGCGCCCCGCCCGCCCCCCTGTCCGGCGGACGGCGGCGCGCCCTCCCGCGAGAGCCCCATGCAGATCCAGCCCGATTTCGAGACCTTCGACGCCGCCTTCCGCGCCGGCCGCCCCCAGGCCATGTGGGTCACCATCCCGGCCGATCTCGACACCCCCGTGTCGCTGATGCTCAAGCTCACCCAGGCCCGGCGCGACTCCTTCATGCTGGAGAGCGTGACGGGCGGCGACACCCGCGGCCGCTACTCCTTCATCGGCTTCAAGCCCGACCTGATCTGGCGCTGCCGGGGCGAGACCGCCGAGATCAACCGCTCCGCCCGCTGGGACGCGGAGGCCTTCGAGCCCGACGCCCGCCCGCCGCTCGACAGCCTCCGCGCCGTCCTCGAGGAAAGCCGCATCGACCTCCCCCCCGGCCTGCCGCCGGGCTGCGCGGGCCTGTTCGGCTATCTCGGCTACGACATGATCCGCCATGTCGAGCGCCTGCCGGACGTGAACCCCGACCCCCTCGGCCTGCCAGACGCGGTGATGATGCGCCCCACCATCGTCGCGGCCGTGGACTCGGTGAAGGACGAGGTCACGTTCGTCACCACAGTCCGCCCCGGCGAGGGCGAGGCCGCGCGCGCCGCCTACGCCCGCGCGGCCGAGCGGCTGTCGGACGCCGTCATGGACCTTGACCGCGCCCCCGCCGATTCCCGCGCCGAGGGCGAGCCCGAACCGATCGGGGAGCCCGTCTCCAACACCTCCCACGCCCGCTATCTGGAGATGGTGGAGATCGCCCGGGACTACATCGCGGCCGGCGACGTCTTCCAGGTCGTCCCCTCCCAGCGCTGGGCGGTGGAGTTCCCCCGCCCGCCCTTCGCGCTCTACCGCGCCCTGCGCCGCACCAACCCCTCGCCTTACATGTTCTTCTTCAACTTCGGGGGCTTCCAGGTCGTCGGCGCCTCGCCCGAGATCCTGGTGCGCGTGCGCGGCGGCACGGTCACCATCCGCCCCATCGCCGGCACCCGCCCCCGCGGCAGGACGCCGGAGGAGGACGAGGCGCTGGAGGCCGACCTCCTCGCCGACCCCAAGGAGCGGGCCGAGCACCTGATGCTCCTCGATCTCGGCCGCAACGATGTGGGCCGCGTCTCCCGCATCGGCACCGTCCACCCCACCGCCACCTACACGGTGGAGCGCTACTCCCACGTCATGCACATCGTCTCCAACGTGGAGGGAGAGCTGCGCGAGGACATGGACGCGCTGGGCGCCCTGCTCGCCGGCCTGCCCGCCGGCACGGTCTCCGGCGCCCCCAAGGTCCGCGCCATGGAGATCATCGACGAGCTGGAGAGCGAGAAGCGCGGCGTCTACGCCGGCGGCGTGGGCTACATCTCGGCGGCCGACGAGATGGACATGTGCATCGCCCTGCGCACCGCGGTGGTGAAGGACGGCAGGATGTATGTGCAGGCGGGGGGCGGCGTCGTCCACGACTCCGACCCCGAGGCCGAGTTCCAGGAGACGGTCAACAAGGCCCGCGCCCTGATGACCGCCGCCGCCGAGGCCGGCCGCTTCTCCGGCTCCGGCAACCGCTGAGCGCCCGCGCCGCGCGGGCCGCTCACTCCTGCGTCCCGGCCTCCGGCGCCTCCCCGGCCTCGTCGCCCTCGCCCGGCGCCGCGGCCTCGCCCGCCTCCGGCGCCGTCGCCTCCGCCGGCGGCGGCGCGGCCTGCGACTCCGTCTCCGGCGACAGCGGGAAGACCAGCGCCGCCACGACCGCCGCGACCGCGCACAGGATGAGGCCATAAATGAAACCGCGCAGCATGTTCGCGCTCCTCGCATTCGTGTTCAGGGCCGCCCGCTTGACGCGCCCGCCGGGCCGGGCGCATGTATAGCCGCCCCACGCCGCGGCTGGCCAGCGCGCGACCCGCCTGCGCGCCGCAAGAATCTCAGGAGCCGCGCATGCTGCTGCTCATCGACAACTACGACTCCTTCACCTGGAACCTCGTCCACTACCTGGGCGAGCTCGGCGGCGAGTGCCGCGTGATCCGCAACGACGAGATGACCGCCGAGGAGGCCCTCGCCCTCGCTCCCCGCGCCGTGATCCTGTCGCCGGGCCCCTGCGACCCCGACCGCGCCGGCATCTGCCTGGAAACGGCGCGCCTCTGCGCCGAGACCCGCACGCCCCTGCTGGGCGTCTGCCTCGGCCACCAGGCCATCGGCCAGGCCTTCGGCGGCCGCGTCGTGCGCTGCGAGGAGATCGTCCACGGCAAGACCGCCCGCATCCGCCACACCGG
>JBNJGE010000065.1:0-11046 GCA_051747505.1 Pseudomonadota bacterium | reverse complement strand
CTGCCTCGGCCACCAGGCCATCGGCCAGGCCTTCGGCGGCCGCGTCGTGCGCTGCGAGGAGATCGTCCACGGCAAGACCGCCCGCATCCGCCACACCGGACAGGGCGTGTTCGAGGGGCTGCCCCAGGACTTCGAGGCCACCCGCTACCACTCCCTGATCGTGGAGCGCGAAACCCTGCCCGAAACCCTTCGGATCACCGCCGAGACGCATTCCGGCATCATCATGGGCCTCCAGCACCGCGAGCTCCCGATCCACGGCGTCCAGTTCCACCCCGAGTCCATCGCCTCCCAGCACGGCAAGCGCCTGCTCGCCAACTTCCTCGCCATCGCCGGCCTCAGCATCCCGGAGCCTGCCTGATGTCCGAGGCGCTCAAGCCCCTCATCTCCGCCGCCGCCGACGCCCCCCTCTCGCGGCCCCAGGCCGAGGCCGCCTTCGACGCCCTGATGTCGGGCGAGGCCACGCCCGCCCAGATCGGCGGCTTCCTCATGGCGCTCCGCACCCGTGGCGAGACGGTGGAGGAGATCGCGGCGGCCGCCGCCGTCATGCGCGCCAAGATGACCCGCATCCGCGCCCCGGAGGGCGCCATCGACATCGTCGGCACCGGCGGAGACGGCAAGGGCACCCTCAACATCTCCACCGCCGCCGCGCTGGTCGTCGCCGGCGCCGGCGTCCCCGTCGCCAAGCACGGCAACCGCAATCTCAGCTCGAAATCCGGCGCCGCCGACGCCCTGTCGGAGATCGGCGTCAACGTCATGGTCCCCGCAGAGATCGCGCAGGAGGCGCTCGACGCCGCCGGCCTCGCCTTCATGATGGCGCCCATGCACCACCCCGCCATGCGCTATGTGGGCCCCGCCCGCGGCGAGCTCGGCGCCCGCACGGTCTTCAACATCCTCGGCCCCCTGACCAATCCCGCGGGCGTCACCCGCCAGCTCACCGGCGCCTACGCCCGCGAGCTGATACGCCCCATGGCCGAGGTGCTGACGAAACTGGGAACCGAGCGCGCCTGGCTCGTCCACGGCGCCGACGGCACCGACGAGGTCTCCATCGCCGGCCCCACCTGGGTGGTGGAGACCGACGCCGGCGCCATCCGCGAGTTCGAGATCCACCCGGAAGACGCCGGCCTCCCCGCCCATCCCTTCGACGCCATCCTCGGCGGCACCGCACAGGAGAACGGCCGCGCCCTGCGCGCCCTCCTGCTCGGAGAGCCCGGCCCCTACCGCGACGCCGTCCTGCTCAACGCCGCCGCCGCCCTCGTCGTCGCCGGCGTCGTGGAGGAGCTCAAGGCCGGCGTCGCCATGGCCGCCGAAAGCCTCGACTCCGGCGCCGCGCGCGAGAAGGCCGAGACGCTCGCCCGCATCACCTCCGCCGTCCCCCCCGCCTGAGGGGGCTCGGCCGGAAGGGGGCGTCGAGCCCCCCTCCGGCCGCGCGCGCCCCTGCCGGGCCGCGCGAGGGCGCCCGGTCCGCCCGGCGCGCATTGCCGCACCGCGCTGGCGGCGGGGCCGGCCGGGCGGGGCGATGCGGCGCGCCCGCGCCGCGAGGGCCGCCCCGGCCGACCGCAAGCCGGCGCCCTCCCTCCGGCTTCGCCTCCTGCCCCCAACGCCACGCTTCCCAAGCGGCGCCGCCCGCGCTAACACGCCCCCATGACCGACGTGCTCGACCGCATCCGCGCCTACAAGCTCGAGGAGATCGAGGCCGGCAAGGCCGCCCGCCCTCTCCCCGCCGTCGAGGAAGCCGCCCGCCGCGCCGAGGCGCCCCGCGGCTTCGCCGACGCCCTGCAGCGCAAGATGGAGACCGGCGCCTACGCCCTGATCGCCGAGATCAAGAAGGCCAGCCCCTCCAGGGGCCTGATCCGCGAGGACTTCGACCCTCCCGCGCTGGCCCGGGCCTACGCCGAGGGCGGCGCCGCCTGCCTGTCGGTCCTCACCGACGCCCCCTCCTTCCAGGGCGCCCCCGAATATCTCGAGGCCGCCCGCAACGCCGTCACCCTCCCGGCGCTTCGCAAGGACTTCCTCTTCGACCCCTGGCAGGTCGTCGAATCCCGCGCCATGGGCGCCGACGCCATCCTCATCATCCTGGCCGCCGTCTCCGACGACCAGGCCCAGGAGCTCGAGGACGCCGCCACCGCCTGGGGCATGGACGCCCTCATCGAGGTCCATGACGCGGACGAGATGGCCCGCGCCCACAAGCTCACCTCCCCCCTGATCGGCGTGAACAACCGCGACCTGCGAACCTTCGAGACCCGCCTCGAGACCACCGAGGCGCTGGCCGAGGCCATGCCTCCCGACCGCCTTTTGATCTCCGAATCCGGCCTGTTCGCGCCGGAGGACCTCGCCCGCATGGCCCGCGCCGGCGCCCGCGCCTTCCTGATCGGCGAAAGCCTGATGCGCCAGGCGGACGTCGCCGCCGCCACCCGCGCGCTGCTCGCCGATCCCCTTCCGCCCCAGGGCCCGTGACCATGCCGCTGACCCATTTCGACGCCAAGGGCGACGCCCGCATGGTGGACGTCTCGGACAAGGCCGAGACCGCGCGCACCGCCACCGCCCGCGGCGCCGTCGAGATGTCCCCCGACACCCTCGCCCTGATCCGCGAGGGCCAGGCCGCCAAGGGCGACGTCCTCGCCGTCGCCCGCCTCGCCGGCATCATGGGCGCGAAGAAGACCGCCGAGCTCATCCCCCTCTGCCACCCCCTCCCGCTCTCCAAGGTCGAGCTGGAGCTGTGGTGCGACCCCGAAACGAACCGCGTGGAGATCGAGGCCACCGTGAAGACCACCGGCCGCACCGGCGTGGAGATGGAGGCCCTCACGGCGGTCTCCGTCGCCCAGCTCACCGTCTACGACATGGTCAAGGCCGTGGACCGGGGCATGAAGCTCACCGACACCCGCGTCACCCTCAAGGAAGGCGGCAAGTCCGGCCGCTGGGAGGCCGAGTGACCGCCCCCCTCCTGCCCGTCGCCGAGGCGCTGACCCGCCTCCTCGCCCCCCTGACCCCCACGGAGACGGAAACCGTCCCCCTCACCCAGGCCGAGGGCCGCGTCCTGGCGGAGACCGTCCGCGCCCGGCGCACCCAGCCCCCCTTCCCGGCCTCCGCCATGGATGGCTACGCCGTCCGCGACGCCGATATCCGCCCCGGCGCCGAGCTCCGCGTCACCGGCGAGGCCCAGGCCGGCCGCCGCCACCAGGGCGAGGTCGCCCCCGGCGAAGCCGTGCGCATCTTCACCGGCGCCCCCGTCCCCCCCGGCGCCGACCGTATCCTCATCCAGGAGGACGCCGAGCGCCTCGACGCGACCCGCATCCGCGTCGGCCCCCACCCCGACCCCGGCCCCCATATCCGCCCCGCCGGCACGGATTTCTCCGAAGGCGAGCCGCTCGAGGCGCCCCGCCGCCTCACCCCCCAGGACGTCGCCCTGCTCGCGGCCATGAACCTCGCGCAGGTCCCCGTCCGCCGCAGACCCGTCGTCGCCCTCATCGCCACCGGCGACGAAGTGGTCGAACCCGGCGACACGCCCGGCCCCGACCAGATCGTCAGCTCCAACACATACGGCCTGCACGCCCTGCTCGCCCGCCACGGCGCCGAGCCCCGCCTGCTCCCCATCGCCCGCGACACGCGCGAGAGCCTGCACGAGGCCTTCGAGGCCGCCGCGGACTCCGACCTCATCGTCACCCTCGGCGGCGCCTCCGTCGGCGAGAGGGACCTTGTGGCCCGGGCCGCCGGCGAGGCCGGCCTCGAGCTCCACTTCCACCGCATCGCCATGCGCCCCGGCAAGCCGCTGCTCTCCGGCCGCCTCAAGGACACCGCCCTGATCGGCCTGCCCGGCAACCCGGTCTCCGCCATGGTCTGCGGCCATGTCTTCCTCCGCCCCGCGCTGGACGCCCTGACCGGCCTCCCCGCCGGCCCCCTCCCGCGCGAGCGCGCCCGCCTGGCCGGCCCCGTCGGCTCCAACGGCCCGCGGGAGCACTACGCCCGCGCCCGCCTCTCGCGCGAGGCGGGCGACGGAACGGGCGAGCTGACCGCGACGCTGGAGAGCCGCCAGGACTCCAGCCTCCTCTCCGTCCTCGCCCGTGCCGACGCGCTGGCCGTCCTGCCCCCGCACGCCCCCGCCATGCCGGCCGGCGAGTGGATCGAGGTCATCCGCCTCTGATCCGGAGCGGGAACGCCTTGACACAAAACGCGAACGTATGTAGAACAAGCACAAAGCCGTGATGAGAACGGCCGCGCCCGGCGAGTCCGCCCGCCGGCGAGGAACGAGGAGGGAGGCGACCATGCTCACGCGCAAGCAGCTCGATCTTCTGCGCTTCATCCATGACCGCGTGCAGCGCGACGGCGTCTCGCCCTCCTTTGACGAGATGAAGGAGGCGCTGGACCTGCGCTCCAAGTCCGGCATCCACCGCCTCATCACCGCGCTGGAGGAGCGGGGCTTCATCCGCCGCCTCGCCCACCGCGCCCGCGCCATCGAGATCCTGCGCCTGCCCGAGAGCCTGGGCGGAGAATCCGGCGCCGGCTTCGAGCCCACGGTGATCGAGGGCGGCGCCTCCGCCGCGCCCGCCCTGCCCTCGGCGGAGGCGGGCGACAGCGTCTCGGTCCCGCTGATGGGCCGAATCGCCGCCGGCACGCCCATCGCCGCCATCCAGAACCGGGAGCGCGAGGTCGGCGTGCCCGGCGACCTCGCCCGCCAGGGGCGGGAGCACTACGCGCTGGAGGTGAAGGGCGACTCGATGGTCGAGGCCGGCATCCTCGACGGCGACCTCGTGGTCATCCAGCGCCAGGACAGCGCCGAGACCGGCGACATCGTCGTGGCCCTGATCGAGGACGAGGAGGCCACCCTCAAGCGCCTGCGCCGCAAGGGCGGCATGATCGCGCTCGAGGCCGCCAACCCCGCCTACGAGACCCGGCTCCTGCGCCCCGAACAGGTCGCCATCCAGGGCAAGCTCGTCGGCCTCATCCGCAGCTACTGAGCCCGAGGCGGCGCAACCGCCCGCCCTCACACGGGACGGCCCCCTGCGCGCGCCGTCCCGCCCGTCTCCTGATCCGGCCTTCGCCCGCGGCGCCTACTCGTCGTCCGCGTCCGCATGGCCGGCGCCGGCCCAGAGCCGCCCCGCCGCGGGCGGCAGCGCGCCCCGGATGCGCAACCTCGCCTGCGCCGCCTCGCCGCCCCGCTCCCGCCCCGCACCGGCCCGGGCCGAGATCGCCACCGCCCCCAGTTCGCTCAGCCGCGCCCGGTCGAGCAGCAGGCACGGCCCCGCCCGGGGCCCCGCCGCCTCCCAGGCCACCAGCACCGTGCGCGGAGCGCAGAGCCGGCGCGCATCCGCGTCCCGGCCGTGCAGCCGGACCACGCGCCAGCCATTGGACAGCAGGGCCGCGCTCCAGCCCTCGCCCCGCTCCAGCCCCGGCCGCGCGGCGGCCGCGCGCTGGTCGGCCGGGTCCCCGTCATGGGCGAGCCAGCTCTCCACCGCGTAGCCGGCGCCCCGGGCGCGGTCCGCCGCCCGCCCCTCGGGCCCCAGCGCCCCCATGACGCGGGCCTCCGGGGCGATCAGCACCTCCGGCCGCGCCGCCCCCTGCGCCCAGACCGCGACCCCCAGCGCCAGCGGCGCGAGGCCGGCCAGCCGCAGCCGCGTGCGCCAGATCGCCAGCCACAGCCCGCCCAGCGTGATCAGCCCCACGGCCCCCGCCGGCGGCTGCGCCACGGTGCGCACCGCCCCGGGCAGGCCGGCCGTCCACTCGGCGATCTCCAGGATCGCCGAGATGCCCACCCCCATCGCCTGCAGCGGCGCCCAGTGCAGCCCCAGCGGCGCCAGCAGCCCCGTCAGCGCCCCCATCGGCGCCACCCAGAAGGCCATCACCGGCGCCGCCAGCAGGTTGGCCAGCAGCCCGTAATTGGCCGCCCGGTTGAAGGCCGCGGCCGCATAGGGCGCCGTCGCCAGCCCCGCCACCAGCGAGGTCAGCGCCAGCGCCGCCGCCCAGACGGCGACGCGCCGCCCCCAGCCCCCGGGCCCCGGTCGCAACCATCCCCGGTCCCGCACCCCCTCATAGACCGCCACCAGCGCCGCGGCGGCGGCGAAGGACATCTGGAAGCCCGCGCCCAGCAGGCTCTCCGGCCGGATCGCCAGCACGATCAGCGCCGCCGCCGCCAGCGCGCGCATCGACACCGCCGGGCGGTCGATCAGCACCGCCCCCAGCGCCACCGCCGCCATCACGAAGGCCCGCTGCGTGGCGACCGAGGCCCCCGACAGCGCCAGATAGGCCGCCGCCGCCGCCAGCGCCGCGCCCGCGGCCACCTTCTTGGCCGGCAGCCGCACCGCCGCCCCCGGGGCCGCCGCCAGCGCCAGGCGCGCCGCGGCGAAGACCAGCGCCGCCAGCAGCCCCATGTGCAGGCCCGAGATCGCAAGCAGATGCGCCAGGTTGGAATCCCGCAGCGCCTGAAGCTCCGGCGCGCGCACCGCCTCCCGGCTGCCGGTCAGGATCGCGGCCGCGAAGGCCCCCTCCCGCCCCGGCAGCGCCTCCAGGATCCCGGCCGTCATCCGTCCCCGCGCGCGGTCCAGCCAGGCCCCGATCCCGCCCGAGCCGCCCGCCATCTCCGGCGCCGCGACGACCGGGCCCAGCGCGTAGCCCACCCCGCCCAGCCGCTCGAACCAGGCGTGGCGGCGGAAGTCGAAGCCCCCCGGCTCCACCGGCCCGCCCGGGGGCGACAGGCGCGCGAAGACCCGGATGCGCTCGCCCGGGCGCACCCCGCGGGCGAACGCCCCCTCCAGCAGCGTCACCCGCACCCGCGCCGGCGTCTCGTCCGGCGCCAGCCCGTAGATCACCAGCTCGTCCAGCTCCGCCCGCCGCCGGTCCGTGGCCGAGCGCGACAGCTCCGCCACCCGCCCCTCCACGGTCGCGGCCATCGGCTCGGCCAGCACCGGCGCCGCCGCCATCCGCGCCGACCCCGCCGCCGCCGCGAAGCCCGCCGCGACCAGCGCCAGCGCCGCCCACAGCGCTGACAGCGGCGGGCGCAGCGCCGCGAAGACCGGGATCGCCGCCGCCGCCAGCGCCATCGCCACGGCCAGCGTCCAGTCCGTCGGCTCCACCGGCAGCGCGAAGTAGAGCCAGATGCCCAGCCCCGCCAGCGCCGGCGCCCAGCACGCCGACCGGCGCCGCTCCGCCTGCGCCAGCCGCGCCCACGCCGCCCGCAGGCCGGGCCGGAGCTCCGGCAATCCCGGGCCCGCCCGGGCGCCGGACGGGTTGTCCTCGACAGGGGCCATTGCCATAACGTCGCCAAGATTATCCCAAATCGGACTCCGATCCAGCATGCCCGACAAGCACGACCCTTCCGTGACGCCCGAATCGGGCGCCGTGGTCACCCGCTTCGCCCCCTCGCCCACCGGCTTCCTCCATATCGGGGGCGCGCGCACGGCGCTGTTCAACTGGCTCTACGCCCGCGGCCGCGGCGGGAAGTTCCTGCTGCGCATCGAGGACACCGACCGCGAACGCTCCACCCCCGAGGCCACGCAGGCCATCCTCGACGGCCTGACCTGGCTGGGCCTCGACTGGGACGGCGAGGCCGTCTCCCAGGCCTCCCGGCTGGAGCGTCACAAGGAGGTCGCCCGCGCCCTGCGCGAGGCCGGCGCCGCCTATCGCTGCTGGTCCACGAAAGAGGAGATCGAGGCCGCCCGCGAACAGGCGAAGGCCGAGGGCCGCCCGCCCCGCTTCCTCTCCCCCTGGCGCGACCGGGACGACGGCGACCCCGACCAGCCCCATGTCATCCGCCTGAAGACCCCGCGCGAGGGCGAGGTCGCGGTGGAGGACGAGGTCCAGGGCCGCGTGACCTGGCAGGCGGAGACGCTGGACGACCTCATCCTCATGCGCTCCGACGCCACGCCGACCTACATGCTCGCCGTGGTGGCCGACGACCACGACATGGGCGTCACCCATGTCATCCGCGGCGACGACCACCTGACCAACGCCGCCAAGCAGGCCCTGATCTACCGCGGGCTAGGCTGGGCCCCGCCCGTCTTCGCCCACATCCCCCTCATCCACGGCCCGGACGGCGCCAAGCTCTCCAAGCGCCACGGGGCGCTGGGGGTCGAGGCCTACCGGGAGATGGGCTACCTCCCCGAGGCCCTGCGCAACTACCTCGCCCGCCTCGGCTGGGCCCATGGCGACGACGAGTTCTTCACGACCGAGCAGGCGCTGGAGTGGTTCGACCTGCCCGGCGTCAACAAGGCCGCCGCCCGCTTCGACTTCGCCAAGCTGGAGCATCTCAACGGCCAGCACATGCGCGCGGCCTCCGACTCGCGCCTCGTGCAGGCCGTGCAGGACCTCTTCGAGGCCCGCGGCGAACCCGCCCCCCCCGCGGACAGGATGGCCCTGCTGGAACAGGCCATGCCCGGCCTCAAGGAACGCGCGAAGACCGTGGTCGAACTCGTGGACCTCGCCCACTACCTCCTCGCCGACCGCCCCCTGCAACCCGATGAGAAGGCCGCCAAACTCCTCTCGGGAGAGACGCCGCAGACGCTGGCGAGATTGACTTCGCAACTGCGGAACCATAACGAGTGGACCAGCGAAGCGCTGGAAGGCGCGGTGCGGGCTTTCGCGGAGTCCGAGGGCCTGAAGCTCGGCAAGGTGGCCCAGCCGCTGCGGGCCGCGCTGACCGGGCGGGCGGTCTCCCCCGGCGTCTTCGACGTGATGGAGACGCTGGGCCGCGAAGAGAGCCTCGCGCGACTGGATGACGCCTCCGCCTGACGGAGGCCCCGCCATCACGGCCGGCGCCGCAGGGGCCCGGCCGCCGTCTCAAGGCGGCGCGCGGCGCGCGCCCGCACAACGGGGGAGAGAGAACCTTGCCCAAGGACACCGGACGCACCGCGACGCTTACCATCGACGGCCAGAACTACGAGTTCCCGATCTACGAGGGCTCGCTGGGCCCGTCGGTGATCGACATCAACAAGCTCTACGCGACCACGGGCCATTTCACCTACGACCCGGGCTACACCTCGACGGGGTCCTGCGAGTCGGCCATCACCTTCATCAACGGCGAGAAGGGCGAGCTGCTCTATCGCGGCTACCCCATCGACCAGCTCGCCGAGAAGTCCCACTATCTCGAGGTCTGCTACCTCCTTCTCTACGGCGATCTGCCGAACCGCGCGCAGATGGAGGACTTCGAGAACCGGGTCACGCGCCACACCATGCTGCATGAGCAGATGCAGTACTTCTACCGCGGCTTCCGGCGCGACGCCCACCCGATGGCGATAGTGTGCGGCGTCGTCGGCGCGATGTCGGCCTTCTACCACGACTCCACCGACATCACCGATCCCTGGCAGCGCGAGGTGGCGACCATCCGGCTGATCGCCAAGCTGCCCACGATCGTCGCCTGGGCCTTCAAGTACTCGATGGGCCAGCCCTTCATCTATCCGCGCAACGATCTCTCCTACGCGGAGAACTTCCTGCACATGTGCTTCGCGGTCCCGGCCGAGAAGTACGAGGTCGATCCGATCCTGGCGAAGGCCATGGACCGGATCTTCACCCTGCACGCGGATCACGAGCAGAACGCCTCCACCTCGACGGTGCGGCTCGCCGGCTCCTCGGGCGCCAACCCCTTCGCCTGCATCGCGGCGGGCGTGGCGAGCCTCTGGGGCCCGGCGCATGGCGGCGCCAACGAGGCCTGCCTGATGATGCTGCGCGAGATCGGGACGGTGGACCAGATTCCGACCTATATCGAGAAGGCGAAGGACCCGAACGATCCCTTCCGCCTGATGGGCTTCGGCCACCGGGTCTACAAGAACTTCGACCCGCGCGCGAAGGTGATGAAGGAAAGCGCCGACGAGGTGCTCGGCCTGCTAGGCATCGAGGACAACGAGACCCTGAAGGTCGCCAAGGAGCTGGAGCGCATCGCGCTCGAGGACGAGTATTTCGTCGAGAAGAAGCTCTACCCGAACGTCGATTTCTACTCCGGCATCATCCTGGAGGCGATGGGCTTCCCCACCTCCATGTTCACCGCCCTCTTCGCGCTCTCGCGCACCGTGGGCTGGATCTCCCAGTGGAAGGAGATGGTAGAGGAAGGCTCGCGCATCGGCCGCCCGCGCCAGCTCTATGTCGGCCCCGTCCAGCGCGACTACCTCGACGTGGACGCGCGCTGAGCGCGGGCGCCCGTCGCCGGACATGACGACGCCTCCCCCGGCGCTCCGGGGGAGGCGTTTCGCGTTTCCGCCCCCCGGGTCCGGGCGGGGCGGCGCCGCCCGCGGTCAGGCGGCCACCAGCCAGACCCCGACCAGGGCCAGCGCGATCACCGCCAGCCAGACAGAGTTTCTCAGCACCCGCCAGGCGCCGGTCGGCTCCGCGTCCGGCCCGCCGATGTCATACGGCTCGTCGGGATGCTCGCTCTCGTTGCGCAGGGCCTCGGGCACGTCGTCCTTGCGGTGCGGACCCTCATGCGGCTCGGTCATGGGCGTCCTCCTTTCCCCGCTGCGAACAGGGACGCCGTGGGGCCGCGCGGGGGGAAACGGGCCGCGGCGCCTGCGCCGCCCTCCGGCTCTCCCGCGGCCCGCGGGGCCGTGGAGGGCGGCCGTTCACCGACTCAACGCGCCCCCGCTCAGACCCGTTCCGCCGCCGCCAGCACCGAGCGCGCGGCCCGCGCCGAGGCCGGCTCCCCGCCCCGCCCCAGCATCGCCAGCGCCCGCTCCGCCGCCGCCAGCTGCGCCGCGCGCGCCTCGGGGTCGGTCAGCGCGGCGACCACGGCCTGCGCCGCGGTCTCCGGGTCCAGCCGCTCCTGCAGGAACTCCGGCACGGCCCGCGATTCGGTGAGGATGTTGACCAGGTTCGCGCTCTCCACCCGGATCAGCCGCCGCGCGATCATCGCCGTCAGCGCGTTGACCCGGTAGGCGATCACCTGCGGCGCGCCCATCGCCGCCAGCTCCAGCGCCACGGTGCCCGAGGCCGCCAGCGCCGCGTCCGAGGCCGCGAAGGCCGCGAACTTGCGCGCCTCCGCCTGCGCGGGCGCCATGCCCCGCGGGTCCAGCGCATGCGCCTCCACCGGCCAGTCCCGCGCCGCCCGCGCGGCCATCTCCGCCACGCCCG
>JBNJGE010000064.1:0-16163 GCA_051747505.1 Pseudomonadota bacterium | reverse complement strand
TGCTGCTGCGCGTGTTCCCGCCCGCCAACGTGTGTGGCGCCGCCCGGGGGCGGCGCGCGCCGCCCCCGGGCCCCAGCCGCGACAGACGCGAGAGCCCCGTGCGCACCAAGAGAGTGACCTTCCGGCACCGCTGGCTGCCCTATGCGCTGATCGCGCCGCAGATCGCGATCACGGCCGTGTTCTTCCTGTGGCCGGCGAGCCAGGCGATATACCAGTCGGTGCTGCGCGAGGACGCCTTCGGGCTGAAGACCGAATTCGTGGGGCTGGAGAATTTCGACCGGCTCTTCGCCGACGCGGTCTATCTGCAGAGCTTCTGGACCACGATCGTGTTCAGCGCGCTGGTCGCCGGGCTGTCCATGGGGGTGGCGCTGGTGCTGGCGGTGATGGCGGACCGGGTGATCCGCGCGGCCATGAGCTACCGCACGCTGCTGGTCTGGCCCTATGCGGTGGCGCCGGCGGTGGCGGGCGTGCTGTGGTGGTTCCTGTTCAACCCGACCATCGGCCTCGCGGCCTATGCGCTGGACGCCCTGGGCTATGACTGGAACCACTATGTGGACGGGGATGACGCGATGGCGCTGATCGTCGTCGCCTCCGCCTGGCGGCAGGTGAGCTACAACTTCCTGTTCTTCCTGGCCGGGCTGCAGGCGATCCCGCGCTCGCTGACCGAGGCGGCGGCGATCGACGGGGCGGGGCCGGTGAAGCGGTTCCTGACCATCCAGCTTCCGCTTCTGTCGCCCACGGTGTTCTTCCTGGTGGTGGTCAATGTCGTCTACGCCTTCTTCGAGACCTTCGGCGTGGTGCACGCGACAACCAACGGCGGGCCGGGGAACGCCACGACGATCCTCGTCTACAAGGTGTGGAGCGACGCCTTCGAGGGGCTGAACCTCGGCTCCTCCGCGGCGCAGTCGGTGATCCTGATGGCGATCGTGATCGCGCTGACGGCGATCCAGTTCCGCTATCTCGAGCGGCGGGTGGAATACTGATGATCGAGCGGCGCCCCGTCCTGACCTTCATCCAGCATGCCACGCTGATCCTGGGCGCGGCGATCTTCGTGTTTCCGATCTACCTGGCCTTCGTCGCCTCCACCCATACGGGGACGGAGGTGGCGCGGGGGATGCCGCTGCTGCCCGGGGACCAGTTCTGGGTCAATTACGAGACGGTGCTGGGGGAGGGGCTGTCCACCGCGGGGGCGCCGCCGATCGGGCTGATGCTGTTCAACTCGACGGTGATGGCGCTGTCGATCACCATCGGCAAGATCGCGATCTCGCTGCTCTCGGCCTTCGCGATCGTCTATTTCAGGTTTCCGTTCCGGGTGCTGGCCTTCTGGACGATCTTCATCACGCTGATGCTGCCGGTGGAGGTGCGCATCCTGCCGACCTTCGAGGTGGTGGCCAATCTGGGGATGCTGAACAGTTATGCGGGGCTGTCGATCCCGCTGATCGCCTCGGCCACCGCGACCTTCCTGTTCCGGCAGTTCTTCATGACGGTGCCCGACGAGCTGACGGAGGCGGCGCGGATGGACGGGGCGGGGCCGATGAAGTTCTTCAAGGACATCCTGCTGCCGCTGTCGCGCACCAACCTGGCTGCGCTGTTCGTCATCCTCTTCATCTACGGGTGGAACCAGTACCTGTGGCCGCTGCTGGTGACCACGGACGAGGACTACTACACCATCGTCATGGGGATTAACCGGCTCGCGAACGCCGGCGAGCAGCAGCCCCAGTGGCACCTGATCATGGCCACGGCGATCCTGGCGCTGCTGCCGCCGGTGGTGGTGATCCTCGGCATGCAGAAGCTGTTCGTGCGAGGGCTCGTGGAGGTCGAGAAGTAGGGCATGGCAGAGATCGCGATCCGGAACGTGCGCAAGGTCTACCCCGGGGGCGTCGAGGCGATCCCGGGAATCGATTTCGACATCTCCGACGGGGAGCTGTGCGTGCTGGTCGGCCCCTCGGGCTGCGGCAAGTCCACGCTGCTGCGCATGGTGGCGGGGCTGGAGACGATCACCGAGGGCGAGATCCATATCGGCGGGCGCAGGGTCAACGACCTGGAGCCGGCGGAGCGCGACATCGCCATGGTGTTCCAGAACTACGCGCTCTACCCGCACATGTCGGTCTACGACAACATGGCCTACGGCCTGAAGAACCGCGGCGTCGCAAGGGACGAGATCCGCCGGCAGGTGGACGAGGCGGCGGCGATCCTGGGGCTGTCGGATTTCCTCGACCGCAGGCCGCGCCAGCTTTCGGGCGGGCAGCGCCAGCGCGTGGCGATGGGCCGGGCCATCGTGCGTCACCCGCAGGCCTTCCTGTTCGACGAGCCGCTGTCCAACCTCGACGCCAAGCTGCGGATGAAGACGCGGGTGGAGATCCGCGACCTGCAGCAGCGGCTGGGGACGACCTCGATCTATGTCACGCATGACCAGCTGGAGGCGATGACGCTGGCCGACCGGCTGGTGGTGCTCAATGGCGGGCGGCTGGAGCAGGTGGGGCCGCCGCTGGAGATCTACGAGCGGCCGGCGAGCGTGTTCGTGGCCGGCTTCATCGGCTCGCCGCCGATGAACTTCCTGGCCGGGCATGCGGGGCCGGAGGGGGTGCGGCTGGCCTCGGGCGCGCTGCTGTGCGGGCGGGCGGCGCCGGAGGGAAAGGTGACGATCGGCGTCCGGCCCGAGGCGCTTCACGAGGCGCAGGACGGGCCGCTGACGATGGATGTGCGGGTGGTCGAGCAGCTGGGCGCCTCGGCCAACATCCACGGGACGCTGGCGGAGTCGGGGGAGGAGGTGATCGCCGTGCTGTCGGGGCGCGAGGCTCCCTCCCCCGGGGAGACGCTGCATCTGGCGCCGGAGCCGGGCGGGGTGCATCTGTTCGACGCCGGCACGGGGCGGCGCATCGAGCGCTAGCCTCCCCGGGGGGGCGCGGCGCGCCGCCGCCCTCGCCGCGGCGCGGGGCGGCCCCATATCAGCGGGCATGAGATGGCTGAGCATACCCGCCCTGATCCTGACCCTCGCGCTGGCGGGGGGAGGAGCGCCCGTGATGGCCGAGGATGTCGAGACGCCGGACTACGAGGTCGTCGCGCGGCTGGGCGAGGACATCGAGATCCGCCGCTACGGGCCGCGGGTGGCGGCGGAGACGGTGGCGGAGGGGGCCTCGAGCGCCTTCCGGCGGCTGTTCGACTACATCTCCGGCGCCAACGAGGGGGGCGGGGAGATCGCGATGACGGCGCCGGTGGAGGAGGCGCAGGGCGCCGAGATCGCCATGACCGCGCCGGTGGAGACGGCGCAGGCCGAGGGGGAGGGGGTGCGGCTGCGCTTCTTCCTGCCGGCGAAATACGACATGGAGAGCGCGCCGGATCCGACGGATGCGCGGGTGCGGCTGGTGGCCTATGCGCCGCGGACGGAGGCGGCGCTGCGCTACTCGGGGCTGCCGCTGGAATCGCGGGCGCGCACGCGGGAGGGGCGGCTGAGGGAGGCGGTGGCGGCGTCGGAGTGGGAGGCCGCCGGGCCGGCGGCGCGCTACTACTACGATCCGCCCTGGCGGCTGCCCTGGAGCCGGCGCAACGAGGTGGCGATGCCGGTCGAACGGCGGGAATGAGGCCCCGGGGCTGAGCGCCGGGGCCTCGCGCGCGGATCAGAAGGTGAGCAGGCGGGCGTCCTCGGCCATGATGGCCTCCGCCATCGGGCCGGGCTGGGCGGCGGTGACGCCATCGAGCAGGACGGAGGCGTCGGCGTCCTTGCCGGGCAGGTAGATGGCGCAGACCTCCACCTTCGCGCCGGGCATCTCCATGATCTTCTTCATCAGGCCCTGGGGGCTCATGCCCTTGGGGGGCTGGGGGGCGGTGGCGGACTCGGGCGCCTCCTTGAGCGCGATGTCCCCGGCCGGGCCGCAGAGCATGATGTGGGGCGTGGCCCCCTGCTGGGCGGCCTGCATGGTCAGGACCATGGCCATGAGCTGGGTCTGGGCCTCGGGCGCCGTGAGGATGGTGACAAGCGGCTTCTTCTCCCCCCCGTGGCTGTCGGCCTGGGCGGCGGGGGCGGCGGCCAGGAGCGCGGCCGCGGCGGTGAAAGCGGTCAGAAGGCGTTTCATCTCGGATCTCCCTTGAGGGTCGTGGTCACTCGGGGCGGCAGATCTCGCCGCGCAGGATGGCCTGGACGGTGCGCAGGGCGAGGCCGGCGACCGTCAGGATCAGAACGCCCAGAAGGGCGAGGCCGATCCCTTCGTGGACGGGGGAGGCGGCCAGCGCGCCGTAGCGCAGGGAGGCCAGCGTCAGCGCCGCCACGGGGAAGGAGAGCGCCCAGAAGGAGAGCGCGAAGGGAAGGCGGGCGAGCCGCGGCGCCTGGAGGGCGACGATGGCGGCGAAGACGTAGGCGGTGTTGAGCAGGATGCGCGCGAAGGGGTCGATCCGGCCGGCGAGCTGCAGCCAGGCGAGGAAGGCGACCGCGGGGGGCGCGATGAGGATGACCAGCGTGGGGAACAGGCGCGCGGGCAGGGGATCGTGGAATATCAGGCGGTTGACCACGAGGGTGAGCAGGACCAGCCAGAACACCAGCCCGGCGGAGAAGAACAGCCAGGAGAGCTCGACGAAACCCAGCGAGGCGCCCGCGACGGGGGCGACGACGTTGCCCACGGCCGGGATGAACCAGGCCGGCGTCAGGTGGCCGTGCTGGAAGGCGCGGGCGCCGATCCAGCTGGAGACGACGGCGAGGGTGAGCGCGCCCTGGGCGAGGGCGCCGGCGAGCCAGAGGGGGCGGGCGATCTCCGGCGCGCGGGGGGCCAGCGCGGTGGCCAGCAGCAGGGCGGAGATGGAGATGGCGGGGAAGAAGGCGATCCTGACCGGGTGATGCCATTCGGCCCGCGCCTCGGCGGGGTGGCGGAGCCACTTGGCGATGTAGAGGGCGCCGAGGCCGGCGATGGCGGCGAGGCTGGCGCCGAGCGCCGCATCGGAGGCGGGGCCGGCCCAGGACAGGCGCGGCGCGGCCCCGTGCAGGGCGAGGGCGAGGCCCAGAAGGCCCATGATCACGGCGAAGAAGGTGACCGGGAAGTTCGCCAGGCGGCTGGGCGCGGCGGCCTGCTGGATGCTCATGGTCGCCTCCTTCGGCGTCGGGATCGTATTCGACTGATTGAATGTATGTGCGGCGAGGCCGCCTGCAAGCGGACGGTCGGACGCAGGGGAGCGCGGGGGGGGAACGGAGGGGTCGCGCGCGCGGCGCGATCGCGGCATAGTGGCGCCGCGGCGCGAGGGCGGCGCAGGGGTTCTGTTTCTGCCGGAGGTATGACGCGTGATGGCGGAGGATGGCGGCGAGGTGAGCGACGGGGCGCCGGCGGGCGCGGCCGCGTCCGCCGTGACCGCGCCGCCGCTGGTCGTCGATCTCGACGGGACGCTGACGCGGGCGGACACGCTGCACGAGAGCGTGCTGGCGCTGTTCTCTCTGGGCGGCCGGGGGCTGGCCGCGGCGCTGGGCGCGGCGCCGCGGGGCAAGGCGGCGGTCAAGTCGGCGATTGCGGACACAGCCCTGCCCGACCCCGCCGCGCTGCCCTATCGTGAGAGCGTGCTGGAGCTGGTGCGTGAGGCCCGCGCCGAGGGGCGGCGGGTGGAGCTGGTCAGCGCCGCCGACCGGCGGGTGGCCGAGGCGGTGGGCGCGCATCTGGGGCTGTTCGACGCGGTCCATGGCTCGGACGGGGAGACCAATCTGGGCGGGCGGGCCAAGGCGGAATTCCTGGTGCGCCGCTTCGGGGAGGGCGGCTTCGACTATGTCGGGGACCATCGCCGCGATCTCGAGGTCTGGGCGAAGGCGCGGCGCGCGGTGCTGGCCGGGACGGACGCCGAGACCGCCCGGCGGGCCGAGCGGCAGGCGCGCGAGGCCGGGGCGCCCGAGCCGCTGCGGCTGGAGGAGGACCGGCGGCGCATCCGGCCGTATCTGAAGGCGCTGCGGCCGCATCAGTGGCTGAAGAACCTGCTGATCTTCCTGCCGCTGATGGCCGGCCACCGGGCGGGGCCGGAGGAATGGGCGGCGGCGGTCATGGCCTTCGTCGCCTTCTCGCTGACGGCCTCCTCGGTCTATTGCCTCAACGATCTGCTGGACCTGGACGCGGACCGGTCGCATCCGCGCAAGCGCGAGCGGCCCTTCGCCTCCGGCGCGGTTCCGGCGCTGCACGGGGTGGCGATGGCCGGCGCGCTGCTGGCGGCGGGCTTCGCGCTGGGGACGGCGGTCTCGCCGCTGTTCTTCGGGGTGCTGACGCTCTATTTCGGCGCCACGACGCTCTATTCGCTGGCCCTGAAGCGGGAGCTGGTGATCGATGTCTGCCTGCTGGCGGGGCTCTACACCCTGCGGGTGATCGCGGGGACGGTGGCCGCGGACATGGACCTGTCGCCCTGGATGCTGGCGCTTTCGACCTTCCTGTTCCTGGCGCTGGCGGCGATGAAGCGGCAGACGGAGCTGGTGGACCTGGCGCGCAACGGGCGCACGGCGAGCTCGGGGCGGGCCTATCTGGCCTCGGACCTGCCGGTGGTGACGATGATGGCGGTGGCGGCGGGCTACACGGCGGTGCTGATCCTGGCGCTCTACATCTATTCGCCTTCGGTGCGGGATCTCTATGAGTCGCCGCTGATCCTTTGGGGAACGCCGCCGATCCTGCTCTACTGGATATCGCGCATGGTGATGATCGCCCATCGGGGCGAGATGGACGACGATCCGGTGCTGTTCGCGGTCAGGGACCCGATCTCGCTGCTGTGCGGGGCGGGGGTCGTTGGCGTGGGCCTGGCGGCGACCTTCGTGTGAGCGGGCGGGAGGCGAACGCATGAAGAGCCGCAGGCCGGAGGCGCTGACCGGCAGGGCCGATCTGCGCGCCGCGGCCGGGACGGCGGCGCGGCCGCTGTCGACGCGCGAGATCGCGTTGCGCTACGCGGTTTTCGCCGCGGTGGCGGTGGCCTGCAACCTGGCGGCGCAGCGGCTGGTGCTCGCGGCGCTGAAGCAGGGGGAGATGGTCGCGCTGGGCTGGGCCCCCGAGGTCGTGGACTGGATCCTGGACGACGTGCTGGCGCTGCTGCAGGCGGGCTGGCGCGAGGATGTCGGGGAGCCGACCGGGCTGGGGCTGGCGATCGCGGCGGGCACCGGCGCGGGGCTGGTGGTGAAGTACCTGCTGGACAAGCGCTGGATCTTCCACGACCGCAGCGGGGGCGCGCGGGCGCATGCGCGGCGGTTCTCCCGCTATACGGCGACGGGCGTGGTGACGACGGCGATCTTCTGGGGGACCGAGGCGGGGGCCTGGGCGATATGGGGCACGGAATTCGCGCGGGAGGCGGGGGCGGTGCTGGGGCTGGCAGTGGGCTATCTGTCGAAGTACCGGCTGGACCGGCGGCTGGTCTTCACCCCCGGGGAGGCGGGGCGATGAGCGGGGCGGAGGCGCCGATCCCCTTTCCCGGCGCCGCGCGGACGCCGCGGGCGCCGGCGGTGGGGCCCCCCCGGCCGTTGTCGGGCTGGGGGCGGCGGCCGGTCTCTCCGGCCCGGCTGGCGGCGCCGGGGGATGAGGGCGAGGCGGCCGCGCTGCTGGCCGAGCGGGGCGTGGACGTGGCGCCGCGCGGCGCCGGGCGCGCCTATGGCGACGCGGCGCTGCCCCCGCCCAACGGGCTGGCGCTGTCCACGGCGCGCATGGCGCGGCTGCTGGCCTTCGACGCGGAACGCGGCGTGCTGGTCGCCGAGGCGGGGGCGCGGCTGGAGGACATCGAGACGGCGATGCTGCCGCGCGGCTGGTTCCCGGCGGTGGTTCCGGGGACGCGGTTCGTCACGCTGGGCGGGATGATCGCGGCCGATGTGCACGGCAAGAACCATCACACGCCGCCGCCGCGGGGCGGGGGCTTCGCGGACCACCTGGAATGGGTGGAGGTGATGGGCGCCGATGGGCGCGCGCGCCGGCTGCATCCTGGCGAGCCGGAGTTCGAGGCGACCTGCGGGGGCATGGGCCTGACGGGGCTGATCCTGCGCGCGGCCCTGCGGCTGCGGCCGGTGGAGACGGGCTGGATGCGCCAGAGGACCGTCGCGGCGGCGGATCTGGAGGCGCTGATGGCGGCGATCGAGGACGCCTCGGACGCCACCTACACGGTGGGCTGGATCGACTGCCTGGCGAAGGGCGGGGCGCTGGGGCGCGGGCTGGCGCACCAGGGCGAGCATGCGGAGGCGGAGGCGCTGACGCCGCGGGAATGGCGGGACCGCTGGGCGCTGGGCCCCGCGGCGCGGCGGCTCGGCCCCGTGCCGGACCTAGTGCCGGGCTGGGCGCTGAACGGGCTGACGGTGGGGGCGTTCAACCGCCTCTATGCCTGGGCGGGGGCGCGGCGCGCGGGGCGGGGGGAGACGCTCGCCGACTGGGCGTCGTTCTTCCATCCGCTGGACGCGGTGCTGGGCTGGAACCGGATCTACGGGCGGCGGGGCTTCGTGCAGTTCCAGTGCGTGCTGCCGCCCGGGGAGGCCGAGCAGGGGCTGCGGGCGATGCTGGAGGCGGTCTCGGGCGCGGGGCAGGGCTCGTTTTTGGCGGTGCTCAAGAAGCTGGGGGCGGGGGCGCAGGGGGCGGCTTCGCTGTCCTTCCCGCGGGAAGGATGGACGCTGGCGCTGGACTTTCCGGCCACGCCGCGGGCGCTGGCGCTGGTGCACCGGCTGCACGGGCTGGCGGCGGAGCATGGCGGACGGCTGTATCTGGCCAAGGACGCGCTGATGAGGCGCGGGGAGTTCGAGGCGATGGAGCCGCGCGCGGCCGCCTTCCGGGCGGCGGAGGCGCGCGAGCGGGCCTTCGCCACCGCGATGTCGAGGAGGTTGTCGCTTTGACGGAGGATGCCGCGCGCCGGCCGGCGCTGATCCTGGGGGCGGGCTCGGATATCGGGCTGGCGCTGGCGCATCTGCTGGCTGCGCGCGGGCGGCCGGTGTACCTGGCGGGGCGCGAGCCGGCGAAGCTGGAGGCGGAGGCGGGCGACATTGCGCTGCGCCACGGGGTGGAGGCGAGCGTGCATCGCTTCGACGCGGCCGATCTGTGGGCGGCGGCGGGGTTCCTCGACTCGCTGCCCGAGATGCCGGGCGTGGTGGTCAGCGCGGTGGGGCTGCTGGGGGACCAGGAGGCGACGCAGGACGACCCGGAGCGGATCGCGGAGGTCGTGACCGCCAATTTCACGGGCCCGGCGGTGGCGCTGGAGGCGGCGGCGGCGCGGCTGGTGAGGCTGCCCGGCGAGACCGCGGTCGTCGGGATCGGCTCCGTCGCCGGGGACCGGGGGCGGGCGCGCAACTACTGGTACGGGGCGGCCAAGGCGGGGTTCGAGACGATGCTCTCGGGGCTGCGGCAGCGCTATGCCGGGGGCAACCTGCTGGTGATGACGGTCAAGCCGGGCTTCGTGGCGACGCGGATGACGGAGGGGATGGACCTGCCGGGGCCGCTGACGCTGAGCGCGGAGGATCAGGCGCGGCTGATCCTGCGCGGGCTCGACCGGCGCAGGCCGGTGGTGGTGCACTGGAAGTGGCGGGGGGTGATGGCGGTGATCCGCAACCTGCCCGAGCGGGTGTTCCTGCGCACGAAGTTCTGAAGGCTCACTCCGG
Source organism: Pseudomonadota bacterium (assembly GCA_051747505.1). Lineage (GTDB taxonomy): Bacteria > Pseudomonadota > Alphaproteobacteria > Rhodobacterales > Rhodobacteraceae > Albimonas. The sequence goes on along the minus strand of JBNJGE010000064.1, from coordinate 6,601 downwards.
GCGCAGGCCGAGGATGCGGGCGGCGGCGGCGGGGTCGGCGGGGCCGCGGCCGAGTTCGGCGGCGGCGTTGGCGGCCAGGGCGACGAGGTCGTGCGTGCCTGCGGCGGACGCGCCGTCGGGGAGCGCGAGGTTGTTCTCGAACCCCACGCGGGCGTGGCAGCCCAGGCGCAGGGCCTCGGCGACGCAGGCGTGCTCGTCGCGGCCGAAGGCGCAGAGCGCGCAGTCCAGCTCCAGCCCCGCCTCGGCGGCGGCGGAGAGGAAGGCGGCGGCCTCCTCCGGGCGTCCCGCGCGGGGCGGGGAATAGGCGCCGAGGACGAAGATCACCGCCTGGCGGCCGGCCGGGATGACGCCGGCGCGCTGAAGGATGGCCAAGCGGGCGAGCTCCTCGGGCGCATAGACGATGTGCTGGATGTGGGTCCGCGTCTCCGCCGCCCAGGCGTAGAGGCGGGCGGCGTCGGGCTCGGATTCCCGGTCGGGGACCATCTCGCGCAGGGCGACGGAGGCGGCGCGGGGGGCGACGGCGCGCAGGGTGGCGGCCTGCTCGGCAGGGCCGTAGCGGCCGGCGGCCTCGGTGGTGATCTGGATCAGCATGTCGGGGGCGGCCTCGGAGACCGCCGCCATGGCTTCGCGGTAGCGCCCGGGGTCGAGGGAGTGGCGGCCGTCGGGCTCGCGCACATGCAGGTGCAGGAGCGCGGCGCCGGCGGCGCGGCAGCGGGCGGCCTCGGCGGCGGTGGCCTCGGGCGTGATCGGCATGGCGGGGTGGTCGGCGGGCATGCGGCGCGCGCCGTTGGGGGCGGCCATGATGATGGCGTCGGTCATGCGGCGGCACCCTCCCTTGCGCGCAGGGCCGGATTCGCTCCGCCCCTCGCCTGTTTCCGTTTCGGAAACCTTGATGAGGCGCCGGGTGGCGGGCTGCAACCCCTCGCGGGTCAGTATCCGGTCATCTCCAGGTAGCCGACTCCGTCGTGAGTCCCGGAGAACCGGACCGGACCTTCCCAATACGGGAAGGCCATGTCCATCCAGGAGCGGGGGTTGAGGGGGTGCGTGCGAATACGCATGGACTTCGCCGGCACGGCGATCTCCCAGGCGACGGGGACCTCGCGGCCGGCGACCTGCGCGGTCTCCAGCGGGTGCATCTCGACGTCCCCGTCGCCGAGGGTCTGCACGGCGCCGTCGGGGCCGATCCAGCTGGAGGCGTGGTGGTGGTCGCCGTCCTTTCGGCGCATGCGGTAGAGCATGAGCTTCTCGCCGCCGGGGAGGTGGAGGGAGAACCAGTCCCAGCCCTCCTGGTCCGGCTCCAGCGGCTGGGAGCTCCATTCGCGGTCGAGCCAGGCGCGGCCGGTGACGTCGAGGGTCTCGTCGCCGAGGCGGACCTCGCCGGAGACCGTGAAGAAGGGCTGGCTGTAATAGTAGGAGGCCTGCGCGCCCTCGGATTTGCGCGAATAGCCGTCGTCGCCCTGGAGGACGAGGGGGCCTTGGGCCTGGAGGCGCAGGTCGTAGGCGAAGGCGTCGCCGGCGGCCTGAAGGCGCAGGGGGGAGAAGGGGGCGGAGAGGCTGGCGAGGCGCCAGTCGTCGATCCAGGCGCGGAAGGGGCCGATTTCGGCGCCGGCCTGGCCGACGCCGCCGCGGGCGAATTTCTCCGCGCTCAGGTGCCGGTCGGCGGTGGTGACGGCGGCGTGGGCCATCCAGACTTGGGGGGCGTGCCAGCCGGAGGCGGGGCCGTCGGGGGCGACGGCCTGGCGGAAGAGGGTCCACTGGGCGCCGAGGGGGCGGCCGGAGGGGGTCTCGAGGTTGGCGGTGACGTACCACCACTCGATCCGATGGCGGGGGTGGGGGGCGTGGTCGGCGGGGAAGGCGACGGCGCGGCCGGGGGTGACGGGGGCGTAGTCGCCGGCCTCCGAGCCCAGGCCGGCGTAGCCCTGGGCGGCGGCCGGGAGGGGGGCGAGGAGCAGGGCGAGGGCGGCGAGGAGGCGTCTAGCGCTCATTGGCGAAGACCTGCGTGAGGCGGGCGGGGGGCGTGCGGGCGAGGCGGGCGAGGGGGATGGCCGCGGCGAGCGCCGAGGCGAGCAGGGCGAGGGCGGTGAGGCGGGCCCACTGGGCGGGGAAGAGGTGGAGGGGGAGGCGCCAGCCGAAGGCCTCCACGTTGACCACGGCGACGAGGGCCCAGGCGAGGGCGACGCCGAGGGGGATGGCGAGCAGGGCGGTCATCAGGGCGAGGCCGAGGGTCTTGGCGAGCTCCAGCCGGGCGAGGCGGGCGCGGGGCACGCCCATGGCCCAGAGAGGGGCGAGCTGGGGGAGGCGGGCGGCCGACAGGGTCATCAGGGAGGTGAGCAGGGCGATGCCGGCGACGCCGAGGGTGAGGGCGTTCAGGGCGCCGGTGACGGCGAAGGTGCGCTCGAAGATCGAGGTGGAGACGGCGCGCAGGGCGCGCTGGTCGATCGCCTGGGAGATCGGCGGGCCCGCGGGGGCGCGGAGGGCGGTCAGGAGGGCGTCGGGGTCCTCGGCCATGACGGCGAAGCGGCCGCGCTCGGCGTCCGGGAGGTGGGCGAGGAGGGCGGCGAGGTTCACGCGGACCTGGCCCTTGGGGTTGCCGTAGTCGGCGTGGATGGCGGCGATGCGGAGGCGCCAGGGGCCGGCGGGAGTGGGGAGGGTGACGGCATCGCCGGTCCAGAGGTCGAGACGGCGGGCGAGCTGTTCGGAGACCATCGCGGCCTCGCCGGCGGCGATGCGGTCCCAGGCGTCGGGGCCGGCGGCGAGCAGGGGCCAGCGGTCGCGGTAGAGGGAGGCGTCCTGGAAGCCCTGAATCTCGGTGGGCCAGCCGCCGACGGGGGCCTCGACCTCGGATTCCTCGAAGGCGGCGGTCACGTCGGGGCGGGCGTCCAGCCAGGCGACGAGGGCGTCGCGGCCGCCCTCGGGGGCGCGGACATAGATGTCGGCGGCGAGGCGGTCCTCCAGCCAGTCAGTGAAGGTCCGGCGGAAGCCGTCCACCATGGTCCCGACGCCGATATTGACCGCCAGCGCCAGCAGCAGGGCCATGAGGGCCAGGGACAGGCCGGAGAGCTGCTGGCGCCCGTCGGCGAAGGCCCAGCGCCAGAGGGGGCGGCGGGCGGCGCGCGAGGCGCGGGAGAGGACGGCGCCGAGGATGGGGGGGAGCGCGAGGGCGGCGGCGGCGAGGATGGCGCCCATGAGGGCGAAGCCGGCGATCAGGCCCTGCCCGAAGGCGGCGAGCAGGAGGGCCGTGGCGGCGAGGGCGGCGGCGGCGAGGGCCTGGCGGCGGAGCGTGCGGGACTGGGCGGCGCGCCAGGCCTCGGGGCGGGCGGAGTCGAGCACCGGCAGGCGGGCGGCGCGGGCGATGGCGGCGGCGGAGGCGACGGCGGCGCCCAGCAGGCTCATGCCCAGCCCGGCGGCCCACCACCAGGGCGAGAGGGAGAGGGCGCCGGGGACGCGGGCGCCGTAGAGGCCGCGAAGGCTGGCGGCGACGTCCGGCAGAAGGGCGCCGGCGACGACGTAGCCGCAGGCGACGCCGACGGCGCCGGCGAGGAGGGCGAGGGCGACCAGTTCGATCAGAAGGGCGATGGCGAGGCCGCGGGCGGAGACTCCGCAGGCGCGCAGGGTGCGGAAGACGGGGCGGCGCTGCTCGAAGGCGAGGCCCGCGGCGCCGTGGACGATGAACAGGCCGACGACGAAGGAGAGGCCGCCGAAGGCGGTGAGGTTGAGGTGGAAGCTGTCGGCCAGCCGCGCGGGGTCGGCGCGGGGGGCGCCGGGCTGGCGGCGGAGCTCGGGGGCGACCTGTGAGAGCGGCTGCTCGCGGCCGGTTGGGGCGCCGAGGAGGAGGCGTGAGACCTCGCCCTGCAGGCCGGCGAGGGGCTGGGCGAAGCCGATATCCATGACGAGGGTTCCGGGGGCGGCGGCCCCGGAGGGGGTCAGCGGAGGGATGGGGCGGCCGGCGATCTCCGGGCGGGCGCCCTCGGAGAGGCCGAGGGCGCGGAGGGTGGCGGGGGCGATGAGGGTGCGGCCGGGGGGCAGGGCGAAGTCGGGGTAGGTGAGGGCGCCCTCGGTCTCCCCGCTCTCGGGGCCGAAGAGGGCGAGGCCGGCCTCGGCGGGGAGGGTGACGGGCTCGACGCCGGTGAGGCGGAGGCGGTCGCCGGCCAGCGTGACCTCGGTTTCGACAACGGGGCTGACATTCCAGCCGGCGCGGCGGAGGCGGGGGAAGGCCTGTTGCGGGACCGGGCCGCCGTCGCCGGCGACGAGGGCGTCCAGCGAGGCGCCGGAGAAGGCCTGGGCGGCCTGGGCGTAGGCGGCGCGGGCCTGGGCGTTGAGGGCCTGGACGCCCGACCAGAGCGCGGTGGCGGCGGCGAGGCCGACCAGCAGGGCGGCGAGCTGCAGGGGGCGGCGGCGCCAGTGGCTGAGGATGGCGCGCAGGACCCAGAGGCGGGCGCGGAGGGAGAGGGCGCTCATTCCAGGCGGCCGGCGTGGAGATGGGCCTGGCGGTCCAGCGTCGCCGCGAGGCTGCGGGAGTGGGTGACCATCAGCAGGGCGCAGCCGGCCTCGGCGGTGAGGCCGCGGATCAGGGCCATGACCTCGGCGGAGGTGTCCTCGTCGAGGGCGCCGGTGGGCTCGTCGGCGAGGAGCAGCGGCGGGCGGGGGGCCAGCGCGCGGCCGACGGCGACGCGCTGCTGCTGACCGCCGGAGAGCTGCTCGGGGTAGCGGTCCTCCAGCCCCTCGAGGCCGAGGCGCCGGGTGAGCTCGGCGGTCCAGGCGGGGTCCTCGCGGTCGGCGAGGCGGGCCTGGAAGGCGAGGTTGTCGGCCACGGGCAGGCTGGGGATGAGGTTGAACTGCTGGAAGACGAGGCCGATGCGGGTCCGGCGCAGGGCGGCGCGGCCGCGGTCGTCGAGGCCCGAGAGGGGCTGGCCGGCGACGCGGATCTCGCCCGCGTCGGGGGCGTCGAGGGCGGCGGCGAGGTGCAGGAGCGTGCTCTTGCCCGATCCGGAGTCGCCGGTCAGGGCGAGGCTTTCGCCCCGGGCGAGGGTCAGGGAGACGCCGCGCAGGACCTCCAGCGGGCCCTGGGGGGTGGGGTAGGTCTTGCGAAGGGCCTCGATCTCGAGCGCGGGGGTCATGGGGAAGGGGTCGCGCGCGGGACGGGGCGAGGCAAGGGGGGTCAGGGGCGGGAGAGGCCGAGGGCCTCGACGATCAGGACGCCGGCGGCGGCGGAGGCGCCGGTGATGACCATGCCCCAGATCGTGTCGGTGATCACCATCTGCCAGCTCCAGCCCTTGAGGGTGGCCATGTTCACGCTCTCGTAGCAGCCATAGGCGAGCAGGCCGAGAAGGGCGCCGTTGAGGGACGCGGCGCTCCAGCCGCCGCCCTGGGGGGAAAGGGCGGGCCAGGAGGCGAACCAGAGGGCGCCGGCGACGTAGACGGCGTAGAAGGCGCCGGCGACGGCCATCTTGGGCTCGGCGAGCATGATGTCGCCGATGTGGCGCTCGAACAGCGGCGTCATGTGGAGGCGCAGCATGACGACGTCGAGCAGCAGGAACACCGCCAGGGTGGAGAGGTAGAGGGCGAGGAGGGTCATCGGCGGCTCCCGGCTGCGCGTTGGGCTGGCGGGGGAGATGCGGCGATCGCGGGGCGGATCAAGGCGGGGGGCGCGTTGACAGGGGGGCGGGCGGGCCCAATCTGGCAGGGCAGCCCTCTGCAACCGCCCCGAGAGGTCCGCGATGGACATGGACGCGACCGCCGCGACGCCAATCCGCTTCGACAACAGCTACGCCCGGCTGCCGGAGCGGTTCTATGCGCGACAGGACCCGGAGAGGTTTCCGGCGCCGCGGCTGCTGGCGCTGAACCTGCCGCTGGCGGAGCGGCTGGGGCTGGACGAGGCGTATCTGCGCGGGGAAGGCGGGCTGGGGCTGCTGTCGGGCCGCGAGCTGCCGGAGGGGGCGGAGCCGCTGGCGATGGCCTATGCGGGGCACCAGTTCGGGGGCTGGGTTCCGCAGCTGGGCGACGGGCGGGCCGTGCTGATCGGCGAGGTGGTGGCGCCGGACGGGGTTCGCTTCGATCTGCAGCTGAAGGGGGCGGGGCGCACGCCGTTCTCCCGCGGGGGGGACGGGCGCGCGGCGCTGGGGCCGGTGCTGCGGGAGTATCTGGTCTCCGAAGGCATGGCGGCGATGGGGGTTCCGACCACCCGGGCGCTCGCGGCCGTGCTGACGGGCGAGGCGGTGATGCGGGAGGACCGGCTGCCCGGCGCGGTGCTGACGCGCGTGGCGCGGGGGCATGTGCGGGTCGGCACCTTCCAGTATTTCTATGCGCGGCAGGATGTGGAGGCGCTGCGGGCGCTGGCGGAGTATGTCGCGCGGCGGCATCACCCGCAGGCGCTGGAGGCCGAGAAGCCGGCGCTGGGGCTGCTGGAGGCGGTCGTGGAGGGGCAGGCGCGGCTGGTGGCGCAGTGGATGGGGCTGGGCTTCATCCACGGGGTGATGAACACCGACAACATGAGCCTGGCCTGCGAGACGATCGACTACGGCCCCTGCGCCTTCATGGAGGCGTATCACCCGGACACGGTCTATTCCTCGATCGACCAGACGGGGCGGTATGCGTATCGCAA
>JBNJGE010000063.1:0-16280 GCA_051747505.1 Pseudomonadota bacterium | reverse complement strand
GTTCCGCGCCCGGCGGCCGGGGAGCGCCGGGCGCGGAACGACTCGCGGCCGCGCAGGTCACGCCTGCGCAGGTCAGCCCTCCGCCGCGCCGCCCTCGCCCGCCTGGCGCAGCAGCGCGTCCAGCTCGACGAGCGAGGCGCATTCCGTCTTTTCCATGACGTGACGGCGGTGATGCTCCACCGTGCGGTAGCTGATGCCCAGCTCCAGCGCCGCCGCCTTGTTGCTGCGCCCCTGCACCAGCAGGCGCGCCACCTCCAGCTCCCGCTGCGACAGGCCGGAGAGGCGCGCGCGCGCCGTCTCCGCGGTCCGGGTCCGCTCCGCCCGCTCGCCGGCGCGGCGCAGGGCGCGCTGGACGATCTCCACCAGCTCGGTGTTGCTGAAGGGCTTGGTCAGGAAGTCGTCCGCGCCCTTGCGGAAGGCGGCCACCGCGATGTCCACATCCGCGTGGGCGGTCAGCACCACCACCGGCGCGGTCTCCCCGCGCTCGCGCAGGGTCTCCAGCAGGTTGAGCCCGTTCATGCCGGGCATGCGCACATCGGTGACCACGCAGCTGCCCGCGGGCAGGGGGGTCCGCTCGAGCAGGGCCTCGGCGGAGGGGAGGCTTTCGGTCGCCATCCCGAAGGACTCCAGCAGCGTGGAGATGGTGCTCAGGACGAGGTCGTCGTCGTCGACCACGAATACGGGACTGCTCATGGGAGGGAGGGTCCTGGGGTCTCTTGGGTCTGACCGCCCCGCGGGCGTTCCCGGCCGGGGCGTCGGCATGCCTTGCGCTCGCTGCATGGTTCGGGCCCACGCCGTCAGCGGCGTGCGCGGCGCGCACCAACCGCGATGCGCATATGGCCCGGGATCCGCCGGTCGTTAACCCTGCCACGGGGCGCTTTCAACCGGAAATCGTTCTCCCGCGCCCGCCCGCGGCGCCGCGTCACGCTTCCAGCGCCTGCCGCAGCTTCCGGGCCAGCTGCTGCAGCCGGTAGGGCTTGCCCAGCAGCAGCACGTCCGGCTCCAGCCCGCCGTCCTGCAGCGCGGCGGTCTCCGCATAGCCCGAGACGCAGAGGATCTTCAGCCCCGGGAACAGCGCCCGCGCCTCGCGGGCGAGCTCCGCGCCGCTCATGCCGCCGGGCATGGCGATGTCGGTGAACAGCAGGTCGAAGCCGTCCTCCCGCTCCAGGATCTCCATCGCCTCTGGGCCCGAGCCCGCCCCGGTCACGGCGTAGCCCAGCGCCGAGAGCTGGGTCAGCACATGGCCGCGCACCAGGTGGTCGTCCTCCACCACCAGCACCCGCTCCCGCCCCCCGGCGAGCTCCTCGGCCTCCCGGGGCTCGACCTCCTCGGCCGCCGGGCCGCTGACGCGCGGGAAACGGAGCGTGACGGTCGTGCCCAGCCCGGGCTCGGAGCGGATGGCCGCGTGACCCGAGGACTGCCTGGCGAAGCCCCAGACCATGCTCAGCCCCAGGCCGGAGCCCTCGCCGACCTCCTTGGTGGTGAAGAAGGGGTCGAAGGCGCGCGCGGCGACCTCCGGGCTCATGCCCTCGCCCGAATCCGAGACCGCGATGGTCACGTACCGCCCGGGGCTCAGCTCATCGTCCTGCGCGCCCCGGGGTTCGTCGAGGCGCACATTGGCCGTCTCCAGCCTCAGCCGCCCGCCCCCGGGCATCGCGTCGCGGGCGTTGAGCACGAGGTTGAGCAGCGCGACCTCGAGCTGGCCGGGGTCGATCTCCGTGGTCCACAGCCCCTCGGCGGGGGCGATCTCCAGCTCGATGCTCTGGGGCAGGGTGCGGCGGAACAGGTCCTCCATCCCGCGCAGCAGGCGGTTGGCGTCCACCGCGCGCGGGCGCAGCGGCTGGCGGCGGGCGAAGGCCAGCAGGCGGGAGGTCAGCTCCGCCCCCCGCGCGGCCGCCGTCTCGGTCATCCCCGCCAGCGTGGCGAGCTCCGGCTCCCCGGCCAGCCGGGCCGAGAGCATCTCCGCGTTGCCCATGATCACGGTCAGCAGGTTGTTGAAGTCATGCGCCAGCCCCCCGGTCAGCTGGCCGACCGCCTCCAGCTTCTGGGCCTGGCGCAGCCGCTCGTCCAGCGCGCGCCGTTCGCTCACATCCCTCATGGAGCCGAGCATGCGCGTCGCGCGCCCCTGCGCGTCGCGCTGGATGAAGCCGCGGTCGGTCACCGTCAGCCAGCGGCCGTCGGCGTGGCGGAAGCGGTACTCGTCGCTCCAGGTCGCCGCGTCTCCGGCCGCCGCGGCCCAGAACCCCGCCTCCGTCCGCTCCCGGTCCTCGGGATGGATGCGCGAGGTCCAGGAGGCCAGCCCCCGGCCGACCTCCGCGGGCGGGCAGCCGAAGGTCTCGGCGAAGTTCTCGCTCCACCACAGCTCCTGCGTCGCGGGGTTCCAGTCCCAGATCACGTCGTTGGAGGCCCGCGCCACCAGCTGGAAGCGCTCCTCGCTCTCGCGCAGGGCGGCCTCGGCCCGCCGGCGCTCGGTCACGTCGCGCTGGACGGCGACGAAGCGGTCCACGCGCCCGTCCGGGCCGCGCAGGGGGGAGATGTCGATCTCCGCCAGGAAGGGCTCTCCGTCGCGGGCGTAGTTGAGCAGCGCCTCCCGCACGCCCCGCCCCTCCTCCAGCGCGGCGCGGATGCGGTCGAGCGCGGCGCGCTCCGTCCCCGGGCCCTGCAGGATGCGCGGCGTGCGCCCGATCGCTTCCTGCCGGGCGTGGCCGGTTCCCCGCTCGAAGGCTTCGTTGACATAGAGGATGCGGGGGCCGTCGGGGGCGTCGAGCTCGGCGTCGGTGATCAGCACCATGTCGTTGAGCCGGGAGATCGCGGTCTCCAGCATCCGCAGCTGCTCCTGGCCGGCGCGCTGCTCGGTGACGTCGTCGAAATAGACGGCGACGCCGCCCTCCGGCGTGGGGTAGGCGTTGATGCGCGCCCACATCGCCAGCGGCTCGAAGTATTCGGTGAAGCGCGCGGTGGCGCCGGTCTCCAGCGCGCGCTCGTATTCGCGCTGGAAGCGGGAGCCGGCGGCCTCCGGGAACGCCTCCCAGATGATCCGTCCCAGCAGCTCGCCCCGCGGGCGGCCCATCATCCGCTCGGCCTGCTGGTTGAGGTAGGTGAAGCGCCACTCGCGGTCGAGGGTGAAGAAGCCGTCGCTGATATGCTCGAGCGTGTCGGCCAGCCGGCGGGAGACCTCGGCGTAGCGCGTCCGGGCCTCCACGAACTCCGTTATGTCCTGGAAGGCGCCATGGGCGGCCACGATGGCCCCCGCGCGGTCGCGCACCGGCTCGCCGATCGCGCGCACCCAGATCCGCCGGCCCTTCGCGGTGATCATCTCCATCGTCTCGTCGAAGGGGGCGCCCTCGCGCACGCAGGCCGCGAAGACCGCGCGGATGCGGTCGCGGTATTCGGGGGCGTAGAAGGCGACGGCCTGCTCGAAATCCGGCCGCCAGTCCGTGTCGACCTCGTGCAGGGCGGCCATCTCCGGGCTCCACAGCACGCGGTTCTCCGGCAGCTCCACCCGCCAGCCGGCCAGGCGCGCGGTGTGGCTCGCGATCTCCATCATCCGCGTGGCGCGGGCCAGCTCGCTCTCGGTCTCGATCTGGCCGGTGACGTCTTGGACCACCCCCGACAGGATGCGCCGGCCCGAGACGGTCACCCGCTCGCCCAGCCCCCGGACATGGACGATGCGCCGGTCGGGGAGGAAGATGCGGTGGGCGAAGCCGAAGGAGGGCTCGTCCGAGGCCAGGAAGGCGCGCAGCCGCTCCGCGACGCCCTCGCGGTCCTCGGGATGGACGAGGGCGAGATAGGACTCCGCGTCCCCCCCGAAGGCCGCGGGCTCCATGCCGAACAGGGCCGCGGTCTCGGCGCTCCACTCGATGCGGCCCGACTCGAGGTCCGCCTTCCAGAAGCCGATGCCCAGCAGGCGCTTGGCGGTGCGCAGATCGGCGGCCTGGGCCAGAAGGCGGGCGTTGGCCCGCTGCATGGCCTCGGCCCGGCCGAGGATCTCGCGCTGCAGCTCGATGCGCGCGCGCGCCTCCGGCCCCGGCCTGCGGCCCTCGCTCAGGGGCATCGCGCCCGAGCGCACCAGCTCCGTGACATCCGCGACCCGGTGGATGATGTGGGAGACGGCGCCGCGCGAGTCCGTCACCGGGGTGTTGACGGCGCTGAACCAGCGCGCCCGCGGGTCGCGCTCGTCCTCCGCCGGCCGCCAGCGGCGCCAGGCGCGCACGGACATCGCGTCCGGGGCGCGGTTGACCAGCACCCGCTCCAGCGAGGCGCGCAGCTCCGCGGCGGGGCCGTCGGGGTCCTCCTGCCCGTCATGGGCGACGACCTCTAACAGCGGGCGGCCGATGACCTCCTCCCGGCGCCGTCCGGCCGTCTCCAGCCAGGCCTCCGAGGCCGCGACGACCTCGTGGCTGGCGGCGGCGGCCACGAGGAATCGTCCGGGGACGGCCTCGAACAGGGCGCGCAGGCGCTCCGCCTCGGCCTCGCTGCTCTCCCGCGCGCGGCGCTCCGTCTCCAGCAGCTCCGCCTTCTCGCGCTCCGCCGCGACCAGGCGCGAGACGTCGCGCGCCACCACCAGCCGCACGGGCCGGCCCCGCCGCGTCGTGGCGCGGGTGGTGATCTCGACATGGATGATCCGGCCCGACTTCAGGACATGGCGCCAGATGCCGACCTCGACCCGCCCCGCGGCGGGCGTCTTCGCCGCCTCGCGCAGGCGCGCGCGGTCCTCCGGCGGGCGCAGGTCGGTGACCCGCATGGCGAGGAAGTCGTCGCGGCCGTAGCCGTAGGTCTCGACCGCGGATTCGTTGACGTCGAGAATGGCGAGGGTCCGGGGGTCGTAGACCCACATCGGGTCCGGGTGCCTGCGGAAAAGCGCCTCCGGATCGTCGATCATCGCCCCGTCCCCGGCCTCCGCCACGCAAACAGCCCGCGCCGGCGGGTCCGCGGGCGGCGATCCGCTCGGCTTCTCGCACGCCGCCTGCGCCAAGGCCAGTAGGCGGCCCGGCGCCCGGTCTCTCCGGGGCCGGGCCGCTGAACGCCGCCCCCTGGGGGAAGGGCGGCGGGCATGGCGTGCGCGGGGGATGCGCGTGCTCACGCCTTTCAGGGATCCGGCTCCGGCGTCTTCGCCCTACGCCGGACATCACGCTCGTTTCGGGCAGGACCCGGATGAAAAGCTACGCCATCCGCGTCCCTGCAGCCCGTGTTCGCGCTCGTCCCGGGCTGGATGCGGCGCAAACGCCACGCCGTCCGCATCCATACGCCCGCCGTTGCGGCTCCCGTTCTGTCGGCGGGTGCTGCGGGGGGTTGAGGGGGTCAGAGCCCGACCGCCGACACCTCATCCTTACATCATTTTCGAAAGCTTGCCGCGAGTCCGTTCGACTTCGGGTTGAATAGGGGAAAACCCCTAGGTCCCTGTCACGGAACCCGGGGTCAGGCGGGAAAGGCGCGGGCCGGGTCGGCGCGCCGCGCATGCGACTCCCTGAGAATCAAGCCTGCCAAAGCCGAGATTTACTTCAGGTTAACGTGCCGTTCTGCGCGCGACTCAGGCCAGGTCGTCGCTGTCCAGCAGCCGGTGCGCCTCCACCTCCCCCGCCCCGCGCAGGACATGGCGCCCGGCGCTCTCCAGCCGGAAGCGCCCGTCGAGCCGGGACCGCGCCGCCTCGCTGATGAGAATCTCCATCGGCGCGGCCCGCGCCTCCAGCCGCGCGGCGACGTTCACGCCCGGCCCGAACACGTCGTAGACGTATTTCTGAACCCCCACGATGGAGCCGACGACCGGCCCCGAATGCACCCCGATCCGGCAGCGCCAGACATGCGGGTGGTCGCGGTTGCGCATCTCCAGGAAGCGCTTCATGCGCAGGGCGACGCCGGCGATGTTGGCGGCGTGGTCCGGCGTCTCCACCGGCAGGCCGGAGACCGCCATGTAGGCGTCCCCGATGGTCTTCAGCCGCTCGCAGCCGAACTGCTCCACGATGCGGTCGAAGGCCGTGAAGATGTCGTTGAGCTCGCGGATCAGCTCCGGCGGGTCGCCGGTCACGGCCATCTCGGTGAAGCCGACGAAGTCGAGCATCAGGATCGTCGCCTCCTCGTAGAGGCGCGGCGTGGTCACCCCGAAGCGCCGCCATTCCTCGTAGACGGTCTTTGGCATGATGTTGAGCAGCACGCGCTCCACCCGGTCCTTGGCCGCGGCCAGCTCCCGGTTCCGTCGCTCGACCATCGCGCTGTAGGACTGGAGCATGTATTCCAGCTCCTGCTCGCGGGAGGCGTCGCGGCACTCCACGACGAGCCACCCGTCGGCCGGAACGATGCGCGCCGCGAGCCCCACGCGCCGCCGCCCGGCCGCGCCCTCGGCCTCGAAACGCAGCTCCCGCCCGGCGGCGACCCGCTTCTCCAGCTTCGCCCGGTCCAGCTTCGGAAACAGCGCCTCCAGGCTCGTCTCCGCGCCGTCGGCCAGCCCGAACCAGCCCCGCAGCCGGGCGTTGGCGTGGCGGATCGCCCCGCTCTCCGGCTCGGCCAGCGCCAGCCCGACCCCGGCCGCGTCCAGCATCAGCCGGGCGGGGTCCGCCTCGCCGACCGGGGCCGGGTCAGTCGCGGGGACGGGGGCGGCGATCACGCCGTCACGATCAGCGGCGCGCATCGCTCGATCTCCGTCATGACGCTGTCCACGTCCTCCTCGGCCAGCCCGTGATCCTCCATGGCCTCGGCCAGCAGCAGCTTCATCTCGTCGAAGGCCTCGCGCGTGATGCCCAGCCGCGCATGCACCCGCGCCAGCATCTCGTCGGGGTAGCTGGCCGGCCCGCCCATCAGCGAGGCGACGAACTTGGTCTGGTGATCGACCAGCGTGCGCATGTCCGTGTCCTCGAACCACGGCCCGAGCAGGTCGGACTCCAGCACGCGCTCGTAGAAATCCATCACGATGCGGCTGACGCTGGCGAAGCCGCCGCTGCGCTCGAACAGGCTCGGCTCTCCCGAGCGGACGTCCAGGATCATCTCAGGGGTCCTCGCAGGGATGTCATTGCGTGGAGGCCGCCGACATCAGCAGCGTGCGCACGTCGTTCATGACCAGCCGCGGGTCCAGGAAATCCGCGCTGTAGATGTTGCGGATGCGCCCCTGGCCGTCGATCAGGAACACGCGCAGCAGGTGGCTGAAGGGGCCCGTGGGGTCGTCCGGGTCGCGCTTGCGCGCGACGGGCTGGCCGTAGCCTTCCAGCACCGGGGCGATCGCCGCCCGCTCGGCTCGCGCCGCGGTCAGGAAGGTCCAGGGCGGCGCCCCGGGGTCGTCCACGCGCAGGCTCGCGGCGTAGTCCGCGATGACGTCCGGCCGGTCATGCGCGGGATCGAAGCTCAGCGAGACCAGCCGCAGGGCGGAGGCGACCTCCCCATCATCCGCCGCGATCGCCTGCAGGTCGGCCATGCGCCCCGCGGCCATCGGGCAGACATCGCCGCAGCGGGTGTACATGAAGGCCAGCACCGTGATGCGGCCCTCGAACAGCGCGGCCAGCGAGCGCTCCGCGCCCGTCTCGTCCAGCAGGCGCGCCTCGGGCGCCTCGCGGATGACGGGCAGCGAATAGGTCCCCGGCGCGGCCAGCTCGTAGACATAGGCGTCGGCCGGGCCGTGGACCTCGTGAGTCCCGCTGGCGGCGGCGCACAGGGGCAGCGCGGCCGCGGCCGCAAGCGTCAGAAGCGTCTTCATGGGGCGGCGTCCTCGCGGGAAGGCGGCGGGCGGGGCAGGGCCCCCGCCCGCCGGGGCGCTCAGTTCAGGTAGAGCTCGCTGGAGCCGAAGCGCATCAGATGCGGCCGGCCCAGCTCCTCGGCGATGAAGTCGATCTCGAAGCGCGGCTCGAGCGACTCGCCCGTCCAGTCATAGGCCTTGAGGAACTGCTCGTTCTCGTCGCCCTTCTTGTCCCAGTTCGCCAGCAGCGAGCTGGTGTAATACACCCGCTCCCCGTCCCAGGACTGGGAGATCATGTTGACCTGGCTGCCGATCTTCTCCTCGTGGATCAGCTCGGGCGAGAACGGGTCGGTGACATCGTAGATCCGCGTCATCCCGTCCATGAAGCTGTCCACGAACAGGGTGGAGTCATCCGCGCTCAGGCTGATGTCCACGGGCAGGGGCATCTCGGCGGGATCGCCCACGGTCCCGACCTTCTCCGCGTTCCACTCGCCGTCCTTGTTCTCGTGGATCAGCCAGATCTCGGAGGTCAGCGCGGTGGTGGTGAAGGCGTAGTTGTGGTCCGGCCCCCAGGCCCAGCGGATCTCCAGCGGCACGCCGGGCACCTCGAACACCTGGCGCGGCGTGCGGGCGTGGAAGTCCCACAGCACCATGGTGCCGCCGAACTTCTTCATCGCCTCGGGGTCGTTCACCAGCTCCCCGAGGTCGCGCATGTAGTTCTCGCGCCCCGTGAAGGAGGAGGTGAGCATGACGTTGCGCCGGGGCAGCACGCGGGCGTCGTAGCCGTAGCCGTCCGCGATCTCCGCGTTCTCGGTGCCCTGCGGATCGTCGGCCGTGGGCATCCAGTGGGTGGCGATGTACTCGCCGTCATTGGTGTATTCGACGAGCCCGGTGCGCCCGCCGTCCTCGCGGTTCGACAGGCCCGAGATCATCACCCGTCCGGGCAGGGCGTAGGCCCCGTGGGGCCCGGCGACGCCGCCGCTGGCCTCCTCGAAATCGTCGATGGTCTTCACCAGCTTCGGGTTCGAGGGGTCGGTGGCGATGTCGAAGATCCAGATCGTGCTGCTGTCGAGGCCCTGGACCCAGAACAGCCGGCGGTCGTCGGTCAGCCCGCCGTGATGGGCCTCGTGCCGCCCGCCGACGGAATCCACGTCCACCACCTGCCCGAAGGTCTCGGAGCCCTCGCGCACATCGACCGTGACGATCTTGTCCGAGCCGTCCCCGACGCCCTCCATGCCCAGCGTCCAGACATAGACGAACTCCTCCTGGCCGGTGATCTTGGCCATGTAGGGGGACTGGCAGGTCTCGTCGGCGGCGCCCGGAAAGGCGACGGCCGCCAGCGCCGCGGCGGCCAGGCCCCGGCGCGCGAAGCGGAATGCGGGTTTCATGAAGCGACTCCCTTTCATGCGGATGGCGGGACTATGGCCGCGCCCCGCGCGCGCCGCTTGAAGATCGCTTGGAGGTTTCTTGGAGATTCGCCGGACCGGGCGTAGGATTCCGCAAGGTAAGGTTCAATCCGCCCGGGACGCGCGGCGATGATCTACGCCTTCGAGGACTGCACCCTCGACCTCGACAGGGTCGAGCTCCGGCGCGCCGGAGAGCCGGTGGCGATCGAGCCGCAGGTCTTCGAGGTGCTGCGCGTGCTCATCGACCGGCGCGAACGGGTCGTCACCCGCGACGAGCTGCTGGCGCAGGTGTGGAACGGCCGCTTCGTCTCCGACTCCGCGCTCAGCAGCCGCATCAAGTCCCTGCGCCGGGCGATCGGCGACGACGGCAAGGCCCAGAGGCTGGTGCGCACCGTCCAGCGGCGCGGCTTCCGCTTCGTGGGCGAGGTGCGCGAGATCGCCCCCGCCGCGCAGCCGCCGGCGCCCGCCCCGGCCCCGGCGCCCGAGCGCATGGTGGCCGAGCTTCTCAGCCGCCCCGCCGTCGCGGTCCTGCCCTTCACCGACATGACCACGCCCACCGGCGCCGGCTACCTCGCCGACGGCGTGACCGACGAGGTCGCCGCGGCGCTCTGCGCCTGGCGCTGCTTCCCCGTCATCTCGCGCAACACCAGCTTCCGCTATCGCGGCAGCGACCTCTCCGCCCCCGAGATCGGCCGCGCCACGGGCGCCCGCTACCTCCTCGTCGGCGCCCTGCAGGTCAGCGAGGGGCGCGCCAGGCTCTCCGCCGCGCTGATCGACGCGGAGACCGACCGCCAGATGTGGTCCGGCCGCATCCTGCGCCCCGTGGACGAGATCTTCACCCTGCAGGAGGCGCTGGCCCGCGAGGTCGTCGCCCAGATCGAGCCCGAGATGCGCGCTGCCGAGATGCAGCGCATCCTGCGCAAGCCCGCCGGCGACCTCGACGCGTGGGACCTCGCCATGCGCGCCATGTGGTGCGCCAATCGCGGGGCGGAGGGCGACTTCGACGAGGCCGAGCGCCTGGCCTCCGGGGCCGCCGAGCGCGCCCCCCACTGGCACCTCCCCTACGCCCTCATCGCGCTCGTGAAGTTCCACCGCGCCATGCGCGGCTTCTCCGCCGCCGACGCCCGCACCGCCTTCGCCGGGACCCTGCAGGCCGCGCGCCGGGCGCTGGAGATCGACGGCGCCTCCTGGATCGCCCACGCCCTGACCGGGGTGGGGGAGCTGTGGACCAACCGCGACCACGACCGGGCGCTCGCCCATGTCCACCGCGCCATCGAGCTCAACCCCAGCGCCTGCCAGAACTACCATTTCGGCGGCTGCATCACCGGCTTCTCCGGCGACCCCGCCGCCGCGCGCCGCCACCAGGGCCGGATCTTCCGCATCGACCCCGCCTACGCCTACGCCGCGGTGATCGAGGCCGATCTGGGCCTGTGGCACATGATCGAGGGCGACCTCGAGGCCGCCGCCGCCCGCCTCGAGCGGGCCGAACGGGCGGACCCGCGCTACGGCCGCGCCTATCAGCGCCAGGTGGCGCTGGGCGGCCTGAAGGGCGACCGCGGCATCTCGGAGCGCGCGATCCGCCGGCTGTCCGAGATCGGAACGCCGATCAACCGCGAGCAGCTCATCGCCTCCTATCCCTTCCGGCGGGAGGAGCAGCGGGAGGTCTTCTTCACCGGCCTGCGCCGGGCCGGCGTCAACGTCTGAGGGCCGGCAAGGGCGCCGGGGACCGTCCCCCCCTTCCCGCGGCGGCGGCGGCGGATCACTCCCCCGCGACAGCGGCGTGGCGCATCACGTGGAAGATGTAGCTCTGCTCCAGCGTCCCTCCCAGAAGATGCGCCCAGGGGCCCTTGGCGTAGACGGCCACGTCCTCGCCCGAGTGGCTCTCCGAGCCTCTGGGGATCAGCGCCTGCTGGACGTAGCCGAGCGACGCGGCCTCCTCCTCCGTCACCGCGGGCCGGGCGCCGTCGCCCCCGCGCGCCAGGGGCGAGCCGGGGCCGTTGAGGTAGCCGGCCACCGTGTAGGGCCTGCCGTCCCGGGCCAGCTGCGGCTCGCCCGTGTGCTTCACGCCCCTTTCGTTCACGCCCATGCACAGCCCCAGGATGTTCGAGCCGCGCCCGCAATAGCCGTTGAGGCCGAAGCTGTGCCCGTGATCGGCGGTGACGATGATGAGGGTGTCCTCGTCCTCGGTCATCTCGTCCACCAGCGCCACCGTGCGGGCGAACTCGGCGCCGTCGCGCACCGTGCGGGCCAGGTTGGAACGGTGCTGGGCGTGGTCCACCCGGCCGGCCTCGATCTGCAGGAAGAAGCCGTTCCCCCCCGACCTGGCCCGCAGGGCCTTCAGCGCGAGGCCCGCCATCTCCGACAGCGAGGGCTCGTCGCCCCGGTCGGCCTCGTAGGCCATGTGGCTGTCCTCGAACAGGCCGAGGATCGGGGCGGAGCCGTCGGCGGGCAGCCGCGCGGCCGTCTCGGCGTTCCAGGCGTAGGCCCAGCCCATCGCCCGGCCCTCGGCGATCAGGTCGCGGCCGTCGCGGCGCCGGCCCTTGTCGCCCTCCTCGTCGGTCGCCTCGCGCGGCAGGAAGCCGCGCCGCCCGCCGCCGAGCGCGACATCCACGCGCCCGGCCTTCATGGCCTCGAAGAGCTGGAGGGCGATGTCGTCCTGGGTCGCGCAGCCCTCCGGCGCATGGGCCTCGTAGTCGCGATCGACGGAGTGTGCGTAGGCGGCCGCCGGCGTGGCGTGGGTGATGCGGGCGGTGGAGACGACGCCGACCGCCCGGCCGAGATCGGAGAAGACCTCCGCGGCCACGGCGGCCTCGGCGCCCGGCAGTGCGGCGCAGTCGCCCCGGTCTGCCGCCGCCCCGACGCCGATCAGGCCCATGTCGGTCTTCACGCCCGACATCAGGGCGGTGGCCGTGCCCGCGGAGTCCGGCGTCTGCGAGTTCACGTTGTAGGTCTTCACGAGGCCCAGATGCGGGAAGGTCTCGTGGGGCAGGACATGCTCGTCGCCGAAACCGCCGGCCTGCTGGCCCATGAACAGGCGCGTGGCGTAGTTCGTCGCCACCCCGGCGCCGTCGGCGATCAGGATCACGACGTTCTTCGCCCGGGTGGTGATCGGCTCCTGCGCCAGCGCGGCCTGCAGCCGCTCCTGGCCGGCGACGAACCAGGGATCGCCGGCCTGGGGAAGGTCCTGGGCGAGGGCCGGCGTTCCGGCGAGGGCGGCGGCGAGGGCGAGGGCGGTGGCGAGGGCGGCGGATCTCATTGCGGGCGTCTCCTCCGGGGCGGCGCGGCTTCGGGCTGACAGGGTTGTAGCCGTTTCCCTGCGCCCCGTTAACGGGGCGCGTCCGCCCGCCTCGCGCCGCCGCGCGGCCGCGGGTTTGCCCCGCCGCCCGGCGCCGGCCATACTGGCCCCGAAGGTCCGGCCGAGGGGGGAGCTCGCGAATGGCGGAAACCGCGTCAGACTGGCCGCGCGCGCTGCACGGCGTGCTGCGCGAGGCGGGGGTGGGGATCGCGGCCTATGTGCCCGATGCGGGCCACGCCGCCCTGATCCGCGCCGCGCATGACGACCCCGCCATGCGCGCCGTGGCCCTGACCACCGAGGAGGAGGGCGTGGCGCTCTGCGCCGGGGCCTGGCTGGGCGGCGAGCGGCCGGTGCTGCTGATGCAGTCCTCCGGCGTGGGCAACTGCCTCAACATGCTCGCCCTGATCCGCGCCGGCGCCTTCCCCTTCCTGACGCTGGTGACGATGCGCGGCGAGTGGGGCGAGTTCAATCCATGGCAGGTCCCCATGGGCGAGAGCACCGCCCCCGCCTTCTCCCTGATGGGCGTGCAGGTCCGCCGGGTCGAGCGGGCCGAGGACGCGGCCCCGACCGCCGCCGCCGCCGCCTCCATGGCCTTCGACGGCGGCTCCGCCATGGCGGTCCTCCTCTCCCAGCGCCTGATCGGCGCCAAGAACTTCGCGGAGGCGGCGAAATGAGCGCGGGACGGCTCGACCGGCGCGCCGCCGTCGCCCGCCTTCTGCGCGACCGGGGCGAGGCGGTCGTGGTCTCCGGCCTCGGCGCCCCGACCTGGGACGTGGCGGCGCTGGGCGACCATCCGCGCAACTTCCCCCTCTGGGGCGCCATGGGCGGCTGCGTTCCCATGGCGCTGGGCCTCGCGCTCGCGCGTCCCGACACGCCCGTCATCGCCGTGACCGGCGACGGGGAGATGATGATGGGCCTGGGCTCCCTCGCGGTCGTCGCCCAGCAGGCCCCGCCCAACCTGGCGGTCATCGTCCTCGACAACGGCGAATACGGCGAGACCGGCGCCCAGCGCGCCCACACCGCCGACGGCGCCGACCTCGCCGCGCTCGCCCGCGCCGCCGGCATCCCCGACGCGACCGAGGTCGCCGACGCGGCGGGGCTCGAGGCGCTCGCCCTACGCCTCCCCGTCGCCTCCGCCGGCTCCCTCTTCGCCTGCGTGAAGATCGCCCCCGGCCCGGCCCCCCCGCCTCGGTCGCCAACGCCCTGCGCGACGCCGCCCACGCCCGGGTCCGCCTGCGCGAGGCGCTCGGCCTGCCGCGGGAGTGAGGCCGCCCCGCGATCGCCGAACCCTCTCCGGCGTCAGGCCCCCGCCGCCGCCCCCGCCCGCGCCCGCCGCGGCCCGAACAGGCAGGCCAGCGCCAGGATCAGCCCGGAGACCACGGCGATCATCCCCGCCGCGCTCACCGCATGCTCCGCGCCAAGCCACAGCGGCCCGTAGCCCGCCAGCACATAGCCGGCCACGGCCGACAGCGCGGCGAACCCCACGCTCCACCCCACCTGCCGCCCCAGCCGGTCCGTCATCAGCCGCGCAGCCCCCGGCGGGCAGATGAACATCGCGATCACCAGGATCGAGCCGACCGCGTCGAAGGCCGCCACCGCCGCCAGCGCCGAGGCGATCACCAGCCCCGCCCCCACGGCCCGCGCCGGAACCCCGACCGCCTGCGCGAACCCCTCGTCGAAGGTGGAGATCGCCAGCGGCCGCCGGAACAGCCAGGCCAGCGCCCCGATCGCGGCGCACACCCCCGCCATCCGCCCCAGCTCCGGCGGCAGCCCCGCCAGCGCCGCCGGATCGGCCAGCGACGCCCAGCCCCGCGCGTCGAACCAGATCAGGCTCTCCAGGTTGCCCATCAGCGCGTGCTGCACGTCCAGATGCACGCCGGAGGCGTCCGTGCGCTCCAGCAGCAGCACCCCGCCCGCGAACATGGCGGAGAAGACCACCGCCATCGCCGCCCCCGACTCGATCCGTCCCAGCCGGCGCACCGCCTCGATCAGCGCCACCGCCAGCACGGCGGCCCCCGCCGCGCCCGCCATCATCGGCAGGCTCGCGATCTCGCCCGTCAGCAGGAAGGCCACGACGATCCCGGGCAGCACCACATGGCTGATCGCGTCGCCCAGCAGCGCTTGCCGGCGCAGGATCAGGAAGTTGCCCGGCAGCGCGCAGGCGATCGCGGCCAGCGTCCCGATCAGGATCGGCGTCAGGCTCAGCTGCACGAACTCCGCGCCCATCACGCCGCGCCCCCGCGCAGCCGCCGCCGGCCCGCCCGCCGGCGCAGGACGGCGGCGACCGCGCCGCGCCCCGGCGCGAACAGCAGCGACAGGACGAACAGCGCCGAGGCCGTCAGCACGATGATCGGCCCCGTGGGCAGCGCCGGCGCGGTGGCCGAAATCGCCGCCCCGACATGGCCGGAGACGGCCCCCAGCCCGGCCGACAGCCAGAACACGCCCTCCGCCCGCTCCGTCCAGAACCTTGCTGTCACCGGCGGGATCACCAGCAGGGCCACGATCATCACCAGCCCCACGATCTTCAGCCCCACGACCGTCACCGCCATGACCAGCCCCATCATGGCCAGGTCCACCCGCCGCAGGCTCCAGCCGGAGGCCGCGGCGAACTCCGGGTCGAAGGCCACCAGTGTCATGGGCCGGCGCATAACCCAGGCCAGCGCCGCGACCGCCGCGCCCCCGGCCGCGATCAGCAGCGCCTCGCCCCGCAGCATCCCCGAGGCCGAGCCCAGCAGGAAGTCCTCCAGCCCCGCCGGCCGCCCGATCCCCAGCGTCTGGATCACGGTCAGCAGCACGACGCCCAGCCCGAAGAAGACCGACAGCACCGCCCCGATGGCCGCGTCCTCCGGCAGGCGGGTGCGCCGCGCCGTCCACTCCACCAGCGCCAGCCCCAGCCAGGCGCTCAGCGCCGCACCGCCCAGCAGGCCGGGCAGGGCGCGCCCGTCGCCTCCGAGCATGGCCATGACGATGAAGGCCAGCCCGATCCCCGGCAGCGTGGCATGGGCCAGCGCGTCGGAGACGAGCGCCCGCTTGCGCAGCACCAGGAAGGTCCCGGCCGCGCCCGCCGCCGCCCCCAGCAGCCCCGCGCCCACGGCCACGAGGGCGGAGTTGTAGCCCGCCGAGAGCGTCAGCGCCGCGAGCAGCCGCTCCATCCTCTCAGGCCCGCTCGCACGCCGCGACCCGGGCGAGATGCGGCGCCGCCAGCCGCCCGCCATAGGTCGCCTGCAGCGCCGCCTCGGTGAAGGCGCTCGCCACCGGCCCCTCGGCCACGCGCCGCCCGTTGATCAGCAGGACATGGTCGAAATAGTCCGCCACCGTGGACAGGTCGTGATGCACGGCGACGATGGCGCGCCCCTCCGCCTTCAGCTCGCCCAGCACGGCGATGATCGCCCGCTCGGTCGCCGCGTCCACCCCGGCCAGCGGCTCGTCCAGAAGGTAGAGGTCGGCCCCCTGCGCCAGCGCGCGGGCCAGGAACACCCGCTGCTGCTGCCCGCCCGAAAGCCGCCCGATCTGGCGCTCCGCGAACTCGGCCATCGCCACGCGCTCGAGGCAGTCGCGCGCGATGCGCCGGTGCCGCTCGCGCACCAGCCCGAGAATCCCGAGCTGGCGGTAGAGCCCCATCAGCACCACGTCGATCGCCCGGGCCGGAAAGTCCCAGTCCACGCTCGCGCGCTGGGGCACATAGGCGATGCGCCCGCGGACCTCGGCCACCGGCCGCCCGAAGGCGGTGACCGAGCCGGAAAGCGGCGCGACCACCCCCAGCGCGGCCTTGAGCAGCGTGGACTTGCCCGCCCCGTTGGGTCCGACGATGGCCGACATGGCGCCCGCCGGGAAGGTCGCGTCCACGTCCTGCACCGCCGGCTCGCCCCCATAGGAGACGGTCAGCCCGCGGATCGCCAGCGGTGCCCCGGCGGGACAG
>JBNJGE010000062.1:0-16573 GCA_051747505.1 Pseudomonadota bacterium | reverse complement strand
AATACAGGTCAGTCATGGGCGCATCCTCCTCAATAGGAGTGAATCACGCCGAAGTCGCCATGGGAATCCCTCAGGGCGTTATGGGTCCTGACCCTACTTGGGAAATACCTTGCGCGCGCGCAAAAGTCCGGGGCGGCGTCACGCCCCGGCACGGGGTTCCGGGTCCGCTTTTCCCGCAGTCGGGACGCAGGCTGGCGTCCGGTCGCAATAGCGGGCGCCCAGCCCGGAACGAACTCCGGGCGGACCCGTCCGTGCCGGTCGCGCCGCTAGCGCGGCGTGTAGCCGCCGCCCGAGGGGGTCTCCAGCCAGAAGACGTCGCCGGCGCCCATCTCCGTCTTGTCGGCGGAGCGCAGCTCCTCCGTCTCGCCGGAACTCCGGACCACCCGCGTGCGCCCGACCTCGCCGGGCCCGCCGGCGGCCAGCCCCGGGGGCGGGACGACGCGGTGGCCCGAGAGGATCGCGGCGGTCAGCGGCTCCAGGAAGCGTATGCGCCGGGTCGTGCCGTCGCCCCCGCGGAACTCCCCCTCGCCACCCGAGCCGCGGCGGATGGAGAACTCCTCAAGAAGCACGGGGAAGCGCCATTCCAGCACCTCCGGGTCGGTGAGGCGGGAGTTGGTCATGTGCGTGTGCACCCCTGACGTGCCCGGGTGGCCCGTGCCGTCGTTGAGCACCCCGGCGCCGGAGCCGCCGCAGACCGTCTCGTAATACTGGTAGCGGTCATTGCCCCAGGTGACGTTGTTCATGGTGCTCTGCGCCGCCGCCTGCACGCCGAGGCCGAGGAACAGGGCGGAGGTGACGGCCTGCGAGGTCTCCACGTTCCCCGCGATCACCGCCGCCGGATATTCCGGCGACAGCATGGTGCCCTTGGGCAGGATGACCTTCAGGGGCTTCATCACCCCCTCGTTCATCGGGATGTTGTCCTCCACCAGGCAGCGGAAGACGTAGAGGATCGCCGCGCGCGTCACCGGCTCCGGCGCGTTGTAGTTGGTGGCGAGCTGGCCGGTGGTCCCGGTGAAGTCGAGCGTCGCCTCGCGCGCCTCCGCGTCCACGGCGATCTTCACCCGGATTTCGCGCGGGGCGCCGTCATAGTCCGGGTCCATCGGGTAGACGTATTCGGCGTCGCGCAGGTTGGCGATCGCGCGGCGCACGCATTCCTCGGCGTTGTCCTGGACGTGGCCCATATAGGCCTCGACCACGTCGCGGCCGAAATGGTCCACCATCTTGCGCAGCTCCCGCGCGCCCTTCTCGCAGGCGGCGACCTGGGCCTTGAGGTCGGCGATGTTGGTCTCGGGCGCGCGGCAGGGCCAGTCGCCGGAGCGCAGCAGCTCCAGCGTCTCCGCCTCGCGGAAGCGGCCCCGGTCCACCAGCTTCCAGTTGTCGATCAGCACGCCCTCCTCCTCCACGCGCCGGGAATCCGGGGGCATGGAGCCGGGGGTGAGGCCGCCGATGTCGGTGTGGTGGCCGCGGGCGGAGGTGTAGAAGAGGATCTCCGTCTCGTCCTCCGACCAGACGGGCGTGACCACGGTGACGTCGGGCAGGTGCGTGCCCCCGTTGTAGGGGGCGTTCAGCACGAAGACGTCCCCCGGCTTCATGTCCGGGTTCTGGCGCATGATCGACTGCACGGAGGCCGCCATGGAGCCCAGATGCACCGGCATGTGCGGGGCGTTGGCGATCAGGTCGCCCTCCCGGTCGAAGACGGCGCAGGAGAAGTCCAGCCGCTCCTTGATCGTGACGGAGGCGGCGGTGTTCTCCAGAACGGCGCCCATCTGCTCGGCAATGGACATGAAGAGGTTGTTGAAGACCTCCAGCAGCACCGGGTCGGCCCTGGTGCCCGCCGCTTCCGTCTGCGGGCGCGCCTTCACGCGGTGCAGCTTGACGTGGTCATGGGCCGTGAGCTGGGCCTGCCAGCCGTCCTCGATCACGACGGAGGTGTGGGGCTCCACCAGCACCGCGGGGCCGGTGAGGCGGTCGCCGGGGCGCATGGACTCGCGCCTGACGTAGCGGGCCCTGCGCCACTCGCCCTCGGAGTAGAACTCGCCCTCGAAGGCGGTCTCGATCTCCGCCTCGTCGCGGGTCGCGGTCTGCAGGGTGGGCTCCGACAGGTCGGCGGCGCGGCCCACGGCCTCGTTGGAGATCGCCTCGATGACCAGCGGCTTGTCGCCGGGATCGAAGCCGAAGCGGGCGCGGTGGGCCTCGGCGAAGGCGGCGCGCATCTCCTCCTCCGTGCCGAAGGGGATGGGCAGGGCGGTGTCGGTGCCCTCCACCTTCAGCAGGACGACCGGGTTGAGGGCGATGTCGCGGGGGGCGACGCCCTGCTTCTCCACCTCCTGCCCCACGACCATGGACAGGCGGTCGAGGTCGGCGGCGGCCTGCAGGCGGGATTTCGCGTCCAGCCGCGCCTCCACCGCCTGCTGGCGGGAGGCGCGGATGTCGGCCAGCCCCATGCCGTAGGCCGACAGGAGCGAGGCGAGCGGGTGGATCAGGCAGC
This sequence comes from Pseudomonadota bacterium, assembly GCA_051747505.1. GTDB lineage: Bacteria > Pseudomonadota > Alphaproteobacteria > Rhodobacterales > Rhodobacteraceae > Albimonas. The sequence continues at coordinate 14,085 of JBNJGE010000062.1, read as the reverse complement.
GCTCCATCCCCAGCAGGTCCGCGATGCGGCAGGCGTGCTGGGCGCCCGCGCCGCCGAAGACCGTCAGACAGTAGCGGGAGACGTCATGGCCGCGCTGCACGCTGATCTTCTTGATGGCGTTGGCCATGTTCTCGCAGGCGATGCGCAGGAAGCCGTCGGCGATCTCCTCGGGGCTGCGGCCGACCTCGTCGGCGAGCTCCTTGAAGCGGGCCTTCGTGGCATCGGCGTCCAGCGGCCGGTCGGCGTCGGGGCCGAAGATGGCGGGGAAGAACTCGGGGCGCAGCTTGCCGGTCATCACATTGGCGTCGGTCACCGCCAGCGGGCCGCCGCGGCCGTAGGCGGCGGGGCCGGGATCGGCGCCCGCGCTCTGCGGGCCGACCTGGAGGCGGCCGTCGCGGTATTGCAGCAGCGACCCGCCCCCGGCGGCGACCGTGTGGATGTGCATCATGGGCGCGCGCAGGCGCACGCCGGCGACCTCGGTGTGCAGCACGCGCTCGAACTCGCCGGCGTAGTGGCAGACATCGGTGGAGGTGCCGCCCATGTCGAAGCCGATGATCTTCTCCTCCCCCGCGATCTGGGAGGTCCGCACGGCGCCGACCACGCCGCCGGCGGGGCCGGACAGGATCGCGTCCTTGCCCTGGAAGAGCGTCGCGTCGGTGAGCCCGCCGGAGCTCATCATGAACATCAGCTTGCCCTCGAGCGCCTCGGCGCCCTCGTCCGTCCCGACCCGGTCGAAGGCGGAGGCGACGCGGTCCACGTAGCGGCGCAGGATCGGGGAGAGATAGGCGTCCACCACCGTGGTGTCGCCGCGGCTGACGACCTTCATCAGCGGGCTGACCTCGTGGGAGGCGCTGACCTGCCCGAAGCCGGCCTCGCGCGCCAGCTCCGCCGCCCGGCGCTCGTGCTGGGGGTGGCGGTAGGCGTGGACGAAGACGATGGCCACCGCGTCGATGCCCTCCGCCTTCGCCTCGGCGAGGTCCTTCGCCAGCCGGTCCTCGTCCAGCGGCGTCTCCACCGTGCCGTCGGCGAACAGGCGCTCATCGGCCTCCACGACCTTCTCGTAGAGCATCTCGGGCAGGAGGATGTGGCGGGCGAACAGGTCCGGCCGGTTCTGGTAGGCCAGCCGCAGCTGGTCGCGCAGGCCCTTCGTGATGACCAGCAGCGTGCGGTCGCCCTTGCGCTCCAGCAGCGCGTTGGTGGCGACCGTGGTGCCCATCTTGACCGACTGGATGCGGTCGGCGGGGATCGGGTCGGCGTCCCCCAGCCCCAGGAAGCGGCGGATGCCGGCCAGCGCGGCGTCCTCGTACTGCTCCGGGTTCTCGGAGAGGAGCTTGGAGGTGTGCAGCGCGCCGTCGGGGTCGCGCGCGACGACATCGGTGAAGGTGCCCCCGCGATCGATCCAGAAATCCCAACGGCTCATGGCCCGCTCCCCTTCCGCTTGACGACGCTTCCGCCTATCCCCGGTTTCGCACGGGCGCAACCGGCGGAGGGCGAGGGGCATGGAGATCAGGTGGCTTGAGGCGGGGGACCTGGAGGCGGTGGCCGCCATCTGGAACCCGGTCATCCGGGACACGATGGCCACCTTCACGGACGTGGAGAAGACGCCGGAGGCGCTGGCCGGATGGCTGGCGGAGGGCGGCCCCCGCCTCGCCGCCGTGGCGGAGGGCCGCCTGATCGGCTTCGCCTCCGCCGGCCCGTTCCGCGCCGGCCCCGGCTACCGCTTCGCCTGGGAGCATACGCTGCATGTCGCCCCCGAGGCCCGCGGCCGCGGCGCCGGGCGCGCGCTGATCGAGGCGCTGTGCGACGATCTGCGCGGGCGCGGGGGGCATTGCGTGATCGGCGGCGTGTCGGGGGAGAACGCCGGCGCCCTGGCCTTCCACGCCCGCGCGGGCTTCGCGGAGGCGGCGCGCATCCCCGAGGTGGGCTTCAAGTTCGGCCGTTTCCTGGACCTGGTGCTGGTGCAGCGGATGCTGTGAGAGCCTTGCCGGGACGCCGGATCCGCCTGGAGGCCGTGCTTCCTGCGGCGGGCGCGACGCCGGGGTGCTGGACGTTCTTTCGGCCCTCGCCGCCCCGTTCTCGCAAATGATAACGGCAGTGTCGGCGCGCCAGAAATCGGCGCGCGGGCGCCGGGGTCTCTGAATTTCACCTTTGATTGGAGGTATGCTTGGGGAATCATTTTGCGCGCGCGAAATGACGGCCCGCGGCGCCGCTTGCGGCCCGACGCCGCGCCTTCGCCCGGCGACCGGCGGCATGAGCCGGGGTCGCGGCCCCGACTCGCGCCCGCTAGACTGCGCCCCATGTCGATCTGGACGCGCATCGGGGAGGCTCTGCAGGCGCTGCGGGAGGGGGAGTCCCTCGCAGCCGTCTTCGCGCGCCTTCGCACCCCGCCCGAGCAGACCGTGGGGTTCGCCATCGCCGTCATCGCGCTCGGCGCCAAGATGGCCAAGGCCGACGGGCAGGTGACGCGCGACGAGGTCTCCGCCTTCCGCGAGGTCTTCCACATCCCGCCGGAGGACGAGAGGCAGGCCGCCCGCGTCTTCAACCTCGCCCGGCAGGACGTCGCCGGCTTCGACGGCTACGCCCGCGCGGTCAAGCGCATGTTCGGCGAGCGGCGCGAGCCGCTGGAGGACCTGCTGGAGGGCCTGTTCCACATCGCCGCCGCCGACGGCCGCTTCCATCCCGACGAGGAGAGCTACCTGCGCAAGGTCTGGGAGATCTTCGCCCTGCCCGAGCGGGTCTTCCGCGCCCTCGTCTCCCGCTACGCCCCGGGCGCGAAGCCCGACCCCTACGCGGTGCTGGGCGTGGACCCCGAGGCGCCCCTGCCCGAGATCCGCCGCGCCTGGCGGCGCCTGGTGCGCGAGACCCACCCCGACCGCATGACCGCCCGCGGCGTGCCCGAGGAGGCCGTGCGCCTGGCCGAGACGCGGCTGATCGCCGTCAACGACGCCTGGGAGCAGGTGCAGCGGGAGCGCGGCGCCGCCTGATCCCCCCTTGTCAGCGCCGCAGGCGCCTTATCTACCTTCCCACGACCCGCCCGGCCGGAAGGACCGTCATGACAGCCGCCGCCCCCGCCCCGTTCCCGCCCCACGACCCCGACCGGCTGCGCCGGGCGCTGGGGCGCTTCGCCACGGGGGTGACGGTGATCACCGCGCTGGCGCCGGACGGGGCGCCGATGGGCTTCACGGCGAACTCCTTCAACTCCGTCTCGCTCGACCCGCCGCTGATCCTGTGGTCGCTGTCGCGCGACTCCCGCCAGCTCGGCGCCTATCGCGGGGCCGCCGCCTACGCCGTCAACATCCTGACGGCGGAGCAGGAGGGGCTGGCCCGCCAGTTCGCCCGCCGCGAGGGCCACCGCTTCGAGGGCGTGCGCTGGGAGGCCGGGCTGCACGGCGTCCCCGTCCTGCCCGGCGCGCTGGCGGTGTTCGAATGCGCCCACGAGGCCGTCTATCCCGCCGGCGATCACGAGCTGTTCATCGGCCGGGTGGAGCGGGTGACCGAGCGCCCGGGAAGGCCCCTGACCTTCTTCGGCGGCGGCTTCGGCACGGTGATGGGCGAATACGAGCCCGAAGGAGACTGAACGGGTCCGGTTCATCCTGTCGGGTGTAGATTTCCCGCGCGGACCGCGCCCTGCGCCCGCATCCTCCGGGAGACCGACCGTGAAACCCTCGTCCCTGCTCGCCGCCGCGCTGGCCCTGGCCGCCGGCGGCGCCTTCGTCCCGCCGGCCGCGGCGGAGACCGAGGATCTGGCGCAGATCCGCGCCGCAACGGAGAAGTACCGCGACGTCGCCGCCGCGCTGGCCGACGGCTTCATCCGCGACCCCGCCGACCAGTGCGTGACCGCCGCGGGCGAAGGCATGCCCGCGGAGATGGGCGCCATGGGCGTCCACTACATCCATCCGGGGCGCCTGGGCGTCACGGCCACCGCGCCGCGGGTGGACGGAGCCGGCGCGCATACCGACTTCGCCGCCCCCGCGATCCTGATCTACGAGCCGCAGGCGGACGGCTCCATGGAGCTGGTGGCGGTGGAGAACCTCGTCTGGCTCGCGGCCTGGGAGGCCGGGGGGCGCGCCGGGCCGCCGGCGTTCCGCGGACGCGCCTGGGACCGCATGGTGGACGACCCGGCCACCCCGGCGGACGAGGCGCACGGCTTCATGCCGCATTACGACCAGCACATCTGGCTCTTCCGCGCGAACCCGGCGGGCGAGCTGGAGCCCTTCAACCCCGCGGTGACCTGCGAACATCACGCCAGGCGCTGAACCGGCGATCCCCGGGCCCCCGCGCCGCCCGGCGCGGGGGCCCGCCCCTGTCCGCGCTCCGCAAAGGGGCCCGAGCGCCTGCTTGCGGGCGCCTCGCGCCGGTTATAGGGTCCGCGCCCGCCGGGAGGCTCCGGGGCGCGCGCCCCGACTCGTCCCCGGCCGACCGCAGACGGCAACCAGGTTTTCAGGAGCGCGCCATGTTCAAGGGGTCCATCCCAGCCCTCGTGACGCCGTTCAAGGACGGCATCGTCGACGAGGCCGCGCTCGAGAAACTCGTGGAGCGGCAGATCGCCGAGGGCTCCCACGGCGTCGTCGCCGTGGGCACGACGGGCGAGAGCCCCACGCTCAGCCATGCCGAGCACCGGGAGACCGTCCGGCGCGTGGTGGAGATCGTCAACAAGCGCATCCCCGTCATCGCCGGCGCCGGCTCCAACAACACCACCGAGTCGGTGGGGCTCATCCGCTACGCCCAAGAGGTCGGCGCCGACGGCGCGCTGGTTGTCACGCCCTACTACAACAAGCCCTCCCAGCGCGGGCTGATGGCCCATTACACGGCGCTCCACGACGCCTGCGAGCTGCCGATCATCATCTACAACATCCCCGGCCGCTCCGTGATCGACATGCAGCCGGACACGATGGGCGAGCTCGCCAAGCTGCCCCGCATCATCGGGGTGAAGGACGCCACCGGCGACGTCACCCGCGTCTCCCAGCAGCGGGCGAGCTGCGGGGCGGATTTCGTCCAGCTCTCGGGCGAGGACGCGAGCGCGCTGGGCTTCAACGCCCATGGCGGCGTGGGCTGCATCTCGGTGACCGCCAATGTCGCCCCGAAGCTGTGCGCGCAGTTCCAGGAGGCGACGCTGAAGGGCGACTACGCCGCGGCGCTGGAGCTGCAGGACCGGCTGATGCCCCTGCACGCCGCCCTGTTCCGCGAGCCGAACCCCTGCCCCTCCAAATACGCGCTGTCGCTGCTGGGCTTCTGCTCCGATGAGGTGCGCACCCCCCTCGTCACGCTGACCGAGGAGACGAAGGCCGAGGTGCAGGCGGCGATGAAGCACGCCGGGCTGATCTGAGGCGAGATGGCCAAGCCCAACGAGCGCAACCGCAAGCTGGTCGCGGAGAACCGCCGCGCGCGCTTCGACTACGCCATCGAGGACGATCTCGAGGTCGGCATCGTGCTGCACGGCTCCGAGGTGAAGTCCCTGCGCCAGGGCGAGGCCAACATCGCCGAGAGCTACGCCTCCGTCGAGGACGGGGAGCTGTGGCTGATCAACTGCCACATCGCCCCCTACGGCAAGGCCGACAGGTTCGGCCATGACGAGCGGCGCAAGCGCAAGCTGCTGGTCAACCGGCGCGAGCTCGCCCGGCTGTGGAACGAGACGCGCCGGGGCGGCATGACGCTGGTGCCCCTGCGCCTCTATTTCAACGACAAGGGCGTCGCCAAGCTGAAGCTGGGCCTCGCCAAGGGCAAGAAGACCGTGGACAAGCGCGAGACCCAGAAGAAGCGCGACTGGCAGCGCGACAAGCAGCGCCTGCTCAAGCAGCACAGCTGAGGACGGGGGAGCGAGGGGCGATGGCGAAACCGGACGAGGCGCGGCTGCTGGCGGCGCTGGAGGCGACCTGGCCTGCGGCCTCGACGGACACGCAGGCCGCCCCCGGCTGGAAGATCCGCGACGGGGCGGGCGGGGGCAAGCGGGCCTCCGCGGCGCTGTCCGCGGGCTCGCGCGACTTCGAGGCGGCCGCGGCCGCGATGCGCGCGCGCGGCGAGCGCCCGCTGATCCTCGTGCCCGACTCGGACCCGGAGCTGGACCGCGCGCTGGCCGCCGCGGGCTGGGAGGAGGTCGATCCCACCCGCCTGATGGCCGGCCCCGCGGCGGAGCTCTCGCAGCTCGACGGCGACCGCAGGATCAAGAGCGTGCACGCCCGCGCCCGGCTGGCGCTGGTGGACGAGATCTGGGAGGCCGGCGGCGTCGGCACCGCCCGCCGCGCGGTCATGGACCGCTGCCCGCTGCCGAAAACGACCGTCGTCGCCCGCAACGACACCTCCGTCACCGGCGTCTGCTTCGTGGCCGCCGACGGGGACGTCGCCATGCTCCACGCCATGGAGGTGCGCGAGGACATGCGCCGCCAGGGCGCCGGGCGCAGCACGCTGGCCGGCGCCGCGCGCTTCGCGCTCGACCAGGGGGCGGAATGGCTGGCGCTGGCGGTGGTCGATGCGAACGCCGCGGCCATTGCGCTCTACGAGAGCGCGGGCATGGAAACCGTCGGTGGCTATCGCTACCGTCGCGCCGCGGAATGAGACGGCCGGCCGTTCGGCCGGCGGAGAGGAGACGCCCGATGACCGACCAGCCCACCGCCCTCGACCTGCCGCAGGCCGAGCTGCCCGCGGACCTGCAGAAGTATTTCGACGTCTGCCAGGAGAAGCTGGGCATGGTGCCCAACGTCCTGCGCGCCTACGCCTTCGCGCCCGAGAAGCTGCGCGCCTTCTCCGACCTCTACAACGACCTCATGCTGGCCGACAGCGGCCTGAGCAAGCTGGAGCGGGAGATGATCGCGGTCGCGGTCAGCTCCGTGAACCACTGCTTCTACTGCCTGACCGCCCACGGCGCCGCCGTGCGCCAGCTCTCCGGCGACCCGGCGCTGGGGGAGATGATGGTGATGAACTGGCGCGTGGCCGACCTGTCGGATCGCCAGCGCGCCATGCTGGAATTCGCCACCCTGATGACGGAGGCCAGCCACACCATCACCGAGGAGGACCGCGACGCCCTGCGCGACGTCGGCTTCTCCGACCACGACATCTGGGACATCGCCGCGGTGGCGAGCTTCTTCAACATGACCAACCGCATGGCGAGCGCCGTGGACATGCGCCCCAACCCCGAATACCACGCCCAGGCGCGCTGAGCCGGCGCGGGCGGGCCCCGCCGCCCGCGCCCCACGCCCCCCGGGAGGCGCCCATGACCCAGCCGCGCACCAACGCCCTCGGCCAGCCGGTCGGCGAGCCCCTGGAGGGCGAATTCCCCCGCCCGCGCCCGCCGCGCACGCCCATGACGGGCAGCTTCTGCACGGTCGCCCCCGCCGATCCGGAGGCGGAGGCCGAGGCCCTGCACCGCGCCTTCGCCGAGGACGCCGAGGGCCGCGACTGGACCTATCTCGCGCAGGACCCCTTCGACAGCGCGGAGGCCTTCGCCGCCTGGCTGTCGGAGGCCTGCGCCGTCGAGGACCCCTTCTTTCACACCATCCTCGACGCGCAGGGCGCGCCCTCCGGCCTCGCCAGCTTCATGCGGATCGACCCCGGCGCGGGCGTGCTGGAGATCGGCAACATCCACTTCGCCCCGCGCCTGCAGCGCCGGCCCGCCGGGACGGAGGCGCTGTTCCTGATGATGCGGCGCGCCTTCGACGAGCTCGGATACCGCCGCTGCGAGTGGAAATGCGATTCCCTCAACGCCCCCTCCCGGCGGGCCGCGGAGCGGCTGGGCTTCACCTATGAGGGACTGTTCCGGCAGGCGACGCACTACAAGGGCCGGAACCGCGACACCGCCTGGTACGCGATGATCGATCGGGACTGGCCCCGCGTCCGCGCGGCCTTCGAGGCGTGGCTCTCGCCCGACAACTTCGACGCCGAGAGCCGCCAGATCCGGCCCCTCCAGGCCCGCCTCCCCGGCTAGCTTCAAAGGCGGCCAGAACGAGAAAGGCCCCGCCGGCGTCCTGCCCGCGGGGCCTTTTCCTGTCGGCGGCGCCTTGGCCCCTAGGGGCGGGCCCGCGCCTCAGTGCAGCTTTTCGGAGATGGTCCTGATGCCCTGATCCGTCAGCTTCGCCTGAAGCTCGGGCGTCATCTTCTTCGAGATCGCCTCGCCCGCCGCGGCGGTGGCCACCCGGATCGCGTCGTCGCGGACGGAGCGCAGGGCGGCGGCCTCGGCGAACTCGATCTGCTCCTCGGCCCCGCGCATCCGGCGCTGGAGGCTCACCTCCAGGTCCTTCTTGGCCTGCTCGGCGGCCTCTTCGGCCTCGGTGCGCGCATGGGCGATGATGTCCTGCACCTGCCCCTCGACCTCCTTCTGCTTGCGCTCGTAGGAGGCGAGCAGGGTCTGCGCCTCCTCGCGCAGGCGCCGGGCCTCGTCCAGCTCCTCGCGGATGCGGGCGGCGCGCTTGTCGAGCGCGTTGGCCAGGAAGGTCGGGACCTTGAAGTACCACAGGACCGCCAGGAACAGGACGAAGGCGATGCCGACGACGAAGTCGGTGTTGTAGAACATGGCTCAGCCCTCCCTGCGGCCGGCGGGGGCGCGCGCCTCGACGGCGGCCCTGATCGTCTCGGGGTCCGCCGCGCCGGGGGCGACGGCCTCGACCAGCGCCTCGGCCGTATCCATCGCCACCTCGCGCACCGCGTCGGCGGCGTCGGCGCGGATCTCGTCGATGCGCGTCTCGCTCTCGGCCACCTTCTCGGCGATCTGCGCGTCGGCTCTGGCGGTGGCCTCCTCGATCTGCTTGTCGATCTCGGCGCGCGTCTCCTCGGCGATGCGCCGCGCCTCGGCCTGGGCGTCGGCGAGGGCCTTGTCATAGGCCTTCTCGGCCTCCTCGGCCTTGCGCTTGAACTCGGCCGCGCGGTCGAGGTCGTCCTCGACGGCGTCCGAGCGCTCCTCGATCACGCCGCTGATCGCGGGCAGCACGGTGCGCGCGAACAGCAGGTAGAGGACGATCACCGCCACCACCAGCCAGAAGATCTGGCTGGGGAAGCTCTCGATGTTCAGCTGCGGCAGGCCGGAGGCCCCGGAATCCGCACCGGCGTCGGTGGCGGCCTGGGCGGCGCTGATGAACAGACCCATGGGTCTCTCCCGGGCTCGTCGCCACGCCGCGCCGCCGGCCCCCAGGGGCCGCGCGCGGACGTCGCGGGGCGTCGTCGGACGGCTCGGCGCGGCCGGGGTGCTCCCCGCCCGCGCCCGCTCAAACCCGGCCGCGCAACCCGCAAGGGGCGCGCGGCCGGCGCGCGATCACACCGCGAAGAGCAGCAGCAGCGCGACCAGGAAGGAGAAGATGCCCAGCGCCTCGGCGAAGGCGATGCCGATGAACAGCGTCGCCTGCTGCTCGCCGGCCGCGGCCGGGTTGCGCAGGGCGCCGGACAGGTAGTTGCCGGCCACGTGGCCCACGCCGATGCCGGCGCCGCCGAGGCCGATGGTGGCGAGGCCCGCGCCGATGTACTGGCCCATGTTCGCGATGTCGCCTTCCATGGTCATAGCTCCTTGTGGTTGGAAGAGGCTCGAGCGATCCCGGTCGCGCCCGCGCGCCGGGGCCGCGCGTTTCAGTGCATGTGCAGCGCGTCGTTGAGGTACACGCAGGTGAGGATCGTGAAGATGTAGGCCTGCACGACGGCGACCAGCAACTCCAGCGCGAAGATGCCGGTCATGGCCCCGATCGGGATGATGCCCGCAATGCCCATCGCAGGCACGAAGGCGGCGAACACCTTCAGCACCGCGTGCCCGGCCATCATGTTGCCGGCCAGACGCACGGAATGGCTGAGCGGGCGAACGAAGTAGCTGATCAGCTCGATCAGGAACAGCACCATGCGCAGCGCGACCGTCGGCGCGCTCGACACCCAGAACAGGCCGACGAAGCCCGCCCCGTGGCGCGCGAAGCCGATGGCGGTGACCGTGAAGAACACCGCCAGCGCCAGCAGCCCCGTCACCGCGATGTGCGAGGTCACGGTGAAGGAGGCCGGGATCAGCCCCGCCACGTTGGAGATCAGGACGAACACGAAGAGCGTGAAGATGTAGGGGAAGAACTTCAGCCCCTCCTCGCCCAGCGTGTCCACGGTCATCTTGCGAAGGAAGACGTAGAGGCTCTCGGCCACCGACTGCATGCGCGAGGGCACGAGCGTCGCGTTGCGCATCGGCAGCGCGAACAGCCCCCAGGCGATGGCGATGCCGACCGCCAGCCACAGCGTCTGGTTGGTGACCGTGAACCAGCCCAGATCGCCCGCCCCGAAGAGCGGCTTGATGACGAACTGATCCATGGGATGGGCGTTGATGCCGCCCGAGCTCGCGTCCCCTGCCACCGTCAGCGTCCCTCGTCCTTCGGCGCCTGCGCGCCCTCGTCCTCGCCCGCGCCGGCGGCCTTCTCGGCCTCGGCCTTGTTCCGTCGCTGCAGGTCCTTCGCGGACTGCAGCATGACCCGCACCCCGGCGGCGAAGCCCAGCAGGATGAAGGCGAGCATCAGGAAGGGCCGCGTGCCGAACAGCGCGTCCAGCCCCCATCCGATCGCCATCCCCACCGCGACGCCGGCGGTCAGGTCGATGACCATGCGCCACGCGAACTCGGCCCCCTGCATCCGACCCGAGCCGGGGCTTTTCCGCCGGTCCGCCGCCTTGCGGCGCCCGCGGATCTCCCTCAGCTTCGCGTCGATGTCCTCGAGGCGGGGCCGTTTCGGGTCGCGATCGGACTCGCCGTTCACCCCTCCGCGGTCCCTCCTGCCGGTCCTGCGCGGCCCCTTGGCCGGTCGGCGCGCACCCTAGGCAGGCCCTCATGGGGTGTCAAGCTGCCCCGCAGGGGGTCGCGAAGGCCCGCGAAACCCGCTCCCGACAGGGGTTTCCCGCCCCTGCGACCGCAGGGCGCGGCCCGGCCGCAGCGGGGCGGCGACGGGCGGGCGATGCGCGCGCCCGCGGGCGTGCGCGAGGCCCGTCCCGCCGCCGCGCTTGCCCGCCCCGCCCGGCGGCGTCAAACAGGCGGAATGATCCACGACCGCCAGACCGGCCTCGCCGCCTCCGCCAGCCTCGCCGCCGTCGCCGCGGCGCTGCTTCTCACGGCCATCAAGTTCTGGGCCCTGCGGGAGACCGGTTCGCTCTCCGTCGCCGCGAGCCTGGCCGATTCCGCGCTCGACCTGCTGGCCTCGCTCGCGGGCCTCGCGGCCATCCTCTACGCCGCCAAGCCGCCGGATTCCGACCACGCCTTCGGCCACGCCTCGGCCGAGGATCTCGCCGCGCTGGGCCAGGCCCTGCTCATCGCCGTCTCCGCCGCGCTGATCGCCTGGCGCGCGGTGGAGCGGCTGTCCTCCGACGCCCCGCCCCCGCTGGCCGCGGAGGGCGCCGGCATCGTGGTGATGGCCGTCTCGATCCTCGTCACCGCCGCGCTGGTGAGCTGGCAGCGCCATGTCGCCCGGCGCACCGGCAACCGCGTGGTGGCCGCCGACGCGCTGCACTACCTGTCCGACCTGCTGCCCAATCTCGGCGCCATCGCCGCGCTGGCCGCCTCCGCCTGGCTGGGCGCGTCCGACCTCGATTCCATCATCGGCCTCGCCGCCGCCGCCTATCTCCTCTTCGGCGCCCTGCGCATCGCCTCGGGCGGCTGGCACGCGCTGATGGACCGGCGCGCGGACACCGGCACGCTGGCGCGGCTGGAGGCGATCGCGAACAGCCAGCCCGGCCTCAAGGGCTGGCACGACCTCAAGACGCGCACCGCGGGCTCCCGCCTCTTCGTCCAGATCCATGTCGAGCTCGACGGCGACCTGCCCCTGCGCAAGGCCCACGACATCGGCGCCGAGCTGCGCCACCGCATGCTCGCGGAATTCCCCGAGGCCGAGGTCATCGTCCACAAGGACCCCGCCTGAGGCCCTCCGCGCGTCGCAAATCTCCCCCGCCCCGTCGCCCCGCCGCCGCCGCGCCCCGCGCGCGCCCGCTAGACGTTGAGGAAAGCGGGCTCCAGCGGAAAGGGCGCGGCCATGACTCAACAGGCGCGGGCGGTCGTCGTTGGCGGGGGCGCGGTGGGCGTCTCCATCGCCTATCACCTCGGCAGGGCGGGCTGGGACGTGATCCTGCTGGAGCGCGACGAGCTCACCGCGGGCTCCACCTGGCACGCGGCCGGGCTGCTGCCCCTGTTCAACATGAGCTACGCGGTCGGCCACATCCACAAGCGGTCGGTGGAGCTCTACGCCCGGCTGAAGGACGAGACCGGCCTCGACCCCGGCTTCACCCGCAACGGCAACCTGCGCATGGCGCAGACGAAAGCGCGGATGGACGAGTTCCGCCTCTACGCCTCCACCGCCGAGACGGTGGGAGTGGAGGTGGAATGGCTCACCCCCCGCGAGATCGCCGACCGCTGGCCGCTGCTGCGCGCCGACGACCTGCAGGGCGGCATCCTGCACCCTGAGGACGGCTACATAAACCCCGCCGACGTCACCCAGGCGCTCGCCCGCGGCGCCCGCGACAACGGCGTGAGGATCCTGCGCAAGGTCCAGGCGGAGGGGTTCGAGCGAAGGGGCGGCGAGTGGATCGTGAAGCTCGCCCACATGGCCGAGAAGGGCGGCAACCTCGTGCCCACCGGCGAGACCTCCGAGATCCGCTGCGAGCATGTCGTCTCCGCCACCGGCAACCACGCCCAGCGCACCGCCGCCATGATCGGCTGCTACATCCCCGCCATCCCGGTCGAGCACCAGTACATCGTCACCGAGCCCGACCCCGCGCTGGTGGAATGGCGCAAGGCCAACCCCGAGCACCCCGTCCTGCGCGACGCCGACGCCAAGTGGTATGTGCGCGAGGAGCGCGGCGGCTGGATCCTGGGGCCTTACGAGCAGGGCGCCCCGCCCTGGGCGAAGTTCGGGGTCCCCGACAGCTTCCGCGCCGACCTGCTGCCGCTGGACCTCGAGCGGATCGAGGCGGAGTACATGTCCATGCTCCACCGCATCCCTTCGGCGGAATCGGTCGGGCTCAAGGACGATTTCAACGGCCCCATCTGCTACACGCCCGACGGCAACCCGCTGGTCGGCCCCGCGCCGGGGGTGGAGAATTTCTGGTTCGCCGAAGGCTTCTCCTTCGGCATCACCGCCGCGGGCGGGACCGGCCACTACCTCGCCCAGGTGATGACGGAGGGCGAGGCCGAGATCGACATGCAGTCCCTCGACCCCCGCCGCTTCGGCCCCTGGATGAACCGCGAATACGCGGCCGTGAAGAACCAGGAGGCCTACGAGCATGTCTACATCCTCCACCACCCGGACGAGGAGCGCCCGGCCGCGCGCCCCCTGCGCACCGCGCCCTGCTACGATCGCCTCAAGGCCGCCGGCGCCCGGTTCGGCCAGGTCAACGGGTGGGAGCGGGCCAACTACTTCGCGCCCCAGGGCTTCGACGACCACGCGTCGCGGAGCTTCCGCCGCGGCGGCTGGTGGCGATACGCCGAACGGGAGGCCCGCGCCGTGCGCGAGACCGCCGGCCTGTTCGACGCCACCGCCTTCGCCAAGACCCGCATCAAGGGCCCCGGCGCGGCCGCCTTCCTCGACCGCCTGACCTGCAACCGCCTGCCGAAAACCGGCCGCATCAACCTCACCTACGCCCTGACCGAGGCCGGCACCGTGCGGACGGAGGCCACCATCGTGCGGCTGGCCGAGGACGACTTCTACGTCGTCACCGCCGGCTCGGCGCAGGCCTGTGACCAGGACTTTTTCGCGAAAGAGGCCGCCAAGGCCCGCGACGAACTCGGCTGGGTCGAAGTGCAGGACGTCACCACCCAGTGGGGCGTCCTCGCCCTCGCCGGCCCGAAGGCGCGCGACATCCTGCGCCCGCTGGTCGTGGACCCGGACCCGGCCACGGCGCTGTCGAACAAGCGCTTCCCGTGGCTCGCCATGCGCCGCCTCGACCTCGGCCTGGTGCCCGTCATGGCCATCCGCGTCGCCTACACCGGCGAGCTGGGCTGGGAGCTCCACCACCCCATCGAGATGCAGACCCGCCTCTACGACTCCCTGATGGAGGCCGGCGAGGCCCACGGCCTGAGCCATTTCGGCGCCCGCGCCCAGAACTGGCTGCGCCAGGAGAAGAGCTACCGCGCCTTCGGCTCCGACATCGGGCGGGACGCGACGC
>JBNJGE010000061.1:0-16573 GCA_051747505.1 Pseudomonadota bacterium | reverse complement strand
TCCACGCAGACGCCCCTCAGCCCCGCCGCGGCGGCCCGGCGCACCGTCTCCGGCCCGATCGCGGGCAGGTCCATGCGCCAGTCCTGCCCCGGCTTGGGCGCCTTGCAAAGCACCCCGCCGCGCTCCGGCCGCAGCCGCGCGGGCAGCCGCGCCACCTCGTCCAGCAGCGCGTCCGTGCCCGCGATGGCCTCCAGCCCCAGGCAGACCCCCTCGGCGGCCACCGCCGCCTGCCCCGCATCCACGGCCCCGATGGCGCGGACCAGCTCCGCCGCGCGCGCCGCGTCCTCCAGATCGCCGTCCGAGGGCTCCACGCCCCCCAGCGTCCCGGCCTCCGCCAGCAGCCCCGCCAGCTGCTCATGCGGGGCCACCACCTCGTAGCCCTCGTCCTCGAAAACGCCTGCCAGCCCCCGCAGCATCGCGTCGTCGCCCTGCCTCAGCAGCCGCATCACCTTCGGCGCCAGGCGCACCGCCTTCAGGTCGAAGCGCAGCGGGTCCAGCCTCGGCCGCACCATGGCGCCGGCGAAGCACACCTGCCGGCAGCCCCGCGCCTCCAGCGCCCGGAACAGCCGGCCCGGCTTCTCGAAAGGCAGGTCCAACACGTCATGCGCCTCCGCCCAGGGGGCCACCGTCCCCTCGAAGCGTATCACGAGGCAGCCGGCTCCGCGCCGCGCCCTTTCCTCCGCGATCAGCCGCGGCAGGTCCCCTTCCCCGGCGATCAGGGCCAGCGGCGCCTCGCTCATCCGCCGTCCCGCGGCGTGACGAAACTGCGCGAGGACCCCTCCTCCATGAAGGCGCAGACCTCCCGCACCAGCGCCGACTCCGGCCAGCGCAGGGCCGCGTCGCGCGCCCGGTCGGCCAGCGCCCCCTCGCCCCCGAAGATGAAATCGACCGCCTCGCGCAGCGCGCTGACCTCCGCGCGCGGAACCTTCGCCCGGCGCAGCCCGATCAGGTTCAGCCCCGCCAGCCGCGCCCGGTCCCCGACCACGCTGGCATAGGGGATCACGTCGCGCTCCACGCCCGTCAGCCCGCCGACGATCGCGCCCCGGCCGATCCGCGCATGCTGGTGCACCGCGGCGTTGCCCCCGATGATCGCCCGGTCCTGCACCACCACATGCCCGCCCAGCGGCGCGTTGTTGGCCAGGATCACCCCGTCACCGACCATGCAGTCATGCCCGACATGGGAGGACATCATGAACAGCCCCCCGCTCCCGATCCGGGTGAGGCCCCCGCCCCCCTCGGTGCCGGGGTTCATGGTCACATGCTCGCGGATCATGTTGCCCGGCCCGATCTCCAGCCGGCTCTCCTCGCCGTGATACTTCAGGTCCTGCGGCTCGGTCCCGAGGCTCGCGAAGGGCCACACCCGCGTCCCCGCGCCTAGGCTCGTGCGCCCGGCCACCACGACATGGGAGATCAGCTCCACCCCCTCGCCCAGCTCGACCCGCGCGCCGACATGGCACCACGGCCCGACGCGCGCGCCCGGGCCGATGCGCGCCCCCTCCTCGACGATGGCGGCCGGATGGATCTCGGCCGTAGGATCCACGCCCATGCTCAGGCCCCCTTGCGGGACTCGTGGTCGGGCATGACGATCATCGCGGAGTACTCGGCCTCGGCGCAGATGCGGTCCCCGACCCAGGCCTCCCCCCAGAACTTCCAGATGCGGCCCCGCCCGCGCAGGATGCGCACCCGCAGCTCCAGCCGGTCGCCCGGCAGCACCCGGTTGCGGAAGCGGCAGTTGTCGAGCGTCATGAAGTAGACCAGCAGGTCCTCGCCCTCCATGCCCAGCGTGTCCACCACCAGCACGGCGGCGGTCTGGGCCATCGCCTCCACGATCAGCACGCCGGGCATGATCGGCTCGCCGGGGAAATGGCCGGTGAACTGGGGCTCGTTGGCGGTGACGTTCTTGATGCCGACGCAGCTGTCGCCCTTCTTCATCGCCTCCACCCGGTCCACCAGCAGGAACGGGTAGCGATGCGGGATCATGCGCATGATGCGCGAGATGTCGGCCTCGCCCAGCTCGCCCTCCGCGGCCTGCGCCTCGGTCTCGGTCGGGGTCTCCTGCGAGGGGGTCTGGGTCATGTCGCGCCTGCCTGTCGAAATCCGCGCTTCTGATTGCAGGGCCCCCGCCCGAGGTCAAGTCCGCGGGCCCCCGCACAGGGCGGCCCGCTCACTCGGGCAGCAGCTCCTCGGGCGGGTCGAAGCGCACCTCGCCCATCTCGGCGTTGAAGCGCGCCACCGCCTGCTCGGTGACGTCCAGCGCCGGGTCGGCGGACAGCACCGCGCCCTCGTCCAGGATCGCCAGCGCCCCCGTCTCCCGGCGCAGCCCGTCCAGCACGCGGGGCACGGCGGAGGCCAGCGCGTTGCGCGCGTCCTTGAAGAAACGCAGCACCAGGGCGCGCCGCTCCTGCGCGGCGCGCCGCTCCTCGCGCACGCGCTGGTCGAAGGCGCGGGCGCGCTCGGCGAACTCCTCGGCGGGCAGGGTCTCCTTGAGCTCGGTGAGCCGCTGCTCCTCGGTCTCCAGCTCCGCCTTCACCCGGTCCAGCTCCGACTGCACCCGCTCGCGGATGCGCCGCTCCATCTGGCGCAGCGCCTGCGCGGGCGCGGAGCGTTCGACCACCGCCTCGCGGTTGACGACCAGCACCGCCGGCGCCGCCTCAGCGCGCGGCGCCGCGTCCCCGGCCTCCTGCCCGGCCGCGCCCGCCGCGGCGCCCAGCGCCAGCGCGAGGGCCGCGCCCGCCGCCCTCAGCGCGCGCGCCGCCTCCCGGCCCGGCTCAGAACCGCGTGCCGACCGAGAAGCGGAAATACTCCTTCTCATCCTCGTCCTCCGCCAGCGCCGGATAGGCCAGGTTGAACTCCAGCGGCCCGAACGGGCTGTCGACATAGAGCGACGCGCCGACGGAGGCCCGCAGATTGAGGGCGTCGTCGATGGTCACGGAATCGCCGTCCACCTCGTCGGTGTACTGCGTCCGGTCCAGGGCCCAGACCGTGCCCACATCAGCGAACAGCCCGCCATACATGCCCAGCTCCTCGGGCAGGCCCAGCGGGAAGCTGAGATTGGCGCGCGCCACGGCATAGTACTTGCCGCCCAGCGCGTCGTCCCGCTTGCGCTCGTCGCCGCTGTCGGGATCGGTGTAGGTGGACACGTCGCGCGGACCGATGCCGCCGCGCGCGAAGCCGCGGAAGCTGTCCCCGCCAAGCATGAAGCGGTCCGCCACCCGCAGGTCCTCGTCCAGCGAGACGATGGCCCCGCCCTCGATCTCCAGCGAGGCGACCACCTCGTCGTCGAAGAAGCCCTGCCAGCCCTTCGCCCGCGCGACGGAGCGGGCGTAGTACATGTCGCCGGCCAGCCCGGCCAGGTCCTGCTCGAAGCGCAGCAGGTAGCCGCGGGTCGGCTCGATTAGGTCGTTGCGCTTGTCCATCGTCCAGGTCGCGCCGATCATCGAGGTGATCGCCGTCCCCTCGTCCGCCTGGATGGCGGGGGAGGCGAAGTCCGAAACGTCTCGGATCTCGTCCGAGGACAGGCTGTAGTCCAGCCGCAGCCTCTGGTCCGGCGCGATCGGGAAATCGGTGTAGGGCCGGAAGAAGATGTTGGTCTCCTCGTAGGAGCTCTCGTCGACCCGGTCCAGCGAGACGTAGCCGACCGCGAAGCCCGCCGACAGGTCCCGGTCCAGCAGCGCCGGCTCGCGGAAGGAGAAGCTCAGCGCCCGGTCGTCGCCGGTGAAGTTGGCCAGCGCCCGCACATACTGCCCGCGGCCCAGGAAGTTGCGCTCGGTGATCGAGATCTCGCCCTGCGGCCCGACGGAGGAGGAGAAGCCCAGGCCGAAGGAGATCGACCCCGTCAGCCGCTCCTCCACATCCACGTTCACCACCGCCCGGTCGGGGCCGGAGCCCTGCTCGGTCGACACGTTGACCCGGCTGAAGAAGTCCAGCGCCCGCAGCCGCTGGCGCGCGGACTCGATCTCGCGCGCGTTGTAGGCGTCGCCCTCGACCACCTTGAACTGCCGGCGCAGGACCCGGTCCACGGTGCGCGTGTTGCCGTTGATCTCGATGCGCTCGATATAGACCCGCGGCGCCTCCGACACCTCCAGGGTCACGTCGATCGTCTTCTCCTCCGTGTCCTTCTCCGCCCGCGGGCGGACATCGACGAAGGCGTAGCCCTCCTGGCCCAGCTCGAAGATCAGCGCCTCGATGCTGTCATCGACCTCCGAGACGTCATAGACCTCCCCCGACCGCGCGACGAAGACGTCCTGGTACGCCTCCGGGTCCACCCCGGGGATGCGGATGTCCAGCCCCAGCTCGCCGAAGCGGTAGACCTGCCCCTCGTCCACCGTGAAGGTGATCAGGAAGTCCTCGCGGTCCGAGGTCAGCTCGGCGGTCGCCGACAGCACCTCGATATCCGCGTAGCCCCGCTCCAGGTAGAAGCGGCGCAGCTGCTCCTTGTCGAACTCCAGCCGGTCCGGGTCGTAGGTGTTCGACCCCAGGATGAAGGCGAACAGCCCGTTCTCCCGCGTCTCCACCGCGTCGCGCAGCCGCGAATCCGAGAACGCCTTGTTCCCCACGAACTCGATCGACCGCACGCCCGTCCGCGACCCCTCCTGAATCTCGAAGACGAGGTCCACGCGGTTGTTCTCCCGCTCGATGATCACGGGCTCCACCGTCGCCCCGTAATAGCCCGAGCGGCGATAGATCTCGAGCAGCGTGCGCGCGTCCGCGTCCGCCTGCGCCCGGGAGAAGGCCGAGCGCGGCGAGGACCGCACCGCGCCCCTCAGCGTCTCGTCCTCCAGCGCGTCGTTGCCCTCGAACTCCACGCGGTTGACGAAGGCCGCCTCCTCGACCTGCACCAGCAGGCCGTCGCCCATCGGCGAGATCACCACGTCCTCGAACAGACCCGTGTCCAGCAGCCGGCGCAGCGAGGCGTTGATCTGCGCCGCCGTGGCGGGCTCGCCCTCCTGCACCGTCATGTAGGCGAGGATCGTCGCCTCGTCGACGCGCCGCGCCCCCTCCACCAGGATGCGCTCCACGCGCTCGATCACCGGCGCCTCCTGCGCCGCGGCCCGGGGCGCGAGCCCCCCGGCCAGCAGCGCGGCGGCCAGCAGCAGCGCCAGCGCCCCCGTCAGGCCGCGCGCCGCCTCCCTGCTCCCTGCCGACATGGTCCTGCTCTCCGTCCCTCTCGCGCCCCTGTTTCGCGGGGCGCGTCTCCTCTTGCCCGGATTCGCCGGGTCCGTCAAAGCCGCCTCAGACGCCGCGCGCCTCCAGAAAGGCGTCGATCGCCGCCCAGGCCGCCTTGCCGGGGTCCCGGTCGTCGGGCTCCATCAGCGTCTCGTGCCGCCCGCCGGGCAGCTCCGCCAGCTCCGCCACTCCGAAGCGGTCCGCATGCGCGCGGATCGCGGCGGGGGAGACCACGCTCTCCTCGCCCCCCAGCAGGATCAGCCGCGGGACGGGCGGAACCTTCGCCGTCGCCAGCGCCGCCATCTCCCGCAGCGCGGCCAGCAGCCACCCCCAGGTCGGCGCGCCCAGCGTCAGCTCGGGATGGGCGGCGGCCTGCTCCCGGAACCAGTCCCAGTGCCCCGGATCGGTGGTCAGCACGTTGCCCTCGAAGGACCCCTCCATCACATAGGTTCGCTCCGAGGAGCGTCCGGGCAATGGCGTCCTCCCCCATCCCAGCGCCACCATGGCCCGGGCCGCCAGCCGGGTCGCCGCCCCCGAAAACCCGTCCATCGGCAGCCCCCACATGGGGGCGGAGAACACCGCCGCCTGCGGCGCCACGGTCCCCTCGGCCAGCGCCCGCAGCCCGATGCAGCCGCCCATGGAATGGGCCAGCAGCACCCTCGGCCCCGGCAGGCCGGCGACCGCCTCCCAGCCGGTCAGCGCCGCCACGTCGCGCTGGAACTCCGCGAAGTCGCCCACATGCCCCAGCCTGCCGGCCTCGCGGTCCGACAGCCCCTGCCCGCGCCAGTCCGCCGCGGCCACGGCGAAGCCGCGCGCGCGCAGCCGCGCGACGACCCGCACGTATTTCTCCAGATACTCGGTGCGCCCGGGAAACAGCAGGACATGCCCCCGCGCCCCGCCCTCCGCGGGCCACAGCGCGGCGCGGATGCGCGTCCCATCCTCCGCCCGCAGCCAGACGGTCTCGCCGGGCGCCGGGCCCTCGTCCCCCAGCCAGGGGGCCGCGCCCTGCGCGCCCGCCGCCCGGCTCACGACAACAGGGAGCTGAGCGCCATGGCCTTGGACATGTCGCCCTCGACGCGCAGCTTGCCCGACATGAAGGCCGCCGTGGGGCTGGTGTCCCCGTCCACGATGCCCCGGAAGGTCTCCTCGTCCGCCACGATGGCGCAGTCCGCCTCGCCGTCGTCCAGGCTCACCTCGCTGCCCTCGATGCGGATCGTCCCGACATCCTCGATCTCGAACTTCACCGAGCCGTCGATGCTCTGCCCGTCGAGCTTGGCGCGCAGCAGCTCCATGGCGGAATTCAGGGTCTCGCTCATCCTCAAGCCTCTGTTGCTTCCGGGCGGGCCCCGCGGCCCGGTCCCCCAGCGCCGGCCCGCACCCCTCTCGCCTGCGTGAGGCGGCGGGGCGCGGCCCTCGCATTTCGCGTCGCGGCCGCTAAGCTATCACCCATGAGACGTCTGCGAACCCCTTCCCTCGCGGCGGCCTGCCTCGCCGCCCTCGCCCTCGCGGCCCCCGCGCCCGCCCAGCAGGCCGGCGCCCCGCCGCCCGAATCGCAGGCTCCCGCCGAACCCGAGAGCCGGGCGGAGCGGCTCGACCGCCTCTTCGCCGAACTCGCCGCGGCCGAGCAGGGCGAGCACCAGCGCATCGAGCACGAGATCCGCCGCCTCCTCTCCCGGTCCGGCTCCGACAGCATGGATCTGCTGCTGATGCGCGCCCGCAACGCGCTGGAGGGCGAGGACCCCGTGCGCGCCATCCACCACCTCTCGGCGGCCGTCGAGCACAAGCCCGACTTCGCCGAGGCCTGGAACCTGCGCGCCACCGCCTTCTACATGCGCGGCCGCTTCGGCCAGGCGCTCGCGGACATCGAGCAGACGCTGGCGCTGGAGCCCCGCCATTTCGGCGCCCTCTCGGGCCTCGGCGTGATCCTCGAGCAGCTCGGCCGCGAGGCCGACGCGCTGGCCGCCTACCGCGCGGCGCTGGCCGTCAATCCCCACATGGAGGAGGCGAAGGAGTCGGCCGAGCGTCTTGCGCAGAAGGTCGACGGACGCGATATCTGAGGGCGCAAGCCGCCGGGCGCGGCCGCGCCGCATGAGAGCCGCCGCCTCGCCCTCCGCTCCCCCGGCCTCCCGGGCCGGGGTGTCGCAGACCCGACGCCCCCGCGGGGCGCGCCTCCGTGCGGGACCTGGAAAAGCCGATGCTCGACGCCGCCGCGCCGCGCGACGCCCATGCCGGCCACCCGCGGGACGCCACCGTCACCGCGGTCCTCGGCCCCACCAACACCGGCAAGACCCATTACGCCATCGACCGGATGCTCGGGCATCGCACCGGCGTCATGGGCCTGCCCCTGCGCCTGCTCGCCCGCGAGGTCTATGACAAGGTCGTCGCCCTGCGCGGCCCGAACGCCGCCGCCCTGATCACGGGCGAGGAGAAGATCGTCCCCGCCCGCGCCCAGTACTGGATCTGCACGGTGGAGGCGATGCCGATGGAGATCGGCGCCGATTTCGTCGCCGTGGACGAGATCCAGCTCTGCGCCGACCCCGACCGCGGCCATGTCTTCACCGACCGCCTGCTGCGCGCCCGCGGTCTGCAGGAGACCCTGTTCATGGGCTCGGACTCCATGCGCGGCGCCATCCAGGCCCTGATCCCCAAGGCCCGCTTCCACCGGCGGGAGCGTTTCTCGAACCTTTCCTACGCCGGCGGCCGGAAGCTCTCGCGCATGCCCGCCCGCTCCGCCGTGGTCAGCTTCTCGCTCGATTCCGTCTACGCCATCGCCGAGCTGATGCGCCGCCAGAGGGGCGGCGTCGCCGTGGTCATGGGCGCCCTCAGCCCCCGCACCCGCAACGCGCAGGTGGAACTCTACCAGAACGGCGACGTGGACCACCTCGTGGCCACCGACGCCATCGGCATGGGCCTCAACCTCGACGTCAGGCACGTCGCCTTCTCGTCGACCGCCAAGTTCGACGGCCGCGCCCACCGGGAGCTGCGCCCCCACGAGCTCGCCCAGATCGCCGGGCGCGCCGGGCGCTACCAGACCGACGGCACCTTCGGCGTCACCGGCGAGGCCGCGCGCCTGGACGAGGAGGTGGTGGAGGCCATCGAGTCCCACCGCTTCGCTCCCGTCCAGCGCCTGATGTGGCGCAACGCCCGGCTCGACTACGGCTCCGTCGACGCCCTCCTCGCCTCCCTCGAGGCGCCCCCGCAGCTCCCCGGCCTCGTGAAATCGCGCGAGGCCGACGACCTGCTGACCCTGCGCACCCTCGCCGGGGACGAGGGGATCCGCGCCATGGCGGCGGGCGGCCCCGAGATCCGCCGGCTCTGGGAAGTCTGCCAGATCCCCGACTTCCGCAAGGTGTCCCCCCACGAACACGCCGCGCTGGCCGGGCGCATTTACAGGTTTCTCCTGTCCGACCGCGGCGCTATACCCTCCGACTGGATCGAGGGGCGGATCCGGCAGGTTGACCGGATCGAAGGGGACATCGACGCGTTGTCCAAGCGCCTCGCCTATATCCGGACCTGGACCTACGTCGCCCAGCGCCGCGACTGGGTCGAGGACCCGGACCACTGGCGCGCCGCCGCCCGCGAGGTGGAGGACCGCCTGTCGGACGCGCTTCACCTGCGTCTGACGCAGAGATTCGTCGACCGCCGCACCTCCGTGCTGATGCGGCGGTTGAAGCAGAAGGAGAGCCTGGTGGCCGAAGTGAACGATCAGGGCGAAGTGACGGCGGAGGGCCATGTCCTCGGCCGCCTCGACGGCTTCCGCTTCACCCCCGACCCGGAGGCGACGGGCGACGAGGCCCGCACCCTGCGCGCCGCCTCGACCGAGGGGCTGAAGGCCGAGTTCCAGCGCCGCTCCGACCGCTTCTACAACGCCCCCGACACCGAGATCGACGTGACCGAGCAGGGCGGCCTGATGTGGGGCGAGCTCGCCGTCGGCAAGCTGGTGAAAGGCCCCGACCGCCTCTCCCCCGAGGTCGAGCCCTTCGTGGACGAGATCGCCGGCGACGACGTCCGCACGAAGGTCCAGCGCCGCCTCTCCCACTGGATCAGCCGCCGCGTCGCCGCCCAGTTCGAGCCGCTGATCAAGATGCGCGACGACGAGGCCGTCGCCGGCCTCGCCCGCGGCGTCGCCTTCTCGCTGGTCGAGGCCCTCGGGGTCATCCCCCGCCAGGAGATCGCAAAGGACGTCAAGCAGCTCGACCAGGACGGCCGCAGCCAGCTGCGCAAGCACGGCGTGCGCTTCGGACAGTACACCGTCTTCATGCCGGCCCTGCTCAAGCCCGCCCCGACCCGCCTGCGCCTCGTCCTCTGGGCGCTGTGGGAGGGGCTGGAGGAGTTCCCTGCGCCCCCGCCCCCGGGCCTCGTCACCATCCCCGCGGAGGAAGGCGTGCCCGCCGGCTTCTACCCCTGCGCCGGCTATCGCCTCGCCGGAACCCGCGCCATCCGCATCGACATGCTGGAGCGCCTCGCCGACCTGATCCGCAACCAGGACCAGCGCGGCGGCTTCGAGGCGACCGCCGACATGCTGTCGATCACCGGCTGCACGCTGGAGCAGTTCGCCGAGCTGATGCAGGGCCTGGGCTACAAGGCCGAGCGCGGCGAGCGCCCCAAGCCGAAGGCGGAGCCCGGAACGCCCTCCGGGGCCGCGGAGCCCGCGCCGGAAGGGTCCGAGAGCGACGGGACGGCCGAGGCCGCGCCAGTGACGGCGCCCGGGTCCGCCGAGATCCCGGCCCAATCCCCCGCCGCCGAGGCCCCGGCCGTCGAAGAGCCCGCCTCTCCCGTCGCGCCGGGCGCCGAGGCGCAGGCCGCCGAGGGCGACACGCCGGCCGAGGACGAAGCCCCGGCCGAGGCGCCCGCCGCCGAGGCGCCCGCGGCCGAAGAGCCCCTCTCCCCCGCCGCGCCGGCCCACGGCGCCGGGGACGAGACGCCCGCGGAGCCGCCCGAGGGAGAGACCGAAGCCGCGACCGACGCCGAAGGCGGGGCCGAAGCCGCGCCCGAGGCCGACGCGGAGGCCGAGCCCGAGGCCGGGGCCGAGCCCGAACTGCAGGTCTATTACACCTTCGCCTGGGTCCCCCGCCCCCGCGGCGGCCGCGGCCCCCGGCGCGAGGCCGGCGGCCAGGGCAAGCCCGGCGGCAAGCCGAAGGGCAAGGGCGGCCCCGGCCCCAAGGGCAAGGCCAAGGGCCCGAAGGAGGACGGCCCCCGCGAATTCTCCGCCACGCCCCCGCGCGACAAGCGCCGCAGGGAGAAGGAGCCGGATCCCGACTCCCCCTTCGCCGCCCTCGCCGCGCTCAAGAACAAGCGCTGAGGCGCCCGCGCCCCCCGGCATGACCGAGGCGCCCCCCGGCCCCGACGCCCGTGGTTCCGAAAGTCTGCGCCTCGACAAGTGGCTCTGGCAGGCCCGCTTCGCCAAGTCCCGCGGGATCGCCGCGAAGCTGGTCTCCGAGACAGGCGTGCGCGTCAACGGAACCCGCGTCTCCAAGCCCGCGGCCGCGGTGCGCCCGGGCGATGTGCTCACCTTCGCCCTCGGCCGCCATGTCCGCGTGATCCGCGTCCTGGCGCTGGGCCATCGCCGCGGCCCCGCCCCCGAGGCCCGCGAACTCTACGAGGATCTCGACCCGCCGAAGCCCCGCGAGGCGCCCTCCGCCGGCGACCCGGCCGCGCCCTCCCCGCCCCGGCGCGAGCCCGGCGCCGGCCGTCCCACCAAGGCCGAGCGCCGGGCGCTCGACCGCTTCCGCGACCGCGACCCCGACTGACCGTGCGACCGGCGCGCGCCCTCTTGTGCGGCGCCGCGACATTTCCGCCCCGGGCGCCTTGCAGCCCCCCTGACCCGCGCATAGAACCCGACCGCAAGAGGCCGGAAAGGGACCCCCCGATGACCTATGTCGTGATCGACAACTGCATCCGCTGCAAATACACGGACTGCGTTGAGGTCTGCCCCGTGGACTGCTTCTACGAGGGCGAGAACATGCTCGCCATCCATCCCGACGAGTGCATCGATTGCGGCGTCTGCGAGCCCGAATGCCCGGCCGAGGCCATCAAGCCGGACACCGAGCCCGGCATGGAGCAGTGGGTCGAGTTCAACCGGAAATACTCCGACGCCTGGCCGAACATCACCACCCGCCGGGACCCGCCCGAGGATGCGGAGAAATACGACGGGGAGGAGGGCAAGCTGGAGAAGTACTTCTCCGAGGCGCCCGGCGAAGGCGACTGAGCGGCCCCCGCGTTAACCTCCGCTAAATCCTGACCGTTGCACCCTGCGCGGATTCAGCCGGAGCGCCCTCTGGGAATCGGAGGGCGCGCATGCTATATTTATGACACAATGAATACGGGACACCCGCGCGTGCCGGCCTCCGGGCCGTGAGCAGCTCAGCTTCCGCCTACCCGTCCTTGGGCCTTCCCATCTCCGCTTGCCCCTCGAGCGGAGCGGCCCTCTGGTCGGGTGCATGGCACGCGTCGCCCCCGGACACAAGAAGGACCTCGGCAGCTGATGACCAAATCCGGCGCGAAGAAATCGGAGTTCCGGCCCAACGACTACGTCGTCTACCCCGCGCACGGCGTGGGCCGGATCGTGCGGATCGAAGAGCAGGAGGTGGCGGGCGCCAGGCTCGAGCTTTTCGTCATCTCCTTCGAAAAGGACAAGATGACCCTGCGGGTGCCGACCGCCAAGGCCTCCGCAGTGGGCATGCGCTCGCTCTCCTCGCCCGACATCGTCGACCAGGCGCTCAAGACCCTCAAGGGCCGGGCCAAGGTGAAACGCGCCATGTGGTCCCGCCGCGCCCAGGAGTATGAGCAGAAGATCAACTCCGGCGATCTCATCTCCATCGCCGAGGTCGTGCGCGACCTGCACCGGGCCGAGGACCAGCCCGACCAGTCCTATTCCGAGCGCCAGCTCTACGAGGCCGCGCTGGAGCGCCTGACGCGCGAACTCGCCGCCGTCGAGAAGATCGACGAAGGCGACGCCGCCAGGCGCGTGGACGAGGTGCTGGTGGGCCGCGCCGCCGCCTGACACGGCGCCCCATCGCGAACCCCTCGCAAGGACCCCCGCGCCCCCCGGCGCGGGGGTCTTTTCATGCGCGCCCGCCGGAGGGTTGCGTCAACCTTTTCGCAATCCTTGTTCATACGGCTTGTGCATACGTCGTGCATGGGTCGTGCACAGCTTTTGCAGCCGCCCCCTCACCCCTCGAAATACCCCTTCAGCACCCGCAGATAGACCGCCTTGAGCCTGCGGATCTCCTCCACATCCGCCCATTCGTCCGTCTGGTGCATCGTCGTCCCCGTCAGCCCGAACTCCGCCACGGGACAGTGATCCTTGATGAACCGCGCGTCCGAGGTCCCGCCCGAGGTAGACAGCTCCGGCCGCAACCCCGCCTCCGCCTCAATGGATTTTTCCAGCAATTCCGAAAGCTTGCCGGGCGGCGTTGCGAAACTCTCTCCGCTCACCCGCGTCGAGACCGCCAGCCGCACTCCGCTCTTCGCCTCGGCCTTGCGCGCTTCCGCCTTCAGCCACTCCGTCAAGGACGCCCCCGAATGCGCGTCGTTGAAACGGATATTCAGCCGCGCCTCCGCCTTCGACGGGATGACGTTCGAGGCCGGATTCCCCGTGTCGATCGAGGTCAGCGCCAGCGTCGAGGGCTGGAAATGGGCCGTCCCCGCATCGAGCTCCGCCTCCGCCAGCCCCGCGCAGAGCCGGCTGAGAACCGGCAGCGGATTCAAGGCCTTGTGAGGATAAGCTGTGTGCCCCTGCCGCCCCTCGGCCCGGATCACGGCGTTCAGAGAACCCCTTCTTCCGATCTTCACCATGTCCCCGAACCGCTCCCGGGAGGTCGGCTCCCCCACCAGGCAGTGATCCAGCCGCTCGTCCCGCTCGGCCATCCAGTCCAGCAGCGCCCGCGTCCCGTCCTCCGCGTCGCCCTCCTCGTCGCCGGTGATCAGCAGCGCGATCGACCCGCGCACGCCCTGCGCGGCCATGTCCATCGCCGCCGCCGCGAAGGCCGCCACGCCCGACTTCATGTCGCAGGCCCCGCGCCCCCAGACCCGCCCCTCGGCGATCTCTCCCGAGAAAGGGTCGCGAGTCCAAGCGCTTGCGTCGCCAACCGGAACCACATCCGTATGCCCGTTGAAGCCGAAGACCGGCCCCTGCTCCCCGAAGCGGGCGTAGAGGTTGCTCACCCCGCCCCGGTCCACCCGCTCGCAGCGGAACCCGGCGGCGAGCAGCCGCGCCTCCAGCAGGCTCAGCGCCCCGCCCTCCTCGGGCGTGACCGAGGGGCAGCGGACCAGCTCCGCGGTCAGTTCCACGGGATCGACGGGTTCGGACATGTCGGACCTCCTGAAATCGACGCCGCAAGCCATTTAAAACGACGCCATATCAAAATCTTGCGCGGCGTTCTTCACCTACTTTCAGTCGTAGAAGGGCTGCACCTGTGCCACGATCACCGCGTTCTCCTCCAGCGCCCGGTCCATCAGCGCCCGGTCCTCGGGCCCGACCGCCTCGCCCTTCTCCTCGCGCTCCTCGGCCGTGCCCCAGCCGGTGACCTCCAGCGGATTCATCTCCGCCGTCTTCAGAACGGCGACGGTCTCCCGCACCGCCTCCGCTTCGTCCATGCCGGCCGCATAGCACATCAGCGCCGCGCCCGTGGCGCCCTCGGGCAGCCCGTCGCCCGCGGCGCGGCCCACCTCGACCAGCAGCGTATAGACCTGCTGACGCCGCTCGCGGCCCTCCCGCGCCATCAGTCGCGCAGCAGCTCGTTGATCGAGGTCTTCTCCCGCGTCCCCGCATCCACGCGCTTGACGATCACCGCGCAATAGAGGTTGGGGCCCGGGGAGCCGTCGGGCAGCGCCTTTCCGGGCATGGAGCCCGAGACGACCACCGAATACGGCGGCACCCCCCCCTGCAGGACCTCGCCCGTGGTGCGGTCCACGATCTTCGTGGACTGCCCCAGATACACCCCCATGCCCAGCACCGAGCCCTCGCGCACGATCACGCCCTCCACGACCTCGGACCGCGCGCCGATGAAGCAGCCGTCCTCGATGATCGTCGGGTTCGCCTGCATCGGCTCCAGCACGCCGCCGATGCCGACCCCGCCCGACAGGTGCACCCCCCTGCCGATCTGCGCGCAGGAGCCGACGGTGGCCCAGGTGTCCACCATCGTCCCCTCGTCCACGTAGGCCCCCAGGTTCACGAAGGAGGGCATCAGCACCACGCCGGGCGCGATATAGGCCGAGCGGCGCGCCACGCAGTTGGGCACCGCCCGGAAGCCGGCCGCGCGCCACTCCTCGTGGCCCCAGCCGTCCCACTTGCTGGGCACCTTGTCCCACCAGCTGCTCGCCCCCGGCCCGCCGGGGATCGGGCGCATGTCCTCCAGCCGGAAGGACAGCAGCACCGCCTTCTTGAGCCACTGGTTGACGCGCCACTGGCCGTCCGCGCCCCGCTCGGCGACCCGGGCGCGGCCAGAATCCAGCAGGCCCAGCGCGGCCTCCACCGCCTCGCGGGTCTCGCCCCCGGTGGCGGAGCTGATGCCGTCTCGCGCCTCCCAGGCGCTCTCGATGGCGGCTTCCAGGGCGGCGTGCTCGTGCTCGGACATGGGGGCGTCTCCCTGCGGGGGCGGTCGTGTTTTCGCGGCGGCGGGGACGCGCGGCCCCATCGCCTCGGCTCGAGCCGCAGGCTATAGAGGCGGGCGGGCGCGCGCGCAATCGCGCCCCCGGCCCGTTCCCCCACTGATCCCGGCCCGAGAGGAGCCGCGCCTGGTCCCATGAGCCGCAAAGAAGATCGCCACTCCGTCTTCCGCTCCGTCGAGCAGGACATCGATTCGGCCGAGCGCCAGCCGCTGACGCCGCAGAGCGCCTCGCCCGCCTACAAGCTCTCCTTCCGCGATCTCGACTTCCTCAAGCGCGAGGAGCTGCGCCCCATGCGCCTGCAGCTCGAGCTGCTCAAGACCGAGATGCTGATGACCGAGGCGGGCATCGAGAGCACCGTGGTCTTCTTCGGCGGCGCCCGCATCCCCGCGCCCCAGCATGCCGACCGCGCGCGCACCGAGATGCTGGGAAAGCTCTCGCGCTACTACGAGGAGGCCCGCCGCTTCGCCCGCCTGTGCACCGAGGCCTCGCTGGAGAGCGAGGGGCGCCGCCACGTCGTCGTCACCGGCGGCGGCCCCGGCGTGATGGAGGCGGGCAACCGCGGCGCGCACGAGGCCGGGGGCCGGTCCATCGGGCTGGGCATCGTCCTGCCCTTCGAGAACGCGCCCAACGAGTTCGTCACGCCCGATCTCAGCTTCAACTTCCACTACTTCGCCATCCGCAAGATGCATTTCCTGATGCGCGCGGAGGCGATCGCGGTCTTTCCCGGCGGCTTCGGCACGCTGGACGAGCTGTTCGAGTCGCTCACGCTGATCCAGACCAACCGCATGCAGCCGGTGCCGGTGCTGCTGTTCGGCGAGGCGTTCTGGCGCTCGATCATCGATTTCGACGCGCTCGCGGCCTCGGGCACCATCGGCGAGCAGGACCTGGAGCTGTTCCACTTCGTGGACAGCGCAGAGGAGGCCTGGGAGCATATGCGCCGCCCCGTGGCGCAGGCGGAGGCCGAGGCGGAGGCCGCCGAGTCGGCCCGCGAGAAGGCGCGCGACGACCGGGCCGCGCGCTGGGAGTGACCCCCGCGCCCCCGCGGCCGGACGCCCCGCCCGCCCGCCCGCGTCCGGCCGCGGGGGCGCTCGAAAACCCGGGCGGGCTCCATTGCTCCCCGCCCGCGGCGGCATTAGGTCTGGCGTAGAACCGTCGCGCAACGCCATCGCGCGCAGGGAGACACCATGACCGAGCCGACCGCCGTCCAGCCCTCCGAGGCGCCGCTGATCGACCCCTTCCAGCGGGCGATCTCCTATCTGCGCGTCTCGGTCACCGACCGCTGCGACTTCCGCTGCGTCTACTGCATGTCGGAGACCATGCAGTTCCTGCCCAAGAAGGAGCTGCTGACGCTGGAGGAGCTGGACCGCCTGTGCTCCGCCTTCGTCGATCTGGGCGTGCGCAAGCTGCGCATCACCGGCGGCGAGCCGCTGGTGCGGCGCAACATCATGCAGTTCTTCGAGGCGATGGGCCGGCACCTGGAGGCCGGCCGGCTGGACGAGGTGACGCTGACCACCAACGCCTCCCAGCTGCGCCGCTTCGCCAGGCCGCTCTACGAGGCCGGCGTGCGGCGCGTGAACGTCTCGCTGGACACGCTGGACGAGAAGAAATTCGTCGAGATCACCCGCTGGGGCCGCTTCGCCCAGGTGCTCGACGGGCTGGACGCCGCGCAGGAGGCGGGGCTGAAGGTCAAGATCAACGCCGTGGCGCTGAAGGGCGTCAACGACGACGAGATCCACGACATGGTCCGCTGGGCGCATGGCCGGGGCATGGACATCACCTTCATCGAGGTCATGCC
>JBNJGE010000060.1:0-16630 GCA_051747505.1 Pseudomonadota bacterium | reverse complement strand
ATGAATGACTCCGTGGACTGGGCGGACCTGCAGGCCCTTCTGGCGGTGGCCCGCGCCGGCTCCCTCTCCGCCGCCGCGCGGGAGGGGGGCGTCAGCCAGCCCACGCTCAGCCGGCGCATCGCCGCGCTGGAGGGGCGGCTGGGCGCGACGCTTTTCGTGCGCGGCGCGGGCGGCGTGCGCCTGACCGATGCCGGGCGCGAGGCGCTCGCCCAGGCCGAGGCGATGGAGGCGGCGGCCGCGCGCCTCTCCGTGTCCGCCGCCGGGCGGGCGCAGGGGTTGCGGGGCGTGGTGCGGGTCAGCGCCAGCCGCTACGTCGCCGCCTACCTGCTGCCCGGCCTGCTGGCCGAGCTGCTGGAGGCCGAGCCGGGGCTGGAGATCGAGGTCTCGGCCTCCGACGAGACCTCCAACCTGCTCCTGCGCGAGGCCGACGTGGCGCTGCGCATGTACCGCCCCACGCAGGACGACGTGATCGCCCGCAAGGCGGGGGAGCTGGCGCTTGGCCTCTTCGCCTCGGACGCCTACGCCGCGCGCCACGGCCTGCCGGAGACGCCGGAGGAGATGCGCGCCCACCGGGTGCTGGGCTACGACCGCTCCGACCTCGTGGTGGAGGGCTTCGCCGCCGCCGGCCTGCCGGTCCCGACCCGCTTTTTCCGGCTGCGGACGGACGACCAGGTGGTCTACTGGGAGGCGGTGCGCGCCGGCGCCGGCATCGGCGTCGGGCAGGTCGCCGTCGCGGCGCAGCAGCCGGGCCTGCGCCGCGTGCTGCCGGGGCTGGGGATCGGGGCGCTGCCTGTCTGGGTCGCGGCGCATTCGGAGCTGCGCGCCTCCGCCCGGGTGCGCCGGGTCTTCGACGCGCTGGCCGAGGGGATGGGGCGGCTGTCCCGCGCCGGGGGCTCCCGCCCGGCGGAGGCGCCCTGACGGGCGCCGCCGCCCGTTGGGCCGGGGCCGCGGCGTCGCGCGGCGCGCCCGTGGCCCGCGTCTCGCCCGCCGCGGGGCGGCGGGCGCCGGGCCGGGAGGGCCGCCGCCCGCCCGGCCCGGCCGCTTGACCCCCGCTGCGGCCGGGGCTAGGCGGAACCCGGTCCCGCGGCGGGACCCACAGCGAGGAGGAGCGCCCCCATGTCCCAGTCCCTTCTGATCCTGCCCGGCGACGGCATCGGGCCCGAGGTGATGGCAGAGGTCCGCAAGATAATCGACTGGTTCGGGGAGAAGCGGGGGCTGGAATTCGAGGTATCCGAGGACCTGGTGGGCGGCTGCGCCTACGACGCGCACGGCACGCCCCTGACGGACGCCGCCATGGAGAAGGCCCAGTCGGTGGACGCCGTGCTGCTCGGCGCCGTGGGCGGGCCGAAATACGACGAGCTCGACTTCTCCGTGAAGCCCGAGCGCGGTCTGCTGCGGCTGCGCAAGGAGATGGACCTCTACGCCAATCTCCGGCCCGCCGTGTGCTTCGACGCGCTTGCCGATTTCTCCTCCCTCAAGCGGGAGGTCGTCTCCGGCCTCGACATCATGATCGTGCGCGAGCTGACCTCCGGCGTCTATTTCGGGGAGCCGCGCGGCATCTTCGAGGAGGGCAACGAGCGCGTCGGGATCAACACCCAGCGCTACACGGAAAGCGAGATCGCCCGGGTCTCCCGCTCCGCCTTCGAGCTGGCGCGCAAGCGGGGCAACAGGGTCTGCTCCATGGAGAAGGCCAACGTGATGGAGTCCGGCGTGCTGTGGCGCGAGGTCGTCCAGCAGGTGCGCGACGCGGAATACCCGGATGTGGAGCTCAGCCACATGTACGCCGACGCCGGGGCCATGCAGCTCGTGCGCTGGCCCAAGCAGTTCGACGTGATCGTCACCGACAACCTGTTCGGGGACCTGCTGTCGGACTGCGCGGCGATGCTGACGGGCTCGCTGGGGATGCTGCCCTCGGCCTCGCTGGGCGCGCCGATGGCCAACGGGCGGCCCAAGGCGCTCTATGAGCCGGTGCACGGCTCGGCCCCCGACATCGCGGGTCAGGGCAAGGCCAATCCCATCGCGTGCATCCTGAGCTTCGCCATGGCGCTGCGCTACTCCTTCGACCAGGGGGCGGAGGCCGACCGGCTGGAGAAGGCGGTGGAGACCGTGCTCGCGCAGGGCGTGCGCACCGCCGACCTGATGCAGACGGAGGGGCGCGCCCCCGCCTCGACCTCCGAGATGGGCGACGCGATCCTGGCGGCGCTGGATGCCAGCCTGTGACGCCTTGCGCAGGGCGCGGCGCTGGACCCGCCGCGCCCGGTTTTCTAGTGAGGCGCCGCGACACGGACCACGCGGAAGGCGGACAATGAACATCCTCATCCTCGGCGGCGGCGGGCGGGAGCACGCGCTGGCCTGGAAGATCGCGCAGAGCCCGCTCTGCGAGCAGCTGACCTGCGCGCCGGGCAACGCCGGCATCGCGGAGCTCGCCGACTGCGTGGCGATCAACCCCGAGGACGCGGCGCAGGTGGTGGAGTTCGCGCAGGCCCGCGACATCGGGCTGGTGGTGATCGGCCCCGAGGCGCCGCTGGCCGCCGGCGTCGCCGACGCGCTGGCCGAGGCCGCCATCCCCTGCTTCGGCCCCTCCGCCGCCGCCGCGCGGCTGGAGAGCTCCAAGGCCTTCGCCAAGGAGGTGGCCGAGGCCGTCGGCGCCCCCACCGCTCGCTGGGCGCGTTTCGACGAGGCGGAGGCCGCTAAGGCCTACATCCGCAGGGAAGGCGCGCCCATCGTGGTCAAGGCCGATGGCCTCGCCGCCGGCAAGGGCGTTGTGGTCGCGGCGACCGAGGCCGAAGCGGAGACGGCTGTGGAAGAGATGTTCGGCGGCGCCTTCGGCGCGGCCGGCGCCTCGGTCGTGATCGAGGAGTGCATGGAGGGCGAGGAGGCCAGCCTCTTCGCGCTGTGCGACGGCCAGACCGTGATCGCCTGCGGCGCCGCGCAGGACCACAAGCGCGCCTTTGACGGCGACCAGGGCCCCAACACCGGCGGCATGGGCGCCTACTCCCCCGCCCCCGTCCTGACGCGGGAGCTGGAGGCGCGGGCGATGGACGAGATCATCCGCCCCGTCGCCGCCGAGATGGCCCGGCGCGGGACCCCCTATCGCGGCGTCCTCTACGCCGGCCTGATGCTCACCGCCGAGGGGCCGAAGCTGGTCGAATTCAACGTCCGCTTCGGCGACCCGGAATGCCAGGTGCTGATGATGCGCATGGACAGCGACCTGGTCCCCGCCCTGCTCGCCTGCGCGCGCGGAGAGGGGCTGGATCGGCACGAGATCGCCTTCCATGACGAGGCCGCCGCCACCGTGGTCATGGCCGCGAAGGGCTACCCCGGCGCCTACGAGAAGGGCGAGGAGATCGGCGGGCTGGCGGAGGCGGAATCCGACCCGCTGGTCGCCGTCTTCCACGCCGGCACGCGGGCGGAGGGGCCGAGGGTCTTCTCCAACGGAGGCCGGGTGCTCAACGTCACCGCCCGCGGCCCGAGCCTGGAGGAGGCCGTCGCCCGCGCCTACCGCGCCGTGGCCCGGATCGACTGGCCCGGAGGCTTCTGGCGCACCGACATCGCCGCCCGCGCGATGGGCCTGCGCTGACAGCGCGGCGGCTGCGTCACACGCTGGGCGACGGCCCACAGGAGAGCGGCAGGTCGTCGATGCGGATGATCCGCTGCGGCGCCCCGCCCGAGAGCCCCAGCGCCCAGAGCTCCCCCTCGTGGCGCAGATGGCGGAAGCAGTGCGGCGGCCCGCCGCCCAGCGCGCCCCCGAAATCGAAGCAGTACCAGGGAGGGTCGTGGAACCAGACGGCCTCCAGGCACTCGCCGTCCGGGAACTGGAAGGTCACCCGGTCGGTCCCGGCGTGGTAGCGCTCCCGCCCCCAGAGGTCCTCGCCGATCCGGTACCAGACGGTGCGCCCCGCGGTCATCGCCCGCCACTCGCCGAGCGGAATGTCCTCCCCCTGCTCGGTGAGCTCCTCCCGGCCCGGCGCCCCCTCCTGCGCCGACACGGGCAGGGCGGCGAGCAGCGCGAGCAGGGCGACGCGGACGAGGCGGGCGAGCATGGGGAGGCTCCGGTCCAGGACGCCGGCAGCCTAGCGCAGCCCCGCGCCGGCGCAAGCGCGGCGTCCCTTGCGGACCGCGCCCGGTCGGATTCGGACTGGGACGACGGCCCGCGCGGCCCTAGGCTGGCCCCGCGCGCGACGGAACTGGGGAGACGCGGGAAATGGCGCTTGACCGGGAGTCCGAGGAGCGCGGCGTCTGGAAGTCGGGCCGCGGCAAGGGGCGCGGGGCGCCCAGAGGTCGCCAGGTCGAGGACGCGGCGCTGGACGAGGTGCGCGCCCTGCTGGGCGACCGCCCCCGCCGGCGCGACCTGCTGATCGAGTACCTGCACCTGATCCAGGACGCGAAGGGCCATCTCCCCGCCGTCCATCTGCGGGCGCTCGCCGAGGAGATGCGCCTGTCCCAGGCCGAGGTCTGGGAGGTCGCCACCTTCTACGCCCATTTCGACCCGGTGAAGGAGGGCGAGACGCCTCCGCCGCCCGTCACCGTCCGCGTCTGCGACTCCCTCTCCTGCGAGCTGGCCGGGGCGCAGGCGCTCAAGGCCGCGCTGGAGGCCGGGACCGACCCCGCCCGGGTGCGCGTCCTGCGCGCTCCTTGCATGGGCCGCTGCGACCTCGCCCCCGTGGCGGAGGTGGGCCACCGGCATGTGGACCTCGCCACGCCCGAGGCCGTGCGCGCCGTCGTCGAGACCGGGGAGACCGGCCCGAAGGTCCCGAACTACGAGGCCCTCTCCGATTACCGCGCCGGCGGCGGCTATGACACGCTGGAGGCCCTGCGCGCCGGCGCCCGCACCCGCGACGCGGTGCAGGCGGCGGTGCTGGAGAGCGGCCTGCGCGGCCTCGGCGGCGCCGGCTTTCCCGCCGGCCGCAAATGGGGCTTCGTGCGGGCGGAACCGGCCCCGCGATACCTGGCCGTCAACGCCGACGAGGGCGAGCCGGGCACCTTCAAGGACCGCCTGTTCCTCGAGACCCGCCCCCACCTGTTCCTGGAAGGCATGCTGATCGCCGCCTGGGCGGTGGAGGCCGAGACCTGCTTCATCTATCTGCGCGACGAGTACCCCGCGGGCCGCGAGATCCTGCTGCGCGAGATCGCGGCGCTGGAGGCCGCCGGCATCGTCCCCGCCGGTTGCATCGACCTCCGCCGCGGCGCCGGCGCCTATATCTGCGGCGAGGAGTCGGCGATGATCGAGTCCATCGAGGGCAAGCGCGGCCTGCCCCGGCACCGCCCGCCCTATGTCGCCCAGAACGGCGTCTTCGGCCGCCCGACGCTGGTCCACAACCTCGAGACGCTCGCCTGGGTGACGCGCGTCTGCCGCGAGGGGCCGGAGGTCCTCAACGGCGTGGAGAAGAACGGTCGCCCGGGCCTGCGCAGCTACTCCGTCTCCGGCCGCGTCGCGCGGCCGGGCGTCTACGAGCTGCCGGCCGGCTCCACCATCCGGGACGTGATCGCGGCCGCCGGCGGCATGGCCGAGGGCCACGCCTTCAAGGCGTATCAGCCCGGCGGCCCCTCCTCCGGCCTGCTGCCGGCGAGCCTCGACGACGTGCCGCTCGACTTCGACTGTCTGCAGCCGCATGGCAGCTTCATCGGCTCGGCCGCCGTGGTGGTGCTTTCCGACCAGGACAGCGCCAGGGCGGCGGCGCTCAACATGCTGCGCTTCTTCGAGGACGAGAGCTGCGGCCAGTGCACCCCCTGCCGCGTGGGCTGCGAGAAGGCGGTCAAGCTGATGGAGGCCGACCGCTGGGACCACGCCCTGCTGGAGGACCTGTGCCAGGCGATGGCCGACGCCTCAATCTGCGGTCTCGGCCAGGCGGCGCCGAACCCCGTCCGGCTGACGATGATGCATTTCCCCGACGAGGTCTGACGCCGTCGCACCGGCCCGATCCGACCGGGAGGAAGTCCGCGACGGGGCCGCCTCAGCGCTCCGCCTCGATCGCCAGCCGCGTCTCGTAGGCCCGGGAGATATGCCGGCGCGCCGCCCGGTCGGCGACCTCCTCGTCCCGGGCCTCGATGGCCGTGACCATCGCGTCGTGCTCCTCCACCGTCTCCGCCCCGCGGATCGGGTCGGAGAGCGAGGTCACGGTCAGCAGCGCCATGGAGCGCCGGATCCCCTCCAGCATCGTGTTGAGATAACGGTTGTGGGAGGCGAGATGGACCTGCCGGTGGAAGCGCCGGTTGTTGTCGCGCAGCGCTTCCGGGTCATGGGTCATCGCCCGGCTCTCCTCCACCAGCCGGCGCAGCAGAGCCTGCTCCTCCGGCGCCGCGTGGCGTGCGGCGAGCCTTGCGGCCAGCCCCTCGACCACCGCCCGCACCTCGTAGAGCTCGCCCAGCTGGTTGTGATCGAGCGAGGAGACGACCAGCCCCCGCCGCCCGTCATGGGCCACCACGCCCTGCGTCTCCAGCCGCCCCAGCGCCTCCCGGATCGGGGTGCGGGAGACGCCGAAACGTTCGGCCAGCTCGGTCTCCACCAGCCGCGCCCCGGGGGGATACCGGCCGCGGTCGATGGCGTCGAGGATCAGGCTGTAGGCGTCTGGCGCGCTGTCGCGGGACATGGGTGGGGGCTCTCCGGGTCGGGGGGCGCGACTCTATTGGCCGCGCGCGCCTGCGCAAGTCGCGCTCAGGCCAGAGCGATCAGGGCCTCGGCCATCGCCCTCGCCTCCGCGGCCGCCTTGGAGCGCGGGGCCAGGTCCAGCGGGCTGCGCCCCTGCAGGAAGGCGGTCGAGAAGGCGACGCGGTTGCCCAGCCCCTCGGGCAGGATCTCCGCCCCTTCGGCGGCCAGCGCGGCGCGCGTCTCGGCCTCCGCCCCGCCGCGGGGCGGAAGGCGGTTGAGCACGACGGCGTGGCGGGCCTTCTCCCGCGCGCACATGGCCAGCGTGGAGGCGGCCGCCCAGGCATCCACGGGACTGGGCTGGCAGGGGATGACGACGAGGTCGGCCTCGCGCACGGCCGCGCGCAGCAGGACGTCGGCGCTGCCGGGGCAGTCGGCGAGCACCACGTCCGCGGCGCGCGCGGCCCGGCGCAGGGCGGCCCCGGCGCCCCAGTCGGAGGCCGCCTCGCAGGGCAGGTCCGGGTCGCCGCGCAGCCCCGCCCAGCGGGAGAGGGAGCGTTGCGGGTCCAGATCGACCAGGGTGACGGCGCGGCCCATGGCGCGCAGGGCGACGGCGGCCTGGACGAGGAGGGTGGTCTTGCCCGCGCCGCCCTTTTGCTGGGCGAAGACGAGGGTGGGCATGGGGCGTCCTCCGGGCGGTGTTGCGATGCCGGGAGAGGAGAGCGGGTTTCGCGGCGGCGCGCAAGGCGGCGGAAATCGCTTGGCAGGACGGGTGGCGGGCTTTTAGCTTCTGTTCTGACGCGGCGGCGGGGCTGGCAAGCCCTTGAAATGGGAAGGAATCGTCATGCGGAGACTGACGGGGGGGCTGCTGGGGGCCCTGGCGGCGATGTGGGTGACCGGGGCGGAGGCGCAGACGCGGCTTACGCCGGCCTCGCCCCAGCCGGACAAGGCGGAGCTGGAGCAGGGCCTGGCTGTGCGTTACGCATATCCCGGCGATATCAAGTACTTGGACCGGGCGGCGAGCTGGGAGGAGTACGGGACGGTGAGGGGGGAGCCGCTGGTCGGATTCGATTATCCGGACACCCGGAGGGGGGAGCCGGCGCTGACGTCGAATGCGGCGGAGCGGGTGATCGCCTGGATCGACGGCTACATCTGGTTTCCGGAGGCGGGAATCTGGAAGATGTTGTGGCACTCCAATGACGGGCTGGAGGTGAAGATCGGGGGGACGCAGGTCTACCGGCATGACGGGCGCCACACCTGCTCCACCATCGGGTGGCAGGAGGAGTTCATGGTGCCGGAGGCGGGCTGGTACGAGGTGGACGCCCTTTATTTTCAACGGCTTGCCACCAGCTGCCTGCTGATGAAATGGCAGCCGCCGGGGGGCGAGATGCAGTGGACGCCCAACGACGCCTTCGCCTTCAGGCCCGACTGAGGGCCTGTGCGCGACCCGTGCGCAACCCGTGCACGACCCGTATGCACATTCGTTGAAAAGGCGTGAACGGGATTTTCAGACAATTGCGGCAGTCTCCTGCGCGGACGAGGGGCGTTCGCGCAAGGAGGCGGCCATGACGGCACGGCGCCGGGAGGACCGGGTGGAGCGGAGCTCCGCCCTGTCGGAGGGGTTCGAGAAGCTGGTGGAGCAGTACGAGGCCCGCGGGGAGTGGGCCAACCGCGCCTGGGCCCGCGAGATGGCCGAGCGCCTGCGCGAGCGGGAGGCGGAGGCCTGGAAGCTCGACCTCGCGGAGGCCCGGCGGGCGGACGAGGCGGAGGTCAGGCGAAAGGCCGAGGCCGAGGACCGCCGGCGGGCGCGGGAGGCCAAGCGCCGGGCGAAGGAGCGGGCGGCGGCCGATCGCGCCCGCCGCCGGGCCGAGCTGCCCGAGGGCTGGGCGGAGGTCGAGGCGCGCGCGCCGGTCACGCCCTGGAAGGCGCGGGTGACGATGCGGGTGGACCGCGACGTGCTGCGCTGGTTCCGCAGGCTCGGCCCGGGCTACCAGACGCGGATGAACGCGGTGCTGCGCGCCTACTGGGAGGCGAAGCGCGACGGGCTGGTGTGAGGGCGCCCGGCGGGGCGGGGGCCGCGCCGGGCCCGGGCGCTATTTCCGGCCCTTCTTCGCCCTGTCCTGCGCCTCGGTCAGCCGGGCGACGAGCGGGTTGACCGGCGCCGGGGCCGCGGCCTTCGGCTGCTTGGGTTTCTTGACTTCGCGGTTGGAGCGTTTCTGGCCCTTGGCCATGGGAGTGCCTTCGCCGGGGCTGGGCCGCCCGGGCCGGAAGGCCGGGACGGCGGAGCGCGCGCCCGGATGCGACCGCCGGAAGCGGAGGCCGCGCGCCGTCTCGCTTGGCGCGGAGAGTGCGCCGAAGGGCGGGGGTTGTCGATGAGTCGTTCGGGGGCGGGCGTATCGGGCGCCGAAGCGGGAGGTGCTCGTTTGAGGGGGTTGCCAAAACACGCGGTCGCATTGCCGACCTGCGAAGGGTAAGAGTCACGGAATCGAACCGGTTGTGCATCCCAGCCGATTGAAGATGGGTGGGCTGGGCTCCTGCACTCGGATTGACCGGATGGCGACATTTTGCATGTGGGGTGACCAAATGACATCGCCGCGCCCTGAAGGGTTGCCCGACTTTACGAACCCGCCGCTGACTGAAGTAGTTTTAGGGGTTCAATTTGAGGAAGTAGATGACTTCTTTGGTGTGAAGGTGGGAAAACTGTGGGAATTATTTGAGTCAGAATTCCCAAATCCTCAAGAAATGCCCGAGTTGAGGCCTCAGTTTGAGACATTTGGCCTTGGAAAAGGCGGCTACAGGGAACCCCCAAAGCTGCAGCTCGTTCAAGGAGCTCCAGGAATAAGGCACTGGTTTGTTTCAAATGATGAGAAGAATCTTATTCAGATACAAAGGGATAGATTTATCCAAAATTGGAGGAAAATGGATTCCGATATTGAGGAATACCCGAGATTTGAAGGCATAAGACAAAAATTTCATGAAAATCTGGAAAAGTTATTTTTCGCATTAGACAGTGTATTTGGGAAAAGTAGCAGGGAGATAACTCAATGTGAGGTAGCCTATGTCAATCTTATCTACCCCGATGAAATCTCTGCGGATGGCCAGTTGGGATGCTGGTCGAGTGAATTTGAATTTGTTAGTTCGTCTGTTGAGGGTTTCTCGATAAATTATGGAGAAGTTATTGAGAACAGCGGAGGGCCGATTGGCCGACTTTATACCTCCGCTCATAGCGAGGTCAGTGATGCAGGCGATGTCCGCATTCGTCTAGAGCTCAAGGTGCGAGGGCTGCCCGAGGATGGTAGCCCGCAGGCTGCGATTGACTTCTTGACTCTCGGTAGGGGATTAATCGTGGAGCGATTCGCTCAGATCACGAGCGAGTCAGCGCAAAGGATTTGGGGAAGGATTGCATAGGTATGCTTGGACGGCGCACTTGGGCACCAGGGCGTGGATCATCAGTATTCACACCGGATCGATCCGCAGAACAATTTGCAGACTATACACTGTCCAACCGAGACAGCCGGGCGATTGAGCGTGCGAAGGAAGAACTAGAACGCCTCTGCTCGCTGGAGCCGGGTTGGGATGGATATGATGCGCCGCCAGTATCTTTTCGAAATGCGACATTTGCTATTGATCTACTTAATGCTCTCAGGGGCGTTTCCTCTGAGCTGCCGCAGATTGTTCCAGGTGTTAAGGGCGATCTTCAGCTCGAGTGGGAGGTTGGAGATTGTGATGTAGAGCTTCATATACTTGCTCCAAACAAAGTGCGGGCAACCCTAATAAATACGAATTCAGATGAGATCAGAGAATTTGAGTTGCGTAACGACTTTCGAATTGTTGCGGAGTGGCTTTGTGGGGAGAATGGGTTGAATCGTGCCTTTGGCGAGTCCTCCATACACTGAAGACGGAAATGTGGTGCCACATGATCACGAGGGGATACTCGGAGAAGACACCATAATACGTCGTGTGCCCCCTCATTGGGTTGTGGAAAAGCGCGGTGTAAAGCGGCTTTCCTCAATGGCTTATAAGGCCTCAAGCGGCGCGAATGCCGGGATGTCTGTAGATCTTCGCGCGCAAATCGAGGAGGCTGGGCACAATCCCTATGTCTACGTGATGGACCCAAAGACAATTGGGGCCATTAGCTTTGTCGTTCAACCGGTCAGGCAGCTGAACTACATGGTAGGCTACCACCCCATGGAGAAGCGACCTTACCATGGTGAGGTGTGGGGTGAGTTTGCAAGATCAAAGCAAAAAGCGCTTTCGAAATTAGCTAGTTGGTTTATTGAGCTTGAAGGCGTCTCGACCGAATTGGCTTAAGTCCAGCCGCCCCCACAAATCATACTCCCCCGCCTCCGTCACCTCGACCTCCACGATCTCCCCCACCGACAGCCCCTCGGCGTCATCTATGAAAATGTTGCCGTCGATCTCGGGGGCGTCGGCGACGGTGCGGGCGATGGCGCCCTCCGCGTCGATCTCGTCGATGATGGCCCATTGGCGGGTTCCGAGCTTCGCGGCCAGCTTCTCCGCGGAGATGCGCTGGGCGGTCTCCATGAAGCGGGCGTGACGCTCGGCCTTCACGTCCTCGGGGACGTGGCCGGGCAGGGCGTTGGCGGGGGCGCCGGCGACGTCCTCGTATTTGAAGCAGCCGACGCGGTCGAGCCGGGCCTCCTCCAGCCAGTCGAGGAGATGGCGGAACTCGGCCTCCGTCTCTCCGGGGAAGCCCGTGATGAAGGTGGAGCGGATCGTGAGGTCCGGGTTTATGGCGCGCCAGGCGCGGATGCGCTCCAGCGTGTCCTCGGAGGCGGCGGGGCGGGCCATGCGCTTCAGCGTGTCGGGGTGGGCGTGCTGGAAGGGGATGTCGAGATAGGGGAGGAGGCCGGCGGGCTCGCGCGCCGTGCCCATCAGGGGGATGAGGTCGTCCACCTGCCTGTAGGGGTAGACGTAGTGGAGGCGGGTCCAGAGGCCGAGGGACTTGAGGCCCCTGGCGAGGTCCTGGATGTGGGCGCGGTGGTCGGCGCCGCGCCAGGAGGCGGTGGCGTGGCGCAGGTCGCGGCCGTAGGCGGAGGTGTCCTGGGAGATGACCAGGAGCTCGCGCACGCCGGCCCCGGCCAGCTTCTCGGCCTCGCGCAGGACTGCGTTGACGGGGCGGGAGGCGAGCTTGCCGCGGAGCTGGGGGATGATGCAGAAGCTGCACTTGTGGTTGCAGCCCTCGGAGATCTTCAGCCAGGCGTAGTGGCGCGGGGTGAGGCGCAGGCCCTGCGGGGGGATGAGGTCGAGCTTGGGGTCGTGCGCGGGAGGGGCGGCGGCGTGGACGGCCTCCACCACCTGCTCGTACTGGTGGGGGCCGGTGACGGCGAGGACCCGGGGGTGGGCCTCGCGGATCGTGGCGGCGTCGGCGCCGAGGCAGCCGGTGACGATGACGCGGCCGTTCTCGGACAGGGCCTCGCCGATCGCGGCGAGGGACTCGGCGCGGGCCGAATCGAGAAAGCCGCAGGTGTTGACGATGACGGCGTCGGCCCCGGCGTAGTCGGGGGAGACCTGGTAGCCCTCGGCCCGCAGGCGGGTGAGGATGCGTTCGGAGTCCACCAGGGCCTTGGGGCAGCCGAGGGAGACCATGCCGATGGCGGGGGCGCGCGTGCTCATGCCCCGGCGTTTACGCTGATGAGAGGGCGCGGGGAAGAGCGCGGGGGAAATTGCGGGTTTTCAGAACGTCAGTCGTCTGGTAAAGGAACTGTTCAGGATTAGGACGCAGCGCATCCGGGCTGCCGCGCCGAGGGGTTCAGCGGACGGCGGCAAGGGGGCAGAGGGGCGAAACGGAGCTTAACATGCGTGTTTGCAAGGCGAGCATGATTGGTCTGGCGCTGGCGGGAGGAGTGTTCGTGGCGCCCCAGTCGGCCCAGGCGGTGGCCAGCTTCAGCGTCACGACGGTCGGGTCGGTCGGGTTCGGCATGAACATGAGCGAGTTCGGCATCACGCCCAACGCCTCGCAGGACGTGGTGGGCTGGGACGCGGACGCCCTGGACGGCACGGTGATCAACCCGCCGGAGGGCACGGGGTCGATCTCCGCCAGCTACGCCTTCGGGACCAAGACCGACATCACGAAGATCGGCGACGCGACCTCCAGCTGGAGCGACACCTCCGCGGGGCTGGGCGGGCCCGTGATGATCCCGTCGCCCTACCTCTCGCCCTTCCCGACGACCGAGGCGACGCAGATCGGCATCTTCCGCAACGAGATGACGGGCTCGCTGGACGGGCCGGGCAAGCTGACCACCTTCGCCAGCGGGACCATCTTCGAGTCGACCTTCACCAATGACTCGGCCGAGAGCCCGATGGTGATCGACCTGGCCATCAGCCTCACCAGCTCCATCCTGGCCGAGGTGGACAACCCGGCGCTGGAGAGCGCGGTCGTCCAGACCTCTTTCCAGGTCCTGATGGGCTCCGACTGCAGCGATGGCGAGGTCGAAGGGCTCTGCGAGAGCCGCGGCTTCATCCAGGAGGCGGCCAACAACGAAGGGACGCTGGACGACACGACCGGGACCTATCCCTTCCTCGTCGATGTCGCGGCGGGCGAGACCATGGATGTGCGCGTGCTGGCCCAGACCGCCGGGCAGCTGACCTCCGAGGTGCCGGTTCCCGCGGCGCTGCCGCTGCTGGGCGGCGCGCTGGCCGGGCTGGGCTTCATGGCGCGGCGCCGCCGCGGCTGAGGCGCGCCCGCGCGCGCCCCGCGCCGAGCGGGGCGAAGAGACAGGGGGTCGCCCGCGGGGCGGCCCTTTTTCGTTTCGCGGCGCCGGGCGGGCGGTTTTTGCGCCTCGCCAAGCCGGCCCGGCAGGCCTAAGGTTTCCTTATGACCCGTGGCGCGCCCGTTCCGATCGCCGAGGCCGGCCGCTTCCCGCTCTGGCGCAGGCCGGTGGGTCTGCTGGTGCTTCTGGCCGCGGGGATGCCGCTGGCCTTCGCGACCTGGAACGCGCTGCTCAACAACTTCGTCATCGAGGCGGCGGGGTTCGACGGCTCCGATATCGGCTGGCTGCAGACGGTGCGCGAGATCCCGGGCTTCGCGGCCGTCGGGGTGATCGCCGTCATCCTGCTGGTGCGCGAGCAGACGCTGGCGATCATCTCGCTGGTCTTCCTGGGCGGGGCGACGGCGGTGACGGCCTATTTCCCGACCTTCGGGGGGCTGCTGATCACCACCTTCATCGGCAGCCTCGGCTTCCACTACTACGAGACGGTGAACCAGTCCCTCCAGCTTCAGTGGCTGCCCAAGGACCAGGCGCCGAAGATTCTGGGCTGGATCCTGGCGGCGGCCTCGGCCTCCTCGCTTCTGGCCTACGGGCTGATCGTGGGGGCGTGGAAGGCCTTCGAGCTGTCCTACGCCTTCGTCTACATGGCCGGCGGGCTGGCGACGGTGGCGGTCGCGGCCTTCGCCTGGTTCGCCTATCCGCAGTGGGAGGCGCCGAACCCGCAGCTCAAGAAGATGGTGCTGCGCCGGCGCTACTGGCTGTATTACCTGATCCAGTTCTTTGCGGGCGCCCGGCGGCAGATCTTCG
Source organism: Pseudomonadota bacterium (assembly GCA_051747505.1). Taxonomy (GTDB): domain Bacteria; phylum Pseudomonadota; class Alphaproteobacteria; order Rhodobacterales; family Rhodobacteraceae; genus Albimonas. The sequence continues at coordinate 2,506 of JBNJGE010000060.1, read as the reverse complement.
TGGTCTTCGCGGCCTTCATGATGGTCGAGAAGTTCGGGCTGCAGGTCCACCAGCTCACCGCGCTGTTCCTGATCAACTACGTCGCCAACATGATCTTCGCGCCCATCGTCGGGCGGCTGATCGTGCGCTTCGGGGAGCGCACGGCGCTGGTCTGGGAGTATTCGGGGCTGGCGGGGGTCTTCGCGCTCTATGCCGGGATCTACGTCTTCGACTGGCCGGCCTGGCTGGCGGCGGCGCTTTACGTGATCGACCACCTGCTGTTCGCCATGGCCTTCGCGCACAAGACTTATTTCCAGAAGATCGCCGATCCGGGCGACATCGCGCCGACGGCGGCGGTGGCCTTCACCATCAACCACATCGCCGCCGTGTTCCTGCCCGCCCTGCTGGGCTATCTGTGGCTGGTCAGCCCGCCGGCGGTGTTCTCGCTGGCCGTGGCCCTGGCGCTGGGCAGCCTGGGTCTGGCGCTGATGATCCCGCGCCATCCCGTGCCGGGGCGCGAGACGGTCTGGGTCCGGGGCGGGCCGGCGCCGCGCCCGGCGGCGGCGGAGTAAGGCGTGGCGGGGGTCTGAATGGCGGTCGATCCGGTCCATGACGCCAACCCGGGCGCGGCCCGCCCGGACGGGGAGGAGGGGCGCTTCACCCGCGGCTCCACCATGCGCCATGTCGCGGTGATGACGCTGACGGGCTCTCTGGGCCTGACCTTCATGTTCCTGGTGGACTTCGTCACGCTGCTCTACGTCTCGATGCTCGGGGACGAGCGGCTGACCTCGGCGGTCGGCTACGCCTGGACGATCCAGTTCTTCACCGTCTCGCTGGGGATGGGGTTCTCCATCGCGGGCACGGCGCTGGTCAGCCGGGCGCTGGGGGCGCGGCAGCGGACGCGGGCGCGGGGGATCGCGTCCTCCGTCATCACCGCGGCGGCGATCTTCCTGACCTTCATGGCGGTGGCGATCACGCTGGGGCGGCGATGGGCGCTGGGGATGCTGGGCGCGGAGGGCTTCGTGCTGGAGCAGGGGGCGCATTTCCTGCTGATCGCCATGCCCTCGCTGCCCTTCATGGCCTTCGGGATGCTGGGCGGCGCGGTGCTGCGGGCGGTCGGCGACGCGCGGCGCGCGATGATGGTCACCTTCTCCGCCGGAGTGGTGGTGGCGATCACGGCGCCCTTCCTGATCTTCGAGGCGGTGGGGCCGCTGCCCGGGCTGGGGCTGGGCATTTCGGGCGCCGCGGGGGGGCTGGTGATCACGCGGCTGACCACGGCGACGATGGGGTTCGTCTTCGTGGTGCTGACCCATGACCTGGTGGCGAAGCCGAGCCTGAGCCGGACGCTCGGCGACCTGGGCATGATCGTGCGGATCGCGGCGCCGAGCTCGCTGACGCAGCTCTCCACGCCCTTCGCGAATTTCGTGCTGACGGCCGCGATCTCCGCCCACGGGGCGAGCGCGGTGGCGGGCTGGGCGGTGGTCAGCCGCATGACGGTGCTGGCCTTCGCGGGCGTGTTCACCCTGTCGGCGGCGATCGGCGGGATCATGGGGCAGAACTACGGGGCGCGGAAGCTCGACCGGGTGCGGATGACCTATCTCGACGCGCTGGTGTTCTGCGCCTTCTATGTGGGGGCGGCCTGGGGGATCCTGTGGGGCGCCTCGGATCTGCTGGCGCGGGCCTTCAGCCTGTCGGCCGAGGGGGCGGAGGTGGTGCGGGCCTTCGGGCGCGTGGGCGCGGGCGGGTTCATGTTCGCGGGCGCGGCCTTCGTGGCGGTGGCGGCGTTCAACTCTCTGGGGCGGCCTTTATGGGCGACGGCGACGAACTGGGCGCGGGACGCGGGGGCGGTGCCGGCGATGCTGGCGCTGGTCTCGATGACCGGGCTGGGGGCGACGGGGGTGATCTATGCGCAGGCGGCGGGGATGGCCTCGGCCGGGATCGCCTCGGGCTGGCTGGGCTGGCTCTATGTGCGGAGCCTGGAGCGGCGGGCGGAGGCGGCGCCGGCGGGGGCCGTCCCGGCAGGCGGCGCCGGGGGCGGCGGCTGAGGCCGGATTCGCGCTGGCGCCGGGCGGCGGGCTTCCGTAAGAGGGCCGGAAACGCGTGAATCCGAGGCGGCCGGAGACCCCGATGGTCAAGATCACCTATATCGAGTTCAGCGGAACCGAGCATGTCGTGGATGTCGAGGAGGGGCTGACCGTGATGGAAGGCGCCCGCGACAACAACATCCCCGGCATCGAGGCGGATTGCGGGGGCGCCTGCGCCTGCTCCACCTGCCATGTCTATGTGGATCCGGCCTGGATCGACAAGCTTCCGGAGAAGGATCCGATGGAGGAGGACATGCTGGATTTCGCCTATGATCCCAAGGAGAACTCGCGGCTGACCTGCCAGCTGAAGGTGACGCCGGAGCTCGAGGGGCTGGTGGTCCGCATGCCGGAGAAGCAGATCTGAGACGGCTGGCGCTGGCGCTTCTGGTCGCGCTGGCGGCGGGGGCGGCCGGCGCGCAGGGGGCGCGGCTGGACGGGCCGGG
>JBNJGE010000059.1:0-16793 GCA_051747505.1 Pseudomonadota bacterium | reverse complement strand
GCATCATGGCCAACCCGTTCAGCGGGCGCGCCGTGCCGATTTCCGGCCCGGCGACCGACCTCGTCTCCGTGACCCCCGACGACGCCGCCGACCTGCCCGGGCCGGCGGTCGCGGTCTATGTCGAGGGCGCGGGCGACCTGGTGATCGACACCGTCACAGGCGATGCGCCGCGCACCGTCGCGGTGGCGGCCAACATGCTGCTGCCCGTGGGCGTGCGCCGCGTGCGCGCCACCGGCACCACGGCGACCGGCATCCACGCGCTGGTGATCGGCTGATGCTGGGCGCCGGTCTCTCGGTCGCCTCCGTCGCGCTCCGGCGCGGCGGCGGCGGCCCGCCCGAATGGCCCGGGGACGCGGCCGCCGTCTGGCTCATCCTCGGGCAGTCGAACGCCGACGGCTGGGCGCCGCTCGCGCAGGACCCGGCCGGGAGCAATGCGGCCGACGCCGCCGTCGCCCTGACCGAGGCCGAGCGCGCGGAGCACGACTGGATCCGCTACACCGCCCCCGGCTCCACGGAGCCGACGCAGGCCGGCGTCTTCACGCCGCGCCGCGTCGCCCCCCCGCCGGGGGAGCCGCGCTCGGCCTCCAAGCTGTGGCAGGACCCGGGCGCCGCGGGCTTCGGCATCCCGGACGCCACCCCCGGCTTCGGCCCGGAGATCGGGCTGGTGCGCCACGCCCTCACCGACCCCGCCGCCGCCCATTGGCGGGAGGCCGCGCCCGATCCGCGCCTCTACGTCCTCAAGGGCGTGCAGGGCGGCGCCCGGGTGGACGCGCTGCGCTACGGCGGCCCGCTCGACGTGGCCAGCTTCGGCGCCATCCGCCAGACCGCGGCCCGCGGACTGGCGGACCTCGCCGCCTCCCGCACGGTGCTGCTGCAGGGCCTGATCCTGTGCATCGGCGGGACCGACGCCAACACGATCAACCCGGCGACCGGGGAGAGCATGGCGGCCAGCTACCCCCGCCGGATGATCGCCTGGATCCGGTCCCTGCGCGGCCTGCTCTCGCCCGACCTGCCGGTGGTCCTGCTGCCGCCCGTGGACAACGCCTATCCTCCGCGGGAGGAGGTGATCGCGGGCCTCGACGCCATCGCCGCCGCGCTGCCGCACTGTCATGTCGTGGGGGCGGGACCGGCGGGCGATGTGGGCGACGGCAACCACCATGACGCGCAGACCATGTCGCATCTGGGCGAGGCGGCGTTCCGCACGATCCGGCAGGCCCATGGGCGGCCCGGCGACGGCCTTGTGACCGACCGCCCCTTCGCCGGCTTCCGTCCGGCCTTCCTGGTCCCGCCGCATTTCGTGGACGAGTTCGGCAACGCCGCGAAGGTTGCGGCCGTCTCCAGCCTCGCGGCGAAGTTGCACGGCGTCGTCCTGCCGCTGGGCGCCGAGGCGCCGGGCGCCGAGGCGGTCCGCGACGCCGCCGCCTCGCCCCTGCCCGGCCAGATCGGGGCCTTCACGAAGCACAACCTCCAGCCGGACGTGCTGTTCGAGGGGTCCACGGGCTCGGGCACCATGCAGGCCAACGAGACGCATGACGTCTTCCTGGTCCTGGAGGCGACGGACGGGAGCGGGGCGTTGTCGGACGTGGCGCAGGCGACGCGCGCGGGGGCGGCGAAGCAGGCCAGCCTCTCGGCGACCCCGACGGCGGACGGCGGCGTGGACCTGGCCGCGACCGTCACACCGCGCGGAACCTGGACCTGGGCGATTCACGAGCCCGCCAATATTCCCCCGTCGATGTCGCCGCAGGACGTCGCCGACCTCGCCTTCTGCCCCGGCCCCAACGAGCCGGACGCCTACTGCGAGGCCGGCACGGCGGAGGCGACCGCCTACAACGAGGCCGTCGCGGCCTCCGCCTCCGGCCTGACACCGGGCAAGGATTACGTCGCCTTCATGGTCCTGCGCGCGGCCGACGACCTGAGCAACACCGACCTCGCGGGCAAGCTCTCGCCGGCCTATCGGCTGCCCTTCACGGCGATCGCCTGAGGCGGCAGGTCCTTTCACAGGTCAGCCGCAGCCGCCGAAGGCCCCCGCCACGCGGGGGCCTTTTCGTGTCCGGGGGCCTCCGCGCCGTCTCTCACGCCGAGCGCCGCGCCTGCCACACCCTCGCGCCCCTCCGGGCGGCCTCGTAGGCGCCGTCCCCCGCCGCCGCCCGCAGGGCGAGCCGCGCCGCCGCCCCGGCCAGCCGCGGCCGCGCCGCCCCCCGCGCGGCGAGCGCGAACGCAGCGCCCCGGTCCCGCGCCGCGAGCCCGGGCCCGACGCAGCGCAGGGCGAAGGCCAACCGCTCCTCCGCCGTCATCAGCGGCCCCGCCGCCTCCAGGAAGGCGGCCGCCCGCGCCGGGTTGTCCCGCGCCCCCGCCCGTTCCGCGCCCGCATCCGCGGTCTGGGAGTAAAGCGGCTCGGCGCGCGCCTCCACTTGCGCCCCCAGCGCCTCGGCCCGGATCAGGAAGAGGTGGTCCTCGTACTGCCGCAGCCCGCCGAACCCGGCCGCGCGGGCGAGCGGGGTCGGCGCCAGCACGCCGCTGGCCTGAGCGAACTCGTTGGCGATGTAGAGAAAGGCCGCGATCCGCTCCCCCGGCCGCGTCCCGCGTCCGGGCCGGCGCCGCGCGCCGCCCGGCCCGGCCACCTCGCCCGCGCAGACCCGCACCCGCCCGGGCCCCGCGCCTTCCAGCTGGCGCGTCAGCCAGTCCGGCCCCCAGACATCATCCGAATCGAGAAGCGCGACATACGGCGTCTCCACCCGCGCCAGCCCCGCCTCCCGCGCGCCCCCGGGGCCGAGATTGCGCGTCAGTCGCAGCGAGGCGATCCGCGCGTCCCCCAGCGCCCCGACCGCCGGGCCCAGCGGCTCGGGCGAGGCGTCGTCGATCACCAGCGCCCGCCAGCGCGGCTCGCTCTGCGCCTGCAGGGCGCGCAGGGCGCGGGCCAGCAGGGCAGGGCGCCCGCGGCAGGGGATCAGCACGGTGACGAGCGGGGCCCAGGTCATGGCGCCAGCTTCGCCCGGCAGGGTTAACCTTTCGTCAACCTCGCTCGCAGAGGGTTTTCCCTGAATGCAAGGCATTGGAGGGCCGGCCATGGCGCGCGGCGTCTGTCTCATCGCCCCGGGGGGCGACGGGGGCATCCAGACCTACACCCGCCTGATCCAGGACGAGCTCGCCGGCCGCGGCCGCGCCGCCCCCTGGCTGGACTCCCGCGGGCCAGACGCCTGGCGCTCGCCCCGGCGCGCGGCGGCCGCCGGCCTTCAACTTGCGCGGCTGGCCCGCGCGGGCCAGGTCGAGACCGTTCACCTGATGGCCTCCGAACGCCTCAGCCTCGCGCGCAAGGGCGGGCTGCTTCTGCTGGCGCGCGCGCTGGGGCTGCGCGCCATCCTCCACCATCACGGCGCCGAGCTCGCCCCCTGGGGGCGCGGCCTCGACCCGGTCCGCCGGTCCGGCCTCGCCCGCATGGCCCGCGCCGCCGATCTGCACCTGGTGCTGGGCGCTGACTGGGCGCGGTTTCTCGCCGAGGATCTCGGCGTCGACCCCGCCCGCATCCGCCTGCTGCGCAACGCGCTGCCCGACCGCCCCGTCCCCGCACGGCCCCGCCCGCCGGGCGCGCCGCTGCGGGTGCTGTTCCTGGCGGTCATGACCCGGCGCAAGGGCGCCCGCCTGCTGGTCGAGGCGCTCGCCCGTCTCAAGGCCGAGGGCGTCGCGGTGGAGGCCGTCTTCGCCGGCGAGGGCCCCGAGCGCGCCGCCGCCCGGCGCGAGGCCGCCCGCGCCGGCCTGCTCGCCGACTTCCCCGGCCGGGTGGAGGCGGAGGAGGCCGCGCGCCTCATGGCCTGGGCCGACGTCCTCGCCCACCCCTCGGATCACGAGGGGCTGCCCATGACCATCCTCGAGGCCCTGCGCGCCGCGCTGCCGGTGGTCGCCGTCCCCGCCGGCGCCATCGCCGAGTCCCTGCCGGAGGGCGCGGGCCTGCGCCGCATGCCCGCGGGCGACGCCCCCGCGCTGGCCTCGGCGCTGGCCGATCTGGCGCGCGACCCCGCCGCGCGCGCCGCCCTCGGCGCCGCCGGGCGCCGCGCCTTCGAGGCCCGCTTCTGCATCGGGGATCACGTGGACGCGCTGGAGAACCTCTACGGCTGGCCCCCCTCGGGCGCCGCGCCGTCGCTCGCCCATGACGCCGCGGTCTCCTGACGCCCGCTGGGCCTCGCCCGGCTTCGTGCTGCGCCGGCTCCTGCGCCGCCCGGCGCAGGAGCCCGCCGCCTTCGCGCCCGCCCTCGATCCCGGCCGCCTCGCCCGCGCGCGGGCGCATGCCGCCGCCGCCCGGCAGGGCGCGCGCCTGCGCTGCGCCTTCCTGCTGGGGCCGATGCCGCGGTCGGGGACGAATTTCGTCGAGGGGCTGGTCGCCGCCCACCCGCAGGTCGCCGCCTCGCCGCTGGGCCTGCGCGAGGCCGCCGTGCTGGCCGAGGCCCCGCGCCTGGCGCCCTTCGCCGCCGCGCTCGCCCGCCGCCACCCCTCGGCGGCGCTGGAGCCGGAGGCGTGGCTGGGCTACGCCCTCGCGGGCGTCCTCGCGCGGCTCGAGGCCGAGCGGCCGGAGGCGGCGCTCGCCCTGTTCAAGGACCCCCACGCCCGCGGCCTCGCGCGCCTGCCGGCCATCCTGCCCGACGCGATCCCCATTGTCGTTCTGCGCGACGGGCGGCGCACGCTCGACAGCCACCTGCGCACCTGGCCACCCCGCGGGGCGGCCCGCTGGCTGGGCCGCAGCTTCGCCGACCGTTGCGCGGAATGGGCGCTGGCCAACCAGGCCGCGCTCGACTTCGCCGCCGCCGAGCCGCGCGCGGTCGTGGTCCGCTACGAGGCCGCCGCCGCCGACCCGCAGGGCGCCGCCGCCCGCCTCGCCGCCGCCCTCGGCCTGCCGCCCTCGGCCGCCCAGGGCGAGGCCGTGGCGCGGCTGCCGGTGCTCGGCTCCTCCACCCATTCGCGCACCGCGCAGGGGGTGGACTGGGCGCCCCGGCCGGCCGCCCCCGACTTCGATCCCGCCGCCCGCCCCCTGGACTGGCCCGCGGCGCGCGAGCGCGTCTTCCGCCGCATCGCCGGAGAGGCGCAGGCCCGGCTGGACCGGGAGGCGCCGGTCCGCTCCCCGCACGCGCCCCGCGCCGCCGCCTGACGCGGACCGCCGGGCGTTGCGGGCGGGCTCAGAGCCAGTCGCGCAGGATCGGGATCAACGGCAGATCGGCCGGCGGCATCGGGTAGTCCCGCAGCCGGTTCGGCCGGGCCCAGGCGAGCTCCTGCCCCTCGCGGGCGACGGGCGTTCCCTGCCACTTGCGGCAGACATAGAGGGGCATGAGCAGGTGGAAGCCCTCATAGGCGTGGGAGGCGAAGGTCAGGGGCGCGAGGCAGCTTTCCCAGGTGCCGATGCCCAGCTCCTCTTCCAGCTCCCGGATCAGGCAGGCCTCGGGCGTCTCCCCCGGCTCCACCTTGCCGCCGGGAAACTCCCACAGCCCCGCCATCTCCTTGCCCTCGGGCCGGCGGGTCAGCAGCACCCGCCCGTCGGGGTCCACCAGCGCGCAGGCGGCGACCAGCACCAGCCGGCGCGTCTCCGCCTCAGGAGCGGTAGTCGGCATTGATCGAGACGTAGCCATGCGTCAGGTCGCAGGTCCACACCGTCGCCGCGCCCTCGCCGACGCCGAGATCGACGCTGATCTCCAGCTCCTGGCGCCGCATGTAGGCCGCCCCGTCCTCCTCCCGGTAGCTCTCGGCCACCCAGCCCTTCTCGGCCACCAGGATGTCGCCGAAGCGGATCGAGAGGCGGTCGCGGTCCGCCGCCTCGCCCGACTTGCCCACCGCCATGACGATGCGCCCCCAGTTGGGGTCCTCGCCCGCCAGCGCCGTCTTGACCAGCGGCGAGTTGGCGATGGCCAGCGCCACCTTCTTCGCCGCCCGCGGGCTCTTCGCCCCCGTCACGTTGAGAGTGACGAACTTCGTCGCCCCCTCCCCGTCGCGCACGATCTGCTGGGCGAGGTCGCGCATCACCCGCTCCAGCGCATCCATGAAGTCCCGCGCCCGCGGATCGCGGCGGGAGCGGATCGGCTCCATCGCCGCGCGCCCCGTGGCGGCCAGCAGCACCGTGTCGGAGGTCGAGGTGTCCCCGTCCACCGTGATGGCGTTGAAGGTCCGCTCCGTGACCTCCGAGAGCATCTTCTGCAGCACCTCGCGCTCGATCGCCGCGTCGGTGAAGACGTAAGCAAGCATCGTCGCCATGTCCGGCGCGATCATGCCGGAGCCCTTGGCGAAGCCCGCGATCGCCACCGGCGCGCCGTCCAGCGCAATGACCTCGCCCGCCCCCTTGGGGAAGGTGTCCGTGGTCATGATCGCCCGCGCGGCGGCCTCCGCGCCGTTCTCCGACAGCCCGGCCACCAGCTCCTCGAGCTTCGCCGCGATCCGCTCCTGGGGCAGCGGCTCCCCGATCACGCCGGTGGAGGACAGCCAGACGCCCGATTTCGGCGCCCCCGTGGCCGCGGCCGTCGCTTCGGCCAGCGCCTCCACCGCGTCGTCTCCGGACCGCCCGGTGAAGGCGTTGGCGTTGCCCGAATTGACCAGGATCGCCTGCGGGCCCTTCACGCCGCCGCCGGCGCGCAGCTTCTCGCACCACAGCACCGGCGCGGCGCGCGTGGCGGACTTCGTGAACACGCCCGCCACGGCGGAGCCAGGCGCGAGGGTCGCCAGCATCACATCCGCCCGCCCCCTGTAGCGCACCCCGGCCTCGGCGGCGGCGAAGCGCACGCCGGGGACCGGGGGCAGGGCGGGGAAGGCCGCCGGCGCCAGCGGCGAGACCGGCGGCGGCGCCTTCGTCCCGGCCGCCGCGCGCAGCGACTCCTCCAGCTCCCCCATCTCGGCCTTCAGGGCCTCCAGCCGCGCCAGCGCCGTCTCCGGGCTCGCGGCCTTCTTCGCCTTCCCGGCCTTCTTCTTCTTCTTGTCGTCCCTGGCCATGACCGTCCCCTCTTCAGGCGGCGGCCCCGCCCGGGGCCGCCGGAACGCGGGCGCTCACTCCTCCGTCAGCAGGTCGTCGCGCCGGATGGCGGTCGGGTCCACGGCCTCCGCCTCCACGGAGATCTCGGCCTCGGCCTTCGCCGCCTCCACCGCGGCCTGCACCGCCTCCTGCGAGACCTGCTGGGAGAGCTCCTCGCGCATCTCCTCGAAGGTCGGCGCGGGCTTCTCGCGCTTGCCGGTCACCTTGATGACGTGCCAGCCGAACTGCGTCTCCACCGGCCCGACGAGCGCGCCTGTCTCGGCGGCGAAGACGGCCTCGGCGAAGGGCTCGACCATCTGGCCCTTCTCGAACCAGCCCAGATCGCCGCCCTGCTCGCCGGTCGGCCCGGTGCTGTGCTCGGAGGCCAGCCCGGCGAACTCGGCGCCCTCCTCCAGCTCGGCCATCAGCTCCTCGGCCCGGGCCTTCTCCTCGACCAGGATGTGGGAGGCGCGCGCCTGCTCGCCCGGCTCCATCTCCTCGATGGCGGCCTCGTAGCGCGCGCGCAGCGCCTCCTCCGTCGTGGCCTCGCGGATGACGTCGCGCATCACGGACTCGGCAAGGAAGTTGCGCCGGTCGAGCTCGGCGCGCAGGCGGGCCAGCTCGCTTTCGCCATAGCCCGCCTCGCGGCCCTGCTCGGCCAGAAGGCGCTGGGTCACCGCCTGGTCGACCAGCGCCGGGAGGAGCTGGGCGGGCGGAATCTGCTGATACTGCTCGGGCAGGTTGGCCCGCATCAGGATGATCTCGCCAAGCGTGATCTCGTCCCCGTTCACCGTGGCCACGACCGTGGAGATGTCGGGCGCTTCGGCCGTGTCCTGCGCGTCCTGCGCGGGCAGGGCGGCAGGGGAGAGAACGAGGGCCGCGGCGAACAGGACGGCGCGGCGCGGGGCGAGGAAGGTCATGAAGAGCTCCTTGCGGAAGAGGGTTGCGGGGCGTGCGCGTTGACTCGGCTTCGCCCGCTGCCTAACTGTCAGCGCGGCCCGCACGGGCCGCTCCGGCAGGGGTCGCTCCCCTTTACCGCGCAGGCCGCGCCCGGGCAAGCGCCGCACCGGACCCACCGGCGGCCGGCCCCCGCAGCCGATCCTGGGCGGCGTCGGAACGCATCGCCGAAGGCGCGTCGCCACGCTATCCGGGGCGCGCAGGATCGCCGCCCGGGGCCGCCCCCCGCGCCGTCGCCGAGAAAAGGGACACCGGCAGGACATGCTTGGATTTGGCGCCGTTTCCAGAAAGCTTTTCGGGACCGCGAACGACCGCAAGGTCAAGGGCTACGCGCGCCGTGTGCGCGAGATCAACGAGCTCGAGGAAGAGGTCTCGAAGCTCTCCGACGCCGACCTGCGCGCGAAGACGGACGAGTTCCGCCGCCGCCACCAGGAGGGCGAGAGCCTCGACGCCCTGCTGCCCGAGGCCTTCGCCGTGGCGCGCGAGGCCGGCAAACGCGCGCTCGGCCTGCGTCCCTTCGATGTCCAGCTCATCGGCGGCATGGTCCTGCACGAGGGCAGCATAGCCGAGATGAAGACGGGCGAGGGCAAGACGCTCGTCGCCACGCTGCCCACCTACCTCAACGCCATCGCCGACAAGGGCGTGCACATCGTCACGGTCAACGACTACCTCGCCCGCCGCGACGCGGAGTGGATGGGCAAGGTCTACGGCTTCCTCGGCCTGACCACCGGCGTGATCGTGCCGGGCATGGACGACGCCGCCCGCCGCGAGGCCTATGCCTGCGACGTCACATACGCCACCAACAACGAGATCGGCTTCGACTATCTCCGCGACAACATGAAGTTCCGGCTGGAGGACATGGTCCAGCGCGGCCACGCCTTCGCCATCGTGGACGAGGTCGACTCGATCCTGATCGACGAGGCGCGCACGCCGCTGATCATCTCCGGCCCCGCCGAGGATTCCGCCGAGCTCTACCGCGCCGTGGACGTCCTCATCCCCGAGGTCTCGGAAGAGCATTACGAGGTCGACGAGAAGCAGCGCTCCGCCAGCTTCACCGACGAGGGCAACGAGTTCATCGAGCAGCGCATGCGCGCCGCCGGGCTCCTGCAGGACGACGCCGGCCTCTACGACCCGGAGAACGTCACCCTCGTCCACCACGCCAACCAGGCCCTGCGCGCCCACAAGCTGTTCAAGCGCGACCAGCACTACATCGTGCGCGGCGGCAAGGTGGTCATCATCGACGAGTTCACCGGCCGCATGATGGAGGGCCGCCGCTTCGGCGACGGCCTCCACCAGGCGCTGGAGGCCAAGGAGGGCTGCGAGATCCAGCCCGAGAACGTCACGCTGGCCTCCATCACCTTCCAGAACCTCTTCCGCCTCTACGACAAGCTCGCCGGCATGACCGGCACGGCGATGACGGAGGCCGAGGAGTTCCGCTCCATCTACGGCCTCGATACCGTGTCCATCCCCACCAACGAGCCCATCGCGCGGCTGGACGAGGACGACCAGGTCTTCCGCTCCGGCCACGAGAAGTCGCTGGCCCTGATCGAGGCCATCGCCGACGCCCATCGCCGCGGCCAGCCCGCGCTGGTCGGCACCACCTCCATCGAGAAGTCCGAGCAGCTCTCCGCCGAGCTCTCCAGCCCCGAGGCGCTGGGCAGGACCGCGCAGTTCCTCCGCGCCATGGCCGAGCAGTGCAAGCCGAAGGAGACCGAGCGGCGCGAATACCTCGAGACGACCGCCGAATTCCTCGAGGGCTTCGCCAAGGCGCGCAAGGGCATCCCCCACAACGTCCTCAACGCCCGCCAGCACGAGCAGGAGGCCTATATCGTCGCCAAGGCCGGCCTGCCGGGGATGATCACCATCGCCACCAACATGGCCGGGCGCGGCACCGACATCCAGCTCGGCGGCAACGTGGACATGATGGCCCACGAGATCGCGCGCGAGCGCGGCCATGACGACGAGGAGACCCGCCAGACCATCGCCGCGGAGATCGCGCCGAAGGCGGAGGAGGACAAGAAGAAGGCGCTCGAAGCGGGGGGCCTCTGGGTCATCGGCACCGAGCGCCACGAGAGCCGGCGCATCGACAACCAGCTCCGCGGCCGCTCCGGCCGCCAGGGCGACCCGGGCCGCTCCACCTTCTTCCTGTCGCTCGACGACGACCTGATGCGCATCTTCGGGTCCGAGCGCATGGACAGGATGCTCAAGACCCTCGGCCTGCAGGAGGGCGAGGCGATCGTCCACCCCTGGGTCAACAAGGCCATCGAGAAGGCGCAGTCGAAGGTGGAGGCGCGCAACTTCGACATCCGCAAGAACCTCCTGAAGTTCGACGACGTCATGAACGACCAGCGCAAGGTGATCTTCGCCCAGCGCCGGGAGATCATGGAGGCCGAGGAGGTCCAGGAGACGATCCGCGACATGCGCCGCGAGCTGGTCGACGACCTCGTCGCCGAGCACATCCCCGAGCGCGCCTACGCCGACCAATGGGACACCGAAGGCCTCTACGCCCGCCTGCTGGAGGATTTCGGCCAGGAGATCCCCGTCATCGCCTGGGCGCAGGAGGAGGGCGTGGGCGACGAGGAGATCCGCGAGCGCCTCTACAAGGTGACCGACGAGGCCGCCGCCAGGAAGGCCGCCCAGTTTGGCCCCGAGGTGATGCGCCAGGTGGAGAAGTCCATCCTGCTCCAGACCATCGACCAACACTGGCGCGAGCATCTGGTCACGCTGGAGCATCTGCGCTCGGTCATCGGCTTCCGCGGCTACGCCCAGCGCGACCCGCTCAACGAGTACAAGTCCGAGGCCTTCGAGCTCTTCCAGAACCTGCTCAACCGCCTGCGCCGCGACGTCACCCGCCAGCTCTCCTACGTCCAGGTCATGCCGCGCGAGGAGATCGAGCGCCGCGAGGCCGAGGCCCGCGCCAAGGCCGAGCGGGAGGCCGCCGCCGCGCTGGCCGCCCATCCCTCCGCCCAGCCGTCCCCGGCGCTGGAAGAGGCGGGGGCCGAGGCGATGCCCGCGGCCGCCGCGGCCGAGGCCGCCTCCGCCAGCCCCTCGCCGGCGATGGAGTCGGAGTCCCGCCCCGACGATCCCTCCACATGGGGCAAGGTCGGCCGCAACGAGCCGTGCCCCTGCGGCTCGGGCAAGAAGTTCAAGCACTGCCACGGCCGGCTGAGTTGAGCCGGCCGGGGCGCCCGCCGCGGCCTTGACGAGGGAGGCATGATCCTCTCCCGCGCCCATGACGTCATCTTCATCAAGCCGCAGAAGGTCGCCGGCACCTCCTTCGAGATCGCCTTCTCGAAATTCGCGGGCCCCGGGGACATCCTCACCCCCGTCTCCCGCGATGACGAGCGGACCCGACGCCGCCTGGGATTCCGCGGGGCGCAGGGATACCGCAAGCCGCTGGGCGAGCTCTTGACCGCCCCGACGCGCCAGGACCTGAAACTGCTCCGGCGCCTTCGCGCGCCCCGCCGCTTCTACAACCACATCCCCGCCGCCGAGGCGAAGGCGCGCATCGGCCGGGAGATCTGGGATCGGTGCCTGAAGGTCTCCATCACGCGCGACCCGTGGGACCGGGCCGTTTCCCGGTACTTCTGGAGCGCCAGGAAGGGCGGCGCGGCCGGCTTCGAGGACTGGATCCGCGAGAGGGCGCATGTCCTGAACGCCAGCGATCTCCACCACCTGATCGACGGCGTCTGCGTCATCGACCATTTCCTGCGCTACGAGCATTTCGCCGAGGACATCGCCACGCTGGAGGCCCTCCGTCCCGGCCTCGCCGGTCTGGCCGCGACCTTCGCGGGCCTGCGCGCCAAGGGCGGCGTTCGCCCGAAGGGCGCGTCCGCCGCCGACATGTTCCGCGGCCGGCCCGATCTCAGCGAGATCGTCGCCCGCCGCTGCGCCTTCGAGGTCGCGCGCTTCGGCTACGCGCCCCCCGAAAGCGTGGCCGCCTGAACCGCCCGCGGAGGGCGCGTCGGAACCCCGGGCCGCCGGCGCGGGTTCGCGTGTCAGGCAGTCCGGGAGGCCCCTGGTCATGATCCGCATCGCCGCAGCCCTCGCGGCCCTGCTCGCCGCGCCCGCGGCCCCGGCCCAGACCGGGGCGCCCGTCGAGCAGGGCCCGCGCAACGCGCCCCATCTCGAACCCGCCTTCCCCGGGCAGACCCGCGCGCCCCGCGCCGACTCCGGCGTCACCTTCGCCGTGGAGGAGATCGCCGGCGGGCTGGAGCATCCCTGGGGCGTCGCCGTCCTGCCCGACGGCGCGCTTCTCGTCACCGAACGCGCCGGCCGCATGCGCGTCGTCTCTCCCTCCGGCGAGGTCTCCGAGCCGATCCGCGGGATTCCGGAGGTCCTCGCGCAACGTCAGGGCGGGCTGCTCGACGTCGCCCTGCACCCGGACTTCGAGACAAACCGCCTCGTCTACTGGACCTGGGCCAAGCCACTGGGCGACGGCATGTCGGCCACCGCGGCCGGCCGCGGCCGCCTGTCGGAGGATCGCGGCGAGATCGCGGATGCGCAGGAGATCTTCCTCCAGACGCCCCCTTCGCCCACGCCGATGCATTACGGCTCGCGCATCCTGTTCGACGCCGCGGGCGAGCATGTCTTCGTCACCACCGGCGAGCATTTCAGCCGCAACGAACGCGTCTACGCCCAGGACCTCGACACGACCTACGGCAAGATCATCCGCCTGACGCCGGAGGGCGAGGTCCCGCCCGACAACCCCTTCGCCGGCCGCAAGGACGCCGTCCCCTCGATCTGGAGCTATGGCCACCGCAACATCCAGGGCGCCGCCATCCGCCCCTCCACCGGCCGCCTCTGGGCCATCGAGCACGGCCCCCGCGGCGGCGACGAGCTCAACCGCATCGAGCCCGGCGCCAATTACGGCTGGCCGGTCGTCACCCACGGCGTGAACTACGACGGCTCGGATGTGGGGGAGGGCGTCGCCGAGGCCCCCGGCATGACCCAGCCCCGCTATTTCTGGGACCCCGTCATCGCCCCGGGCGGCATGCTGTTTTATCAGGGCGGGATGTTCGCCGACTGGCAGGGCGACGTCCTCATCGCCTCGCTCAACCCCGGCGGCGTGGTGCGCCTCGAGCTCGACGGCGACAGGGTGACGGGCGAGGAGCGCCTGCTGACCGACCGGGGCCGGATCCGAGACCTGGAGATCGCCCCCGACGGCGCCCTGCTCGCGCTCACCGACTCGCCCGACGGCGCCATCCTGCGCCTGACGCCGCAGCCCTGAGACGCGAAAGGGGCGGCCCGCCGGGCCGCCCCTTCGCCACTCGCCTCGGGCGCGGCGTCAGCCGTTCGCCTCGCGGATCTTCTCCGCCGCCTCCTTGGAGTAGCTCACGCCCTTCTGTTCGAAGAGCTGGTCGAGCTCGCCCGACAGTGTCATCTCCGTGATGATGTCGCAGCCGCCCACGAATTCGCCCCCGACATAGAGCTGCGGGATCGTCGGCCAGTCGGAATAGTCCTTGATCCCCTGCCGGAGGTTCTCGTCCTCCAGCACGTTCACGTCCTTGAACTCCACGCCCATGTAGTTGAGCACCCCGGCCACGCGGGCGGAGAACCCGCACTGGGGCATGGACTTGGTGCCCTTCATGAACAGGACCACGTCGTTGCCCTGGACGTCGGCCTCGATCTTCGGGATGGCGGGGTTGGTCGCGGTGTCGGACATGCAGGTCCTCCTGAAGGGGCGCCGGGCTCAGTCCGGCGCGCGGGTCGTCAGCGCCAGCGCGTGCAGCTCGCCGCCCATCCGGCCCTTCAGCGCGGCGTAGACGGCGCGCTGCTGCTGGACGCGGTTCATGCCCCGGAACTCCTCCGCCTCCACGGTGGCGGCGAAGTGGTCGCCGTCCCCGGCAAGGTCGGTGATCTCCACCCTGGCGGAGGGGAACGCCTCCTTGATGAGGCGCTCTATCTCGGTCGATTCCATCGGCATCGGCGGCTCCGTGCTGTCACGCGGATCAGTGTGGCAAATAGAACCCCGGCCGCGCCCCCGCAAGGGCCGGCCCGGGGCAGGGGCCCTCAGCCCTCGCCCATCATGGCGGCGAAGCCCCCCTCATGGGCGTCGCGCAGATCGGCCAGCGCCAGCGAGGCCTCGCCCAGCATCACCGCCTCGCCCCCCAGGGCGCCGGCGGAGCGGGCGGGAACCCCGGCCTTGCGGGCGGCCTCCAGCGCCGCCTCCGCGTCCTCCGGCGCCACGGCGATCAGGAAGCGCGCCTGGTCCTCCCCGAAGAACCAGGCCGCCGGGCTCATCCCCTCGGGCGGCCCCGCCAGCGCCGCCCCGCAGCCGGAGGCCAGCGCCATCTCCGCCGCGGCCACGGCCAGCCCGCCGTCCGACAGGTCATGCGCCGCGCGCAGCAGCCCCTGCGCCTTCAGCCGGCGCACCAGCTCGCCCGCCCGGCGCTCGGCCCGCAGATCGACGGGGGGCGGCGGCCCCTCCTCGCGCCCGTGCAGCTCGCAAAGCCAGGCGGAGCGGTCGAGCCAGCCGGAGGTCTCCCCGATCAGCAGCAGCGCGTCGCCTTCCTGCCCCGCAGGCCCGATCCGGTCCTCCAGCCGCTCCAGCAGCCCGACGCCCGCGATGGTCGGCGTGGGCGGGATCGCGACCCCCTCCGTCTCGTTGTAGAGGCTGACATTGCCGCTCACGATCGGCATGTCGAGCGCCTTGCACGCCGCCCCGATCCCCTGGATGCAGCCCACCAGCTGCCCCATGATCCGCGGCTTCTCCGGGTTGCCGAAATTCAGGTTGTCCGAGGCCGCCAGCGGCTGCGCCCCGACGGCGGAGAGGTTGCGGAACGCCTCCGCCACCGCCTGCTTGCCCCCCTCCACCGGGTCGGCGACGCAGTAGCGCGGCGTCACGTCCGCCGTGAAGGCCAGCCCCTTGTCGGTCCCGTGCACCCGGACCACCGCCGCGTCGGCGCCCGGCCCGGTCACCGTGTCGGCCCCGACCGTGTGGTCGTACTGCTCCCACACCCAGGCCCGCGAGCAGAAGTTCGGCCGCCCCATCAGCGCCCGCAGATCCGCCGCCGGGTCCGCGCTCTCCGGCAGGTCCGTCACCCGCGGCGAGGGCGGCGTCTCCTCCCAGGGCCGGTCGTATTCCGGGGCCGAACCGGACAGCGAGGACAGCGGCAGGTCCGCCTCCAGCTCCCCGCAATGGCGCACCAGGAAGCGGTCGGCCTCGATCGTCTCGCCCACGATCGCGAAATCGAGGTCCCATTTCTCGAAGATCGCCCGCGCCTCGGCCTCCTTCTCGGGCCGCAGCACCATCAGCATCCGCTCCTGGCTCTCCGAGAGCATCATTTCGTAGGCAGTCATCCCCCGCTCGCGCTGGGGCACCTCATCGAGGTTCAGCTCGACCCCGAGCCCCCCCTTGTCGCCCATCTCTACGGCCGAGCAGGTCAGCCCCGCCGCCCCCATGTCCTGAATCGCAATCACGGCGCCCGAGGCCATCAGCTCCAGGCAGGCCTCCAGCAGCCGTTTCTCGGTGAAGGGGTCGCCCACCTGAACCGTGGGGCGCATCTCCTCCGTCTCCGCCCCGAACTCGGCGGAGGCCATGGTCGCGCCGCCGACCCCGTCGCGTCCGGTCTTGGCGCCCAGATAGACCACCGGTCGCCCCACGCCCGAGGCCGCGGAGTAGAAGATCGAATCCGCCTTCGCGATCCCCGCCGCAAAGGCGTTGACCAGGCAGTTGCCGTCATATCCGGCATGGAAGCGCACCTCGCCCCCCACGGTCGGCACGCCGAAGCAGTTGCCGTAGCCGCCGATCCCTTCCACCACGCCGGACACCAGCCCGCGCGTCTTCGGGTGGTCGGGCCGCCCGAAGCTCAGCGCGTTCAGCGCCGCCATCGGCCGCGCGCCCATGGTGAAGACGTCGCGCAGGATGCCGCCCACCCCCGTCGCCGCCCCCTCGCGCGGCTCGATATAGGAGGGGTGGTTGTGGCTCTCCATCTTGAAGACCACCGCCAGCCCGTCCCCGATATCGACCACGCCCGCGTTCTCGCCCGGACCGCAGATCACCTGCGGCCCCTCGGTCGGCAGCGTGCGCAGCCATTTCTTGGAGGACTTGTAGGAGCAGTGCTCGTTCCACATGGCCGAGAACACGCCCAGTTCGGTGAAGCTGGGCGTCCTGCCCAGCAGCTCCAGGATGCGGGCGTACTCGTCCCCGGTCAGCCCGTGATCGGCGGCCAGGGCTTGCGTGACGGCGGGTTCTGCGGACATGTTGCCCCCGATCGAGATGCGCGGCCCCGCCCCCGCGGCGCGCCAGCCGGCCGCAGGCTGCGGGCGCGCGCGTTCTAGCCGAGCGCGGGGCGGAGGGAAAGACGCATGACCCATCCGCCCGGCGCGCCGGCCGGCGACATCACCGCGCCCCCGCCCGCCGCCTGGAAGGGCTACTCGGCCGCCGCCTTCGCGGTGACCATCTGGGCGGGCTGGATCGTGGCCACCCGCGACCAGGTCGGCGTCTCCGCCCCCCTCGACCTCGCGCTCATCCGCTACGGCCTGCCCGCCGTCCTGCTGGCCCCTATCTGGTGGCGCAAGGGCGTCTTCCCGAAGGACGAGAACGTCTGGCTGATCGTCATCATGTCCGCGGGCTGGGGCGGCCCCTTCGTCCTGCTCACCGGCGAGGGCCTCAAGACCATTCCCGCCGCCCTCTTCGGTCCGATGGTCCCCGCCACGCTGCCCCTGCTGGTCGCGCTCTGGGACATCGGGGCGGAGCGCGCGCGGCTGGGGCGCGACCGCAGCCTCGGCCTCGTGCTGATCGGCGTCTCCATCGCGCTGATCGTCGGCCCCGCCGCCCTGCGCGGCGATTCGGGCTTCTTCCAGGGCGCGCCCTTCCTCGTCGCCGCCGCCTGCGGCTGGGCCGCCTTCACCA
>JBNJGE010000058.1:0-17184 GCA_051747505.1 Pseudomonadota bacterium | reverse complement strand
ATGACGATGCGGTCGATGCCCGGCGCGATGCCGCCATGCGGGGGCGCGCCGTAGCGGAAGGCGCTGATCATGCCGCCGAAGTTGCGGTCCACGAAGGCCTTGTCGTGGCCCACGATCTCGAAGGCCTTGTACATCACCTCCGGTCGGTGGTTCCGGATGGCGCCGGAGGACAGCTCCACCCCGTTGCACACGATGTCGTACTGGTAGCCGAGCACGTTAAGCGGATCGAGCTTCTCCAGCGCCTCCAGCCCGCCCTGGGGCATGGAGAAGGGGTTGTGGGAGAAGTCGAGGCGCTCCTCCTCCTCGTCCCACTCGAACATCGGGAAGTCGACGATCCAGCAGAACTCGAAGCGCTCCGTGTCGGTCAGTTCAAGCTCGGCGCCGATCACGTCGCGAGCTCGGGCCGCGATGTCGAGGAACTGGGAGGCCTTGCCCGCCACGAAAAAGGCCGCGTCGCCCGCGCCGAGGCCGAGCTGTCCGCGGATCGCCTCCGTTCGCTCGGGGCCGATGTTCTTGGCCAGCGGGCCGGCGCCGGTGACATGGCCGCCGTCCTCGCGCCAGAAGATGTAGCCCATCCCTGGCAGCCCCTCCTTCTGCGCCCAGGAATTCATGCGGTCGCAGAAGGCGCGCGAGCCGCCCGTCGGCGCGGGGATGGCGCGCACTTCCGTCCCCTCCTGCTCCAGCAGCTGGGCGAAGATCTTGAAGCCCGAGCCGCGGAAATGGTCGGAGACCACCTGCATCTCGATCGGGTTGCGCAGATCCGGCTTGTCGGTGCCGTATTTGGCCATCGCCTCCCGGTAGGGGATGCGGGGGAACTGCTGGGTGACGGGGCGGCCGTTCCCGAACTTCTCGAAGGTCCCGCGCATCACCGGCTCGATGACGGCGAAGACGTCCTCCTGGTCGACGAAGCTCATCTCCATGTCGAGCTGGTAGAACTCGCCGGGCGAGCGGTCGGCGCGCGGATCCTCGTCACGAAAGCAGGGCGCGATCTGGAAGTAGCGGTCGAAGCCCGCCACCATGATCAGCTGCTTGAACTGCTGGGGCGCCTGGGGCAGCGCGTAGAACTTGCCCCGATGCAGGCGGGAGGGGACGAGGAAGTCCCGCGCCCCCTCGGGCGAGGAGGCCGTCAGGATGGGCGTCTGGTATTCAAGGAAGCCCTGCGCGGTCATCGCCTCGCGCAGATGGGTGATGACCTGGCTGCGCAGGACGATGTTGCGGTGGAGCGTCTCGCGCCGCAGGTCGAGGTAGCGGTGGCGAAGGCGGATCTCCTCCGGATACTCCGGCTCGCCGAAGACCGGCAGGGGCAGCTCGTCGGCCTGAGAGAGCACCTCGAGGTCCTGGATGTAGACCTCGATCTCCCCGGTGGGCAGCTTCGGGTTCACGAGCTCCGGGTCACGGGCCTTCACCACGCCGTCGATGCGCACCACCCATTCGGCGCGGACCTTTTCGACCTCCCGGAACACGGCGGAGTCGGGGTCCGCCAGCACCTGGGTGACGCCGTGATGGTCGCGCAGATCGATGAACAGCAGCCCGCCATGGTCGCGCACCCTGTGGACCCAGCCGGAAAGTCGGACGTCATGGCCGACATGCTCGGCGCGCAGCGCGGCGCAGTGGTGGGTGCGGTAGGGGTGCATGGAGGGGCCTCGCGAAGGTTTTCGACCTGGGAGCGGGAGTTGCCGCGGTCGCGTTCCACGTCCCGCACGCGAATGTCAAGAGCCCGAGGGCGCGCTCACCAGCGGAAGTCGCGCTCGCTCAGCTCCAGCCCGGCGGCGCCGCGCAGGATGACCTCGCCGCCCTCGAAGCTCAGCGCGAGGTCGCGACCGCGGATGGAAACGAGCAGGTCCCACGGCGTGAGACCGAGCCCCTGCAGGTTGATGACGTCGCGGCCCTGCCGGAAATCGAGGATGAAGCCGCGCCCGCCGGCCAGACGGAACTCGAAGCGGTCGCCCTCGGCCAGGCGCGACAGGGCTTGAAGCGCCTCCTCGTCCTCGTCGCCGCTCATTCGACCACCCCGTGATAGAAATAGAGGCCAAGGCCGGTGGTGAAGATGACCCAGCCCGCAATAGCGTGAAGCAGCAGCGGGAACAGGAAGTTGCGCCCCCGCCCGTCCAGATAGGCCCAGGCCAGGACCGCGCCGCCCGCAGCGGTCAGCGTGGGCGCCACCCAGTTCCACAGGAACAGATGCGCCAGCCCGAAGACGGCGGCGTTGGCCGCCACGCCCAGGGCTCGCGAAGGGAAGAGCGCGCCGTAGCGGCGGAAGAACAGCACGCGGAAGGCGATCTCCTGCGGCAGGGCCGAGAGAAGCGGGTAGAGCACCATGATCATCAGCCACAGGTCAGGCGCCTGACGGGGCAGCCAGAACAGCGACCAGGGGCGCAGCCAGGCCGTGAGGCCCCAGGCCGCCGCGACGGCCAGCAGCGTGACGACGCCCAGCGCGACGGGGCGGGCCAGGGCGGGCCCGCGCAGCAGCTCCGACCAGGCGAAGCCGGGGGTGGCGCGCAGCAAAAGCAGCGACCCCGCGAAGCACAGCGCGAGGGTCGGCCACATCAGGTCCGCCGGCAGCAGGAAGGCGAGCGCCAGCGGAACCACGACATAGAGCGCGCCGAACTCCGCCCACAGGCGCGCGCGGGACAACGCGGCCTCGGCCGGCGAGCCGGCCTCCTCGGGCGAGATCTCGGCGGCCATGTGCGGCGAATGCGGCCCGCCGGCCGCGGTCAGGCGGCCGGCGGGCGCGTCCGGTCAGCGCGTGGCCGGAACGATGCGGATCTCCACGCGCCGGTTCTGCGCGCGCCCCTCGCGGGTGGCGTTGGTCGCCACCGGCTGGGTTTCGCTGCGGCCCGCGGTCTCGATGCGCGCCGAGTGCACGCCTCGGTCGATCAGCTCGTAGGCCACGGCCTCCGCGCGCCGGCGGGAGAGCTGCATGTTGTACTCATCGGACCCCGTGGAATCGGTGTGCCCGATGATGTCGATGTAGGAGGAGGGATACTCCACCAGCGTGTCGGCGACGCGATTGAGCGGGCGGCGGAACTGCGGCTGCACCCGCGCGCTGTCGGTCTCGAAGGTCACGCCGCCCGGCAGGGTGACCATCAGGGCGTTGTCCACGCGCGTGACCTCGGCGCCGGTCCCCTCCAGGCCGCTGCGCAGCTGGCGCTCCTGCTCGTCGAGATAGGTGCCCACCGCGGCGCCGGCGAGCAGGCCGACGCCCGCGCCGACGAGCGCGTTGCGCCGGTCGTCGCCGCCGACCAGCAGGCCGGAGGCGGCGCCCAGCGCCGCGCCCAGCGCGGCGCCGGTGGCCTGGCGCTGGCTGATGCCGCTCTGGTCCTGCGCGCAGCCGGCCAGCAGCGCCGCGACGCAGACGGCCGCGCCGAGACGGCGGGGGAAGGCGAAGGGTCGAAGGGCCTGGGTGGTCATGGCGGATCCTTTCTCTGTGCTTTCATTTCAAGGGGCTGCCGCCCGCGGCCGGAGCCCCCTCGCGCGCTGGCGGGGAGCCTTCGGGGCGAATGCGGCGGAATTCGGGCGGGTTCCATCGGACTCGGGCCGGTCCAGCGCCCCGATCGCCGCAGCGCCGGCCAGAGTCGGCCGGCGTGGCGGCATGGCGGCGGCCACGGCGCCGCCGCGTTCGCCCCTGGGATTGGCCACCAGGATGGTGCGCGTCATGCGCCGACCCTCCGGAACTCGCCTTGCCGGGCCCGGTTGGGCCAGACGAGCACCATGGCCCGGCGGGCGCGCGGGTTGCAACCGGGCCGGGTTGACTTGGCGCGGGCCGGGGCCGACCTATCGCGCGAGCCCGCCCCTGCCCGCCGCGGAGATCCGCATGACCGAGCCCAGGCCTCTCGTCCCCGATCCGGCCGCGCTGGAATTCCTGCTGACCCGCCGCTCGCGCCCGGCCAAGACGCTGGCGGCGCCGGGGCCCGACCGCGGCGCGCTGCGCACGATCCTGACGGCGGCGAGCCGCACGCCCGATCACGGCAAGCTGGAGCCCTGGCGCTTCATCGTGCTGGAGGGCGCGGCCCGGCAGGCGCTGGCCGACCTCACCCGGCGGCTGGGCGCCGCGCGCGGACGCGAGGCGGAGCGGCTCGACCGCGACGCGGCCGCCTTCGAGACCGCGCCGCTGACGCTCGCGGTCATCGCCTCGCCGAAGGAGTCGGAGACGATCCCCGCGGTGGAGCAGACCCTGAGCGCCGGCGCCGCCTGCCTCGGGGCGCTCAACGCCGCGCTGGCCCTGGGCTGGGGGGCCAACTGGCTGACGGGCTGGATGGCCCATGACCGCGAGTTCCTGCGCGAAGGGCTGGGGCTGTCCGAGGGCGAATTCGTCGCCGGCTTCATCCACATGGGCACCCCCGCGCGGACGCCGCCGGAGCGCCCGCGCCCGGACATCGACGCGATCACGGAGTGGCGGGAGGCATGATCGGGGATTTCCTCAAGGCCGTGGGGCAGCTCGGGGACCGACGGTTCCTGCGGGTTTTCGGACTGTCGCTGCTGCTGACCCTCGGGCTGCTGGCCTCGATGATGGTCGGCTGGAGCTGGCTGATCGCCCTGATCCCCGAAAACGGCTGGACGCTTTTCGGCTACTCGCTGGGCTTTCTCGACTCCGTCGCCGCCCTGCTGGCCTGGACGGCCGGGGCGCTTGGCGCGGTCTTCCTGATGTTCCCCGTCGCCGCGCTGTTCATCGGACTGTTCCTGGAGGAGATCGCGGACGCGGTGGAGGACCGGCACTATCCCCACTTGCCCCCCGCCGGACGCATGACCTTCTGGGAGACGCTCGCCGACGGGCTGATCTTCTTCGCCGCGCTGATCGTCGCGAACCTGGTCGGGCTGGTCTTCTACCTGCTCGCCGGCCCTCTGGGACCCTTCGTGTTCCTGGCGGTCAATGGCTGGCTGTTGGGGCGGCAGTATTTCGAACTCGCCGCCGCGCGGCGGATCGGAGCGAAGCAGGCGCGCCGCCTGCGTCGGGAGGCGGGGGCGCGCGTCTGGCTGGCGGGGGCGCTTCTGGCGCTGGGACTGTCGATCCCCATCCTCAACCTCGCGATCCCGGTTCTGGGGGTCGCGGCCTTCACGCACATGTATCACCGGGTCGCGGGGGACCAGGTCCTCGCCGCCTGAGAATCGAGACGCCCCGGCACGGGCGCCGGGGCGTGTTTCGGGGCCGTCAGGAGCCGACCGTCGGCGTCGGCTTCTCGTGGCCGCCGCTGCAGGCCGCCTGCGCCGGCGCGGCCGCCGCGAAGACGGCGAGACCCAGAACGGCGACGGCGATGCGGGCGAGTTTCATGAGGGATCTCCCATTCGCACGGACTGTCGTGGGGGAAGCCTAGCACGCTCGCCCGGTCCGGTCAGTCACGGCGACGTGAGCGCCTCACTCCGGCTCGACGCGATCCGCTTTCCAGGCCGGGTTGATGTCGGAGAAGAAGTCGAGTTCCGAGACCCTGATTCCGCCGAAGGCGATCACGCTCGTGACCACCACCCAGATCGGCACGCTGATCAGCGTCACGCGCCACAGCTTGCGCCGCAGGTGGAACTCCGAGGGCGCGGAGGCCGGGGTACCCGGCTCGACCTTGCCCACGTCGCCCTGGCTCTTCATGCCGATGGGCAGCGAGATGTAGAGCGTCATGAACCAGATGACGGCGAGAAGGACGATGGCTCCGGTGATGGTCACGCCTGCTCCAGTTCCGTGAGGGTCCCGTTGAAATCCTTTGGGTGCAGGAAGAGAACCGGCTTGCCATGCGCGCCGATCTTTGGCTCCCCGTCGCCCAGCACCCTCGCGCCCGCAGCCTTCAGCTGGTCGCGCGCGGCGTAGATGTCCTCCACCTCGTAGCAGACATGGTGGATGCCGCCCGACGGGTTCTTCTCCAGAAAGGCCAGGATCGGGGAGTCCTCGCCCAGCGGATGCAGCAACTCGATCTTGGTGTTGGGCAGCTCGATGAAGATCACGGTGACGCCGTGTTCGGGCTCCGGCTGGGGCTCGCCGACCTTGGCGCCGAGGGCGCTGCGGTACTGCTCGGCCGCGGCCTCGAGGTCGGGCACGGCGATGGCGACGTGGTTGAGGCGTCCGATCATGGGCGGGTCTCTCTCCCTGTTCCGTGGGGCTTCACGTAGAGGCGCGGGCGGCCCCGCGCAACGCGACGCGGGCGCGCGCAGCTATGGACAAGGCGCCGCGCCTCGTCTAGGCCGCGAACGGAAATTGCGGGGCGGCGCGTCCCTTCGCAATGTCGGACACGAAACCGCCCGGAAAAAGCACGAGGGGGAGACCCGATGCGCGTCTATTACGATCGCGACTGCGACATCAACCTGATCAAGGACAAGAACGTGGCCGTGGTCGGCTACGGCTCCCAGGGCCACGCGCACATCCTCAACCTCCGGGATTCGGGCGCGAAGAACCTGGCCGTCGCCCTGCGGCCCGGCTCCTCCAGCGCCGCCAAGGCCGAAGCCGAGGGGCTGAAGGTCATGGCCATCGACGAGGCCGCGAAATGGGCCGACGTCATGATGATGGCCATGCCCGACGAGCTGCAGGCCCAGACCTACTACGCCCACATCCACGACAACCTGCGCGACGGCGCGGCCATCGCCTTCGCCCACGGCCTGAACGTGCACTTCGGCCTGATCGAGCCCAAGCCCGGCGTGGACGTCATCATGATGGCGCCCAAGGGCCCCGGCCACACCGTCCGCGGCGAGTTCGTGAAGGGCGGCGGCGTGCCCTGCCTCGTGGCGGTGAACAACGACGCCTCCGGCCGCGCGCTGGAGACGGCGCTCTCCTACTGCTCGGCCATCGGCGGCGGGCGCTCGGGCATCATCGAGACCGACTTCCAGGAGGAGTGCGAGACCGACCTGTTCGGCGAGCAGACGGTGCTCTGCGGCGGCGTCGTCGAGCTGATCCGCATGGGCTTCGAGACGCTGGTCGAGGCCGGCTACGCCCCAGAGATGGCGTATTTCGAGTGCCTGCACGAGGTGAAGCTGATCGTGGACCTGATCTACGAGGGCGGCATCGCCAACATGAACTACTCGATCTCCAACACCGCGGAGTTCGGCGAGTACGTCTCCGGCCCGCGCATCCTGCCCTATGACGAGACCAAGGCCCGCATGAAGGCGGTGCTGGACGACATCCAGCAGGGGAAATTCGTCTCCGAGTGGATGCGCGAGTGCAACGCCGGCCAGCCGATGTTCAAGGCCACCCGCCGGCGCAACGACGCCCACCAGATCGAGGAGGTCGGCGAGAAGCTGCGCGGCATGATGCCCTGGATCGCCGCCAACCGCATGGTGGACAAGTCCAAGAACTGAAGCAGACCGCTAGGGCCGCAAGCCGGGGCGCCGCGGATCGCGGCGCCCCTTTTCATGACCGTTTCCGATCTCGCAACGATCCGTGGTCATTGGCGCCGGGCGTCGCGGACCCTATCCCTCGGGCAGTCCGCAAGCCCCGGAGCGCCGATGACCGACGACACCGCCCTCGAGACCCGCCCCGGCCTGCCGGAGGAGCTGCGCTTCCTCCTGGGCGCCTATCCGCGCCGCATCTGGGGCGACCACCCCAGTTTCGGGCCGACCACGCGCCTCTATCTCGACCGCCACGCCATGTTCCGCGAGGCGCTGTCGGTCATGCGCCGGCTCAACGCCGAGAGCCTCGACGCCGCCCGGCCCGCCCCCGCGTTCCCGCGCCAATTCGGCCGGGTGGCGACCTTCTTCGTCGGCGAGCTGGAGTTGCACCACACCATCGAGGACCACCACTACTTCCCCGCGCTGACCCGGCTGGAGCCGCGGCTGCGCCGGGGATTCGAGATTCTCGACCGCGACCATCACGTCATCCACGACGCGCTGGATCGCTTCGGGGCGCAGACCCGCTCGGCCCTCGAGGCGCTGGCCGCCAGCGACGGGGATCCCAAACGCGCGCTGGGCGCGCTGGAGGGCGAGCTCTCGGCCATGGAGCGGATCCTCGACCGCCATCTCGAGGACGAGGAGGAGCTGGTCATCCCGGTTATGCTCGACCGCGGGGAGGACGCGCTGGGGCTGTGAAGGCTCGCACGTCCGGAGGCGGAGCGGGCGGCAGCCGGTAGGCGTCGTTGGGCCAGCCCCCCGACCGGCGCACGCAGCGATCGAGGGCATGCGTCATGACGGCGGCCCCGGCGCCCGGGACGCGCTTGCGCCGCCGGCCGCCGTGCTGCGGCGGGACAGCCCCCCTGCCTGGCAACCGCTCCCCGTCGCGCGACGAAGGACGCCATGATCCGGGTCAAGACTTTCGCCCGGCAACCTTGCGTCCGAGGCCGCCCGGCCCTATCCATTCGCCAAGCTGAATACGTCATGGAGGCGGCATGAATCCCGACTGGATGAACGGATTGCTGGGCGGCGCAATGATCGGCGCGGCGGCGGGGCTGTTCCTGCTGGGCAACGGACGCATCGCGGGCGTCAGCGGCATCGCCGGCGGGCTGCTCGACGACCTCGCGCGGGGCCTGCCGAGCGGGCGCCATGGCCGGCGGCTGGCGGGCGAGAATGCGTTGTTCGTCCTGGGTCTCATGCTCTCCCCCCTGCTCTATTTCGCGCTGGGCGGCGCCAAGGAGATCGCCGTGACCGGCGACACGGGCCTGCTGGTCGCCGCCGGCCTGCTGGTGGGCTTCGGCTCCCGCCTGGGCTCGGGCTGCACCTCCGGGCACGGGGTCTGCGGCTCTGCGCGGCTGTCGCGCCGCTCCATGGCCGCGATGGCCACCTTCATGGGCGCGGCGATCCTGACCGTCGCGGCCGGACAGGTCCTGTAAGGAGGCTGCCATGCGCATGATCGTCTCTCTCGCCGCCGGCCTCGTCTTCGGGCTCGGCCTGCTGGTTTCCGACATGGCCAACCCGGCGAGGGTGCTGGCCTTCCTCGACGTCTCGGGGATGGCGGACGGGACCTGGGACCCGACCCTGATGTTCGTCATGGGCGGGGCGGTCAGCGTCAGCTCGATCGCCTGGCTGCTCTCCTATCGCCGGGCGGTGGCGGTGTTCGGAGGACCGCTTCCCAAACCCGCGCGCCCGTCGATCGACGGGCGGCTGATCGCAGGCTCGGCCGTTTTCGGCGTCGGCTGGGGGCTGGTCGGGATCTGTCCCGGCCCGGGGCTCACCGCCTTCGGCATCGGCGGCGCGCCGCTGGTGGTCTTCGGCGTCTCGATGGCCGCGGGCATGCTGGCCTTCGGGCTGCTGGACCGGGCGCTGGGAGCGCGTCCGGCGCGGGGGTGAGCGCGGCCCCCGCCGCTTCACCCTTCCTTTACTTAACGAAATCACTATCGCCGGGTCCCGCAACCGAGGAGCCCGGCCATGCGCAATCTTCTCCTCGCGATCCCCGCCCTCGTGCTGGGCGTGAGCCTCTCGCCGCCCCACGCCTCCGCCGGCCCCTGGACGGAGCCCGAGGGAAGCCGCTTTCTCAGCGTCTCGGGCGGCCCGGACCCGGACGGGCCGACCGGCCTGCGCCGGGACCTCCACTTCGCCTTCGGCTGGCGCGAGGGCGTCACCCTCGGCCTCAGCGTCACCGAGCAGCACGAGACCGGCGATCCCGGTTTCCGCGGACGGGTCGAGGGCTTCGTGCGCCAGCGTTTGTGGCGCGGCGAGGACGGCGCCGTCGCCGCCTTCCAGGGAGAGTTCGGGGCAGGCCTGGGCGGGTCCGGGGATTCGCCCGACACCACCTCGCGCCTGCTGGTCGGCAAGGGCTATGCCACCCCGCTCGGCGGCGGGTGGAGCGAGGGCGGTCTGGGCTGGCGCATGGAAAGCGGCGGCGCAGACCGGCTGCTGGCCTCCGTGGCGACGGGCCTGCGCCCCGCCGCGGGCTGGACGGCGATGGCTGGGGCGGAGGCGGACCTGATGGCCGACCGCGCCGCGACAGGTTGGGAGGTGCTGCGCCTGACCGGCACGCTCGCGCGCGACATGGGCCGGGGCATGCGCATCTATCTGCGCGCGGAGGCCCCGGTCTGGGGCCGGAAGATCAGCGAGGGGCTGGACCTGCGCCTCGGGGTCTGGCGCAGCTTCTGAACCGGGCGCTGGAGACGGCGGCCGCGGCGAGCCCCCTTGCCTACGAGGTCGAGATGCGCCCCCG
This sequence comes from Pseudomonadota bacterium, assembly GCA_051747505.1. Classification (GTDB taxonomy): domain Bacteria; phylum Pseudomonadota; class Alphaproteobacteria; order Rhodobacterales; family Rhodobacteraceae; genus Albimonas. The sequence continues at coordinate 7,142 of JBNJGE010000058.1, read as the reverse complement.
TCCTTGCCCGCTCCGCCTTGCGCAGATCCCGGCGCTTCCTGCCCTGGGGCCCGGCGCGACGGCGGGCGGGGCTGCCGCCGGGGCGCGGTCTGCTGCTCGTGACCGCCTACGTCCTGCTGCTCGCCCCGCCCCGCCGGCGGCTGACCATCGTCTGCGCCACCGCCGGCCTCAGGCGGCCGCGAGCTCGCCCTTCAGCGCCCGCTCGATCAGGTCCGCAGTCTCGGCCACGCCGTAGAGGGCGATGAATCCGCCGAAGCGGGGGCCCTGCGAGGCGCCCAGAAGGACCTCGTAGAGGGCGCGGAACCAGTCGCGCAGCGGCTCGAAGCCGTGCTTCTTGCCGATCTCGTAGACCAGATCCTGCAGGGGCTCGGGCTCCGCCGGAGCGTCCCAGGCGCGCAGACGCTCGGCAAGCTCCGAGAGGGCGGCGGCCTCCTGCGGGGTGGCGACACGGAAGCTTTTGAAAGGCTTCACCTTGTCCTGGTAGTAGGCGACCGCGCGCGCCGCGGCGGCGTCGAGGCCCGGGTTGGTCTCGCGCGATGCCTCGGGGGCGTAGCGGCGGATGAAGCCCCAGAGAGTCGCCTTGTCCTCGGCGCCCGAGACGGAGGCGAGGTTGAGCAGCATCGAGAAGGGGACGACCATGTCGTCCTTGGGCGGGTTCCCCTGATGCATGTGCCAGACCGGGTTGTTCAGCCGTGCCTTGAGGTCCTGCCCCTCGAAGGCGCGCAGATGTTGGGCGTATTCGTCCACCGTCTTGGGGATAACGTCCCAGTGCAGCCGCTTGGCCGTTCTCGGCTTCTGGTACATGAACAGGGACAGGCTCTCGGGGCTGGCGTAACGGAGCCATTCCTCGATGGACAGGCCGTTGCCCTTGGACTTGGAGATCTTCTGGCCCTCGCCATCGAGGAAGAGCTCGTAGTTGAACATCTCCGGCGCCGGGCGGTCGAGGGCGCGGCAGATCTTGCGGCCGATCTCGGCCGAGGGGATCAGGTCCTTGCCGAACATCTCGTAATCGACGCCCAGGGCGCACCAGCGCATGGCCCAGTCGGGCTTCCACTGCAGCTTGCAGTGGCCGCCTGTGACAGGGATTTCAATGACTTCGCCGTCGGGCTCACGGTAGGTGACGGTCCCCTTGGAGACGTCGCGCTCCAGCGTGGGGACCTGGAGGACCTTGCCGGTCTTCGGGCTGACGGGGAGGAAGGGGGAGTAGGTGGCGCGGCGCTCCTCGCCCAGGGTGGGGAGCATGATCTCCATGATGGCGTCGAAGCGCTCCAGGACCAGGAGGAGCGTGTCGTCGAAGCGGCCTGACCTGTAGTATTCGGTGGCGGAGGCGAATTCGTATTCGAAGCCGAAGGCGTCGAGAAACTCGCGAAGCCGGGCGTTGTTGTGCGCGCCGAAGCTGTCATGCGTCCCGAAAGGGTCTCGGACCTTAGTCAGCGGCAGGTCGAGATCCTGCTCCAATATTTCGCGATTGGGAACGTTGGAGGGCGCTTTTCTCAGCCCGTCCATGTCGTCGGAGAAGCAGATCAGCCGGGTCGGGATGTCGGACAGCGTCTCGAAGGCGTGGCGGACCATGGTGGTGCGCGCCACCTCCCCGAAGGTGCCGATATGGGGCAGGCCGGAGGGGCCGTAGCCGGTCTCGAACAGGGCGTAGCCCTTGGAGGGTGGATTTTTCTCGAACCTTTTCAGGAGTTTGCGCGCCTCCTCGAACGGCCAGGCCTTGGAGGCGAGGGCGGCGTCGCGGAGCTCGGTCATCGGTTCGGTCCCTGCAGGATACGGGCGGACGGCGGCAGGCGACCCCTCTAGGACCGGGTCGCCGGGGCGTCAATGGGCGCCTGCAAATGGCGTGCGCAACCCGTGCGCACCGCGTGCACAACCTGTGCATACGATCGTTGAGAATTTCCTGCCCGCTCACGCGGCGCGTGAGGCGGGGTTGCCGGGGGCGCGGGCGGCCCGTAAGGATCGGGTCGCGCGCCCGGCGGCCGCCGCGGGGCGCGATCGTCCGAAGCCCGATCCGCGAGGCCCCCCGATGTCCGTGTTCACTCCCCAGGACGCGCTGGTCGCCGCCATGGTGACCACCTCCATGGCCGACGAGCGCCTGAGCAGCAACGAGCTGCTTTCCATCGAGCGCATCGTGGGCGCCATGCCCGCCTTCGCGGGCTACGATCCGGAGCGGCTGAAATTCGTCACCCGGACCCTGCTGGAGCTGATCAGCGAGGAGGACGGGCTGGACGCGATCATCGGGCTGATCAAGGAGGCCCTGCCCGACGGGCTCAACGAGACCGCCTACGCCATGGCCTGCGACGTGGCCGCGGCCGACGGCACGGTGAAGATCACCGAGCTGCGCTGGCTGGAGATGCTGCGCTACGACCTCAATGTGGGCCGGCTGGCGGCCGCGGCGATCGAGCGGGGGGCGCGGGCGCGGCATGCGCGGGTTCCCTCCGGCGAGGCGGCCTCCTGACGCGGCGCGTCCTAATTCGGCGGGCCGAACGGCCGCTCGCTCAGCATCAGTCTCGATCCGAGCCCGGGTCTGCGCCGGCCTGGTTCTCCAGTCGGCGGACGGTTTCAACGGTCAGATAGTCACGGCGTCCGAGAAACAACCAGTCCAGCGGGACACGAAACCTGACGCAGATCCTGTCAGCGATCGCGAGGTTCGGACGCGACCGGCCACTTTCCCAGTTCGAGATGAAAGAGTGGGTCACGCCAAGATCGCGAGCGAGCCCGATGTGGCGACCCCATACGCCTTGCGGATCGCCCGAAGACGCTTGCCGACCTCGTTCGCGCTCGTCCGAAGAGTCATGTGAGAGTTATGTCGCCCGACAAGCTCCGAGTCATCTAGGAACCGCAGTGGACCGGGCCGCGGAAACCGCCGCGCCCCACCACCGACCGGGCTCGCCCAGCCGCAGAGGGGCCGGCCGGGCGGGGCGATGCGGCGCGGCGCGCGCCGCGAGGGCCGCCCCGGCCGGGCTCAGTAGCCCGCCGCCCAGGCGCGGACCACGCGGCGCTCCAGCTCCCGCGCGCGGGCGAGCCAGCCGCGCGAGCCCCGGCCGCTGGAGACGTCGCCAAGCGCCTCGCGCCGCGCCAGGTCCTCGGAGAAGATGGCGAAGGCCAGGCGGCGGCCGCTGGACGAGGTGATGTAGCCGGCGAGGCCGCGCACGAAGTAGAGCGTGCCGGTCTTGGCCACGGCCGAGGCGCCCTCGGGCAGGCGATGCTCGCCGCGCAGATCGACCTCGTCGAGCAGCCCCTCCAGCTCTCCCGGACGTCCGCGCCCGCCGCCGCGCAGATCGGCGGCGCGCAGGAGCGCCGTCATGGCGAGGGGGCTGACGCGGGAGTCGCGCGTCAGGCCGGAATGGTTGCGCAGGTCGATGCCCGGCAGGGCCTCCCCGCCGCGCGCGAGCGCGGAGGCGGGCACGCCCGCCCCCGTCCGGCTCAGCATCGTCGCCGCGATCCCGGCCGAGAGCGCCGGCGCCGCCTTCACCGGGCGGGCCGCCGCCGAGGCCGAGGCCGCGCGCAGCGCCTTCGGCTTGGGCGGGGGCGGAGCGGAGAGGCCGGCGCCCTCGGCGGCGCGTCGCGCCGCCCAGTCGGTCATCGCCGCCCCGGACAGCTCCAGCTCGCGCACCGGCCGCCCGCGGGCGCGGGTGGCGGCGAGCCCCGTGACCTCCGCGGTCAGGTTGGTTGAGTAGTCCAGCATGTCGCGCAGGATCTCGCGCAGCGGGCGGCTGCGCCACGTGGCCAGCGGCACGCCCCCCTCGGGCGCGTGGCCGATCGCGGCGGGCGGCAGGCGCGCGCCGTTGCGCTCGGCGAAGCTGCGCAGGACCTCCGCCGCGTGCAGGGCGGGGCGGCGCACGGGCAGCCAGCGCTTGCCGCCCCCGCCCAGCGCGGCCTCGGCCACCCGCCAGCGGGCCGCGCCCCCGGCCTCTTCGCGCAGAAAGACGCGGGGGAGGTCGTCGCCGAGCTCGATGGAGACGAGGCGCGGCGCCGTCGACTCGCGCAGGCCGCGGGCCTCGAGGCTGAGGTCGTAGGCGCCGCCGTTGCGCTGCCAGGAGAAGAGGACGCGGTTGAAATCGAGATTCAGCGAGGAGACCGCGGGGTTGTAGGGGGCCTCCTCGGGCTGGCCCGGGTCGATGCGCGGGGTCTCGGGCCAGAGATCGGCCTGGGCGAGGTAGCGCCCCGCGATCGCGCGCAGGCCGCGGTCGCGGGCCTGGGCGGCGAGTTCGGCGATGGCGTCGGTGTCGAGCTCCGGGTCGCCGCCGCCCACGAGGGCGAGGTCGCCCTCCACGCGGCCCTCCCTGAGGGGCGTCCCGGCGACGAGGCGGGTCTCGAAACGGTGGTCGGGGCCCAGCGTCTCCAGCGCGTAGAGGGCGGTGAAGACCTTGGCGACGGAGGCGGGGGGGAAGGTCTCGTCGGCGGCGCGGGCCTCGAGCATCTCGCCGGTCTCGAGGTCGATCAGGGCGTAGCCCAGCCGGCCGGAGGGGGCGCGGGCCTCGGCGATGGGGGCGGCGAGGCCGGTCGGCGCCGGGGGCCGGGCGCCGGGGTCGGGGCGCGGGGGCGGAAAGTCGGATCGCGCGGGGGCCCCGGCCTGGGCGGCGCCGGCCAGCAGGAGGGCGGCGAGGCCGGCCAGCGCGGCGCGGCGGGGGACGCGGAGTGGGGAACGCATGGCTGGGCGGAATCTCCGGGAGCGCGACTGCGGGGCGATCCTGCCCCAAGGACGGCCGCGCCTCAACCGCGGGCGGGCCAGCGGCCGGCGGCGCGCAGGGAGGTGGAGGAGAGGTCCGACATGGGCCCGGGCAGCAGCGTCCATGCGGGGGGCGGCAGGTCCGGCAGGGCCTTGGCGGCCTCCGGGCGCAGGCGGGCGGCGGCGAAGCGCCGCGCCGCCGGAGAGAGGCCTGCGGCGATCTGCGCGCCGGGGCGGGGGAGGACGGCGATGGGGACCATCCTCGCGATGTCCTGCCACCGCTCCCACCGGTGGAAAGTGGCGAGGTTGTCGGCGCCCATCAGCCAGACGAAGCGCGCCTGAGGATAAATGGCGCGCAGGGCGCGCAGGGTGTCATGGGTGCGCACGGTCCCCAGCCGCGCCTCGGCGTCGGTGATCTCGACGCTGGGGTCGCGCATGACGCGCCGGCAGGCGGCGAGGCGGCGGGTGAGGTCGGCCGGCCCGTGCGGCTTGAGGGGGTTGCCCGGCGAGACCAGCCACCACACCTTGTGCAGGCCAAGGCGCTTGAGCGCCTCGCGCGTGATATGGACGTGGCCGGCATGCGGCGGGTCGAAGGAGCCGCCCAGCAGCCCCACCCGCAGCCCCGGCGTCGCGATGGGCAGGCCCTGGAGCACGGGCGCGCTCCCCCTCCGGCGGCGGACGTGAGCGGCGGTTGTCGCGGGCGCGCCGCGGGCTGTCAATCGGGCCGCCCGCATTGCCAGCGGCGGGGGGCGTCTGTAGAACGCGCGCAAACCCCTGAATTACGAGCGCGAGAGGATCGGCGACGCATGGCCTCCTACCAGTACGTCTATCACATGGACGGGGTCTCCAAGACCTATCCCGGCGGCAAGACCTGCTTCGAGAACATCCGGCTGAACTTCCTGCCCGGGGTGAAGATCGGCGTCGTCGGCGTGAACGGGTCGGGCAAGTCCACCCTGATGCGGATCATGGCCGGGCAGGACAAGGACTTCCAGGGCGAGGCCTGGGCGGCCAAGGGCGCGCGGGTGGGCTACCTGCCGCAGGAGCCGCAGCTCGACGAGTCCAAGACGGTGCGCGAGAACGTCATGGAGGGCGTGGCGGAGAAGCAGGCCCTTCTGCAGGAATACAACGACATCGCCATGAAGATCGGGGAGGACTACTCCGACGAGCTCATGGAGAAGATGACGGAGCTGCAGGACCAGATCGACAGCCAGAACCTGTGGGACCTGGACAGCCAGGTGGACGTGGCGATGGAGGCGCTGCGCGTGCCGCCCGACGACGCGGACGTCACCACCCTGTCGGGCGGCGAGAAGCGGCGCGTGGCGCTGTGCAAGCTGCTGCTGGAAGCGCCGGACATGCTGCTGCTGGACGAGCCGACCAACCACCTGGACGCCGAGACGATCGCCTGGCTGCAGAAGCACCTGATCGAGTACAAGGGCACGATCCTGATCGTCACCCATGACCGGTATTTCCTGGACGACATCACGGGCTGGATCCTGGAGCTGGATCGTGGCCGGGGGATTCCCTACGAGGGGAACTATTCCAGCTGGCTGGAGCAGAAGGCCAAGCGGCTGGAGCAGGAGAGCCGGGAGGACAAGTCCCGCCAGCGGGAGCTGGCGCGCGAGCTGGAATGGGTGCGCCAGAACCCCAAGGGGCGGCAGGCCAAGTCCAAGGCGCGTCTGAAATCCTACGAGGAGCTGGCCTCGAAGTCCGAGCGCGAGCGCGTGGGCAAGGCGCAGATCATCATCCCCAACGGGCCGCGGCTGGGCAGCCGGGTGATCGAGGTCGAGAACGTCTCGAAAGCCTATGGCGACAACCTGCTGATCGACGACCTGAGCTTCTCGCTGCCGCCGGGCGGCATCGTGGGCGTGATCGGGCCCAACGGGGCGGGCAAGTCCACCCTGTTCCGGATGATCACGGGGCAGGAGCAGCCGGACGGCGGGTCCATCGAGTTCGGGGACACGGTGCAGCTGTCCTATGTGGACCAGTCGCGCGACGCGCTGGACGGGAGCAAGACCGTCTGGGAGGAGATCTCCGACGGGCTGGACGTCATCAGGCTGGGCGACGCGGAGGTGAACTCGCGGGCCTATGTCGGCGCCTTCAACTTCAAGGGCGGCGACCAGCAGAAGAAGGTCAGCCTGCTCTCGGGCGGCGAGCGCAACCGGGTGCACATGGCCAAGCTGCTGCGCTCGGGCGGCAACGTGCTGCTGCTCGACGAGCCCTCCAACGACCTCGACGTGGAGACGCTGCGCGCGCTTGAGGCCGCGCTGGAGGAGTTCGCAGGCTGCGCCATGGTCATCAGCCACGACCGCTGGTTCATGGACCGAATCTGCACCCACATCCTCGCCTTCGAGGGCGAGAGCCACGTGGAGTGGTTCGAGGGCAACTTCGAGGAGTACGAGAAGGACAAGATCAAGCGGCTGGGCCCGGACGCGGTGGAGCCCAAGCGGATCAAGTACAAGAAGTTCGCCCG
>JBNJGE010000057.1:0-17311 GCA_051747505.1 Pseudomonadota bacterium | reverse complement strand
GAACAGCTCCTCCGGCTTGGAGAAGGCGTTCTCCGGCGCATGGGCGGCGGGCCACTGGATGACGCGGACGTCATCCTCGGCGATCGGGGCGCCGAATTTCAGGGGTTTCCTGGCGACGACCACTGTGGACATCGGCACGGGGTCGGGGGCGGGCGCGGTGCGCGCCTGGGCGGCCTCGACCTTGTTGAAGACATAGTAAGCGGCGCCCCCGGCCAGCGCGAGGCCGACGACGAACACCAGCATGGCAACGGATCTCATGACGCGCGACCTTCTTCCGGCGGCAGGATCGACCGCCCCCCGCCGGGGATGCGGGGGACGGCCGGGTCAGCTGAGAGCCTGTGGCCTCCGTGGACCGCCCTCGCGCCACAGAATCGGTGCGGGGACAGTTGGCGAAAGCCTAGCGGCCGAAGCGGATTACAGAGTGCCGGCTTCTTCCGTAGCGGCAGCGCCGGTGTCGGACAGCGCGCCGCTGATGTCGCCGACCAGGGCTTCGATGCTGCCGTCGAGCGCCGTGATGGCGCCGATGGCGAGGATCACGACCGCGGCGGTCAGCACCACCCAGTCCACGGTGACGGCGCCGGACTCGTCCAGCACGGCGCGACGGATCTTTTTGAAGAAGGTCATTCGGTTTCCCTCCAAACACACACGGGACCGGCTTTCCTGAGCCTGTCATCCCAAGGCCGCCCTCCGCTTGCGAGGACGGACGCTACGACTGGCCCCGGCAGGGACCTGGCACGCGCCCCTGTTGGGGCCTCGAAAGCCGCACCTGAACCGGCGCGACTTACTCCTAGATGAACAGTTCCGACAGAAAAATCAACTGATTCTCGTGACGCCATCGGAAAAAGTTCATCTCAATGCTTGTCAAAGGCCCGGCGAATTCCCTCTCGCCGGTCAGTCGTCGTCCCCATCGCCCGAGGGCTCTGACGCGTCGGCCTCTGGGGAGACCTCGATCCCGTCCAAGGCCGCGACGATGCCGTCGGTGACGGTGGCAAGGCTCCCCCCGAGCGGCGCGAGGGCGGCGACGGCGAGCAGCACGACGCTCGACGTCAGGACCACGAAATCGACCGTCACGGCTCCGCACGACGATCGGACGAGACGTCTGAGACGTTTCAACAGGTCAACCACGCAGACCTCCGAACGCAAACTGAACACAAATTTCAATATACACCTTAACGGCGGCTGACGCCACGATGAATCGCCGGCTCAGCCGCCGTTGCCATGACTTCCGCCCGGATTCGCGGGAAAATCCGGTCAGCTGACGAGCGTGGCCTCCGTCTTGGCGCGGACCTCGTCGATCTCCACGCCCTCGGCCAGCTCCACCATCTTCAGCCCGCCCTCGACCACGTCGAAGACGCCGAGATTGGTGATGATTCGGTTCACCACCTGCGTGCCGGTCAGCGGCAGGGTGCATTCGCGCAGCAGCTTGGACTCCCCGGCCTTGTTGGCGTGGTCCATGATGACCACCACTCGCTTGACCCCGGCCACCAGGTCCATGGCGCCGCCCATTCCCTTCACCAGCTTGCCGGGGATCATCCAGTTGGCGAGATCGCCGTTCTCGGCCACCTCCATGGCGCCGAGGATGGCCATGTCGATCTTGCCGCCGCGGATCATGGCAAAGCTGGTGGAGCTGTCGAAATAGGAGGTGCGCGGCAGCTTCGTGATGGTCTGCTTGCCGGCGTTGATCAGGTCGGGGTCGAGCTCGTTCTCCGTCGGAAAGGGGCCCATGCCGAGCATGCCGTTCTCCGACTGCAGCGTCACGTCCACCCCCTCGGGGATGTAGTTGGCCACCAGCGTGGGGATGCCGATCCCGAGATTGACGTACATGCCGTCCTCGAGCTCCTGCGCGGCGCGGGCGGCCATCTGATCGCGGTCCCAGGGCATGAAAGCCTCCTGAAATTGGCGGCGCGGGCTCAGGCCGCGCGCAGGGTCTTCTTCTCGATGCGCTTCTCGAACTCGCCCTTGACCAGGCGATGCACGAAGACGCCGGGCAGGTGGATCTTGTCGGGGTCCAGCCCGCCCTCGGGCACGATCTCCTCGACCTCGGCCACGCAGACCTTGCCGCACATCGCGGCGTCCGGGTTGAAGTTGCGGGCGGTCTTGCGGAACTCGAGATTGCCGGAGGTGTCGGCCCGCCAGGCCTTGACGATGGCGAGGTCGGCGTTGATCGCGCGCTCGAGGATGTAGGTGCGCCCGTCGAACTCCTTGTGCTCCTTGCCCTCGGCGATCTGCGTGCCCAGGCCGGTGGCGGTGTAGAAGCCCGGGATGCCGGCGCCGCCGGCGCGCATGCGCTCGGCCAGGGTGCCCTGCGGGTTGAACTCCAGCTCCAGCTCGCCGGAGAGGTACTGCTGCATGAAGGTGTCGTTCTCGCCGACATAGGACGAGATCATCTTCTTCACCTGCCTGGTCTGCAGCAGCAGGCCGAGGCCGAAATCGTCCACGCCGCAGTTGTTCGAGGCGACGGTGAGGCCCTTCACGCCGGAGTCGCGCAGCGCCGTGATCAGGTTCTCGGGGATGCCGCAGAGGCCGAAGCCGCCCGCGGCGATGGTCATGCCGTCGAAGAGCACGCCCTCCAGCGCCTCGGCGGCGGAGCCGTAGACCTTTTTCATGCTTGTCCTCCGGGTCGGCCGGTCAGGGAAGGGGCGGCGCGGGCCGCCCCGGGGGTCGCGCCCTGTTTCGCCGTCGCCTTCCCGGCTGTCAACTTGAACGACCGCGCGCGTCAAGTTCGCGGCAACCCCGGCCGGGTCAGGGCGTTTCCGCAGAGGGCGCCGGGGATTCGTTGCCGCCCGCCGCCCCCGGCGCTAGGGTCGCGCCGTCATCGACAGGGAGGTCTTCGCCATGAACGTCGCCGTCAAGTTTCCCGTGGAGCTGAAGGACCCGGGCCTGCTGCAGGGCGCCGCCTATATCGACGGGGCCTGGACGGAGGGCGCGGGCGGAAAGAGCTTCGACGTCACCAACCCCGCCAATGGCGAGGTGATCGCGCAGGTTTCCGACTGCGACGCGGCCCAGACGCGCGCCGTGATCGACGCGGCCTATTCGGCCCAGAAGGACTGGGCGAAGCGCCTCGCCGCAGAGCGCTGCGCCATGGTGCGCCGCCTGGGCGAGCTGATGGTGGAGAACGCCGACGACCTCGGCGCCATCCTGTGCGCGGAGCTGGGCAAGCCGCTGGCCGAGTCGAAGGGGGAGATCCTCTACGGCGCCAGCTTCCTCGAATGGTTCGCGGAGGAGGGCAAGCGCGTTTACGGCGACACGATCCCCGCCGCCCATCCGGGCAAGCGGATCGTGGTCATCAAGCAGCCGGTCGGGGTGGTCGCCTCCATCACGCCCTGGAACTTCCCCAACGCCATGATCACCCGCAAGATCGCGCCCGCGCTGGCCTCCGGCTGCACGGTGGTGGCGCGGCCGGCGAAGCAGACGCCGCTCTCGGCCACGGCCATCGCCGTGCTGGCGGAGCGGGCGGGCTTCCCGCGGGGCGTGTTCAACCTGATCACCTCCACCGACAGCTCCGGCGTGGGCAAGGAGTTCTGCGCCAACCCCAAGGTCCGCAAGCTGACCTTCACCGGCTCCACCGAGGTCGGGCGGGTGCTGATGCGCCAGTGCGCCGACGACATCAAGAAGCTGAGCCTGGAGCTGGGCGGCAACGCGCCCTTCATCGTCTTCGACGACGCCGACCTGGACGCGGCGGTGGAGGGGGCCATGGGCTCCAAGTTCCGCAACGCCGGCCAGACCTGCATCTGCGCCAACCGTATCTACGTGCAGAAGGGGGTCTACGACGCCTTCGCCGCGAAGCTGGCCGAGCGCGTGGGCGCGCTGAAGGTCGGCGACGGCTTCCAGGAGGGCGTGCAGATCGGCCCGCTGGTGGACGAGGCCGCGGTGGAGAAGGTCGAGGAGCATGTGCAGGACGCCGTCTCCAAGGGCGCCGAGACGGCCTTCGGCGGCTTCCGCCACGCGCTGGGCGGGCGCTTCTTCACGCCCACGGTGCTGACCGGCGTGACCCAGGACATGAAGGTGTCGAGGGAGGAGACCTTCGGCCCGGTGGCGCCGCTCTTCCCCTTCGAGACGGAGGAGGAGGTCGTGAGCTGGGCCAACGACACCGAGTTCGGTCTGGCCTCCTACTTCTACTCCCGCGACATCGGGCGCTGCTGGCGGGTGGCCGAGGCGCTGGAATACGGGATCGTGGGGGTGAACGACGCCCTGCCCTCCACCGCCGTGGCGCCCTTCGGGGGCGTGAAGCAGTCGGGGCTGGGGCGCGAGGGCTCGAAATACGGGATCGAGGACTTCCTCGAGATCAAGTATCTGAGCATGGGCGGCGTCTGAGGCCGCGCCCGCGGCCGGCAGGCCTCTTGACCCGGCCGGCGCGCGCCCCGACCTCCACCGCATGACCCCGGCGGATGGCGGCCCGCGCGCCGCGCCCCTTCTGGACACCCCGCGCCTGCGCCTCCGCCCGCCCCGGGCGGAGGAGGCGCCGGCGTTCGAGGCGCTCTTCGCCGAGGCGCGGGCGGAGGGGGAGGACGCGCCCGGCCCGGGCGGGGCGGCGGAGTGGATCGCCGCGCAGGCCGGGGCGCTGTCCGCGCCCGGCGCCTTCGGGGCGCTGGCGATCGTCCCGCGCGGGGACGAGGCCGCCGGGCTGTGCGGGCTGGCCCCCGTGCGCGGCCGCCCCGGGCAGGCGCGGCTGCTTCTGCGCCTCCGGCACGCCGCCCGCGGGCGCGGCTGGGGGCGGGAGGCCGCGGGGGCGGTGCTGGTGCATGGCTTCATGGTCATGGCGCTCACGCGGGTGACGGCCGCCGCCGACCCCTCGGACATCCCCGCCATCCGGGCGCTGGAGGCGGTGGGGCTGCGCCTCGCCGGCCTGGAGGTCCCGCCCGGCGGCGGGCCGCCCCGCCAGCTCTACGCGCTGGAACGCCCTGCCTGAGAGCAACCGCCGGGCGCCCGCCGGCCCCGGCAGGGGCCGGCCCGAGGCGAGCGGGGCTCGACGCCCCCGAGCCGAGGCCGCCCCTCGCGGGCGCGTGAGGCCCCGCGCGCCGGCGTTGCCCGCCCCGCGCGGACGCCCCTAAGCTGGGGCATGCGCTTCGTCCTCGCCCTGCTCGCCCTGCTCTGGGCCGCGCCCCCGGCCGCCGCCGAGACGGAGGTGGACCTGGAGCTGGTGCTGGCGGTGGACATCTCCCGCTCCATGGATTTCGAGGAGCTGGAGCTTCAGCGCGAGGGCTATGTGCGCGCCTTCCGCGACCCCGAGGTGATCCGCGCCATCCGGGGCGGGCTGCTGGGGCGCATCGCGGTGCTCTACCTCGAATGGGCGGGTTCGGGCATCCGCAACGAGATCGGCGGCTGGACGCTGATCGAGGACGCCGATGACGCGGCGCGATTCGCGGACCGGCTGGAGGCCGCGCGCACCGGCTCGGCCTCCGGCACCTCGATCTCTCGCGCGCTGGCGCATGGCGCGGCGGCCTTCGAGGGCAACGGCTTCGCCGGGCTGCGGCAGGTGATCGACGTCTCGGGCGACGGGCCGAACAACTCGGGCGGCGGGGTGGTCCCGGCGCGCGACGCGGCGCTGGCGCAGGGGGTGACGATCAACGGGCTGCCGGTGATGCTCAAGGCCTATGACGGCCCCTTCAGCCTCCGGGAGCTGGACGTCTATTACGAGGACTGCGTGACCGGCGGGCCGACGAGCTTCGTCCTGCCCCTGTGGGAGGCGGAGAAGTTCCCCGAAACCATACGCCGCAAGCTGATCCTGGAGATCTCGGGCCGGACCCCGCCGCCGGGGAACGCGCGCATCACCCCCGTCCAGCTCGGCCTCGGGGGCGCGGCGCGCGGGCCGCGGATCGACTGCCTGATCGGCGAGAAACGCCGCCAGCGCTGGATCGAGAAGGGCGGCTGGGACTGGTGAGGTCCGCGGGGAAGGCGCCCTCCCCGACTCAGCCCCGGCCCGCCCGGGCGCGGGCGGGGGCCACGCGGAAGGCGTCGGCGAGCGGCGCGGCCTCGCGCAGGACGCGCCGGCGCGGGCGGGCGCGGGGGCCGGCGCCGGGCGCGCCGTGGGCCGTCTTGTCCCACCAGCTCGGGGCGAAGACCATCTCCGCCAGCCCCTTGAAGGCGGAGACGGCGGAGAGCGGCCAGTAGAGGGGCAGCGTCAGGCTCCACGGCCCCAGCCGCAGCCGGCCCGCCCGGCGCAGGGCGACCAGCGTCGAGGCCAGCATGACAAGCTGGCCCAGATGCAGCAGGACCACCAGCGCCACCACGCCCGGGCCCGAGACGCCCAGCAGCGCCCAGCTGTCGCGCGCCAGCGCCCACCAGATCCAGGCGCTCCAGAGCAAGGGCTGGGCGAAGAAGGCGGAGGCGGCGCCGAGGAAGATGACCTGAAAGCCGAGAAAGCCGCGCGGGCCCAGGTCGCGCAGCAGGCGGACCGGATCGCGCATGTGGCACAGCCAGGTCTGAAGGTAGCCCTTCTGCCAGCGGGAGCGCTGGCGGATCCAGGCGAGGGGGCGGGCCACGGCCTCCTCCGCCGTCTCGGAGTCCACCAGCCCGGTCTCGTAGCCCGCGCGGGCGATGCGCATCCCGAGATCGGCGTCCTCGGTCACGTTCCAGGCGTCCCAGGCGCCGAGCCGCTCCAGCACCCGGCGGCGCATGAACATCGACGTGCCGCCGAGCGGCACCGGGAAGCCAAGCCGGCGCAGGGCGGGCAGGATCAGGTGGAACCAGGTGACGTACTCGATGGCGAAGCACCGGGGCAGCCAGCCCTCCGCGGAGTTGTAGAAGCCCAGCCTTGCCTGCACGCAGGCGAGCCGCGCCGGCGCGCGCGCGAACGCCTCCGCCACGCGGCGAAGCTGCTGCGGATGGGGGCGGTCCTCGGCGTCGTAGACGCCGACGATGGCGCCGCGGGCGAAGTCGAGCGCGTGGTTGAGGGCGCGGGGCTTGGTGCGCGGCCCCCCGGGGGGGGCGGGAATGACCCGGATCCAGGCCGGCGGACCGGCGGCGGCGATGGCCTCGCGCGTGTCGCGGTCGTCCTCCTCGGTGGCGAGCAGGACCTCCAGACGCTCGCGCGGGTAGTCGAGGGCCTCCAGCGCGCGGATCAGGCCGGAGACGACCCCGGGCTCCCGGTAGAGGGCGATGATGAGGGTGACGGAGGGGGCGAGGGCGTCTCCTCCGGCCTCGGGCTCCGCGCGGCGGAGCGGCGCGGCGGGGGCGGGCGGCATGAGCATGGCGGCGAGGCGCAGGCCGAGATTGACCAGCGTAAGCAGCCCCGCGGCCAGGAACAGCGCGGCGAGCGCCAGCCGCGGGGCGGCGAGCAGGGCGGCGAGCCCGCTCCCGGCGGCCAGCAGCGTCAGCGCGCGGGCGGGCGTCCCCGCCAACCCCCGCACGCTCAGCCGCGCCGGCGCCCGGCCCGCCGCGCGCAGGGCGCGGCGGTCGGCAGGCAGGGCCAGCAGCGCAGCCTCGAAGGCGTCAGCCGAGCAGACGGCGAAGGAGACCGGCGCGTCCGCGTCCAGCCCGAAGGCGCGGCGCAGGGCCGGCGCCTCGGCCGCAGCGCGGTCGGGCTCGGGCGTGGCGAAGATGACGCCGCCGGGGACGCCCGCATCCGCGCGCCACGGCAGCGCGCGCCAGGCGACGACGGCGGAGAGCGGCGCGGCCTCGACCAGCGCGGGGTCGGGCGGCTTCGCGGCCGGGTCGACCAGCGGCAGGTCGCGCTGGCGGCCCAGCGCGTCGGCCACCGCCGCAGGCGAGGCGAGGCGGCGGGCGACCAGCACCTCGCCCAGCCGCGCGCCGCTGCCGCGCTGGGCGGCGAGCGCGGCCTCCAGCTTCTCGCGGGTGATCACGCCGCGAGCGACCAGCAGCTCGCCCAGCGGCGGGCCGGGCGCGGGGGCGCGGCCCGCCGGCGCGGCGGCGTTCCAGGCGGGCATGTCCGGCGGCTCCCTTCCCTTTCGCTCGCGACGGGAAATCCCTCGACGCGAGGCTGGGGCGGAAGGGTTAAGGCCGGCTTAACCGTGACGGCGGGGCGTTCACCCCAGCCGCGCGGCGCCGTCGCGCCGGGGGTCGGCGGCGGCCTCCGCGGCGCCGGAGGGGGCGCGGCGCACGGCATGAACGCCGCCGAAGAACAGGCTGTCGGCGGGCCAGGGCCGGGCCTCGGGGGAGGCGGCGAGCAGGGCGGCGCGCTCCGCGTCGGGGAAACGGTCCTCGAAATCGACCTCCGGCGGGCGGCCCTCGGCGTGCAGGCGGGGGGCGTGAATGGCGGCGTCCAGCGCCTCGCCCCGGTCGGTCAGGCGGGCCAGCACCGAGGCCATTGCGCTGCGGATGCGGCTGGAGCCGCCGGAGCCCAGCGCCGCCACGGCGCCGCCGGGCCAGGCGAGGATCGTGGGCGCCATCATGGAGGCGAGCCGCGTGTCCGGCCGCCAGCGGTCGAGCCCGCCGGGCAGCAGGTCCTCCTCGCCCAGCATGTTGTTGGGCATCAGCCCGGTCCCGGGCAGGATCAGGCCGCAGCCCTCCCCGTTCGACAGCGTCAGCGCCGCGGCCATGCCGGAGGCGTCCACCGCCGAGACATGGGTGGTCCCGCGGGTCGCGGGCCGGTGCGCGGCGGCGGCGCGCCAGTGGGCGAGGCTCTCGGGCGACAGGAGGGCGTGAACCCCGTCCTCCCCCGCCTCCAGCCGGGCGCGGGCGGTCAGCGCGAAGGCGCGGGCAAGTGCGGCGGCGTCGGGCCTGTCGGGCATCATCTCCAGCGCGAAGGCGATCAGGGCGCCGCCGAGGCCGGGGGCGGGGTTGAGGTGCAGGCGGGCGCCGGCGCGCTCCACGGCCAGCGGCTCGCGCCAGACGGGGGCGTAGGCGGCGAGGTCCTCGCGGGTCAGGTGGCCGCCGGCGCGGGCGGCCTCGACCAGCAGGGCGGCGACCTCGCCCTCCTGCGTCAGCCGCGCGCCCTCGCGGGCCCAGACGTCGAGAACGTCGGCCAGCTCGGGGTTGCGCAGGGTCTCGCCGGCGCGGGCGAGGCGGCCCTCCTCGGGGCAGTAGAGGGCGCGGGCCGCGGGCGTGGCCGTATAGATGGGGGCGACCACCTGCAGGACATGGGCCTGGAAGGCCGAGAGGGGCGCGCCCCGGGCGGCGGCCTGCACGGCGGGGGCGGCGAGGTCGGGCATGGGGACGCGGCCGAAGCGGGCGTGCGCCTCCCACAGCCCGGCGGCGAGGCCCGGGGAGGCGATGCTGGCGGCGCCGATATGGAAGGCCTGGGTGGCCGTGCCGAAATCGGCGTGGACCTCGCGCAGGTCCCACTCGTCGCGCGGGCGGGCGCGGCGCGGGGTCTGCACGAAGGCGTCGAGCAGGCGGGCCTTGCCGTTCGGCTCCCGCACCATGAGAAAGCCGCCGCCCAGCAGGCCGGCGAGCACAGGCTCCACGGCGCACGCGGTCAGCGCGGCGGCGATGCAGGCGTCCACGGCCGAGCCGCCGGCGCGCAGGGCCTCGGCCCCGGCCTCGGCGGAGGCGGCGTGTCCGGCGGCGACGGCGAAGCGGGGCATGGGCGTGACCTCCGGCTGCGTTCGGGAACTGGTTGGCCCAGCCGCCGGGCGCGCGCAAGAGGGCGGCGGGCCGGGGGCGCGGCGCATCCGCGCGACACGGCCTCGTGAGCGCGGGGGCGGCCCCGGGCGCATTGCCGCGGGGGCGCGGGGACGGTATCGAACAGGGCATGAACCGCCCGCGCTCCATCTGGGAATTCGCCAATCCCGCCCGCTTCATGCGCCTGAGCGGCGCGGCCCTGCCCTGGGTGACCGGGCTGGCGGCGCTGGCGCTGGGCGCGGGGCTGGTCTGGGGCTTCTTCTTCACGCCCGACGACTACCAGCAGGGATCGACGGTCAGGATCATCTACATCCACGTCCCCGCGGCGACCATGGCGATCAACGTCTACGCCATGATGGCGGTGATGAGCCTGATCTGGCTGATCCGCCGGCACCACGTCTCGGCGCTGGCGGCCAAGGCGGCGGCGCCGGTGGGGGCGGCGATGACGCTGATCGCGCTGATCACCGGGGCGCTGTGGGGGCAGCCGATGTGGGGGACGGCCTGGGCCTGGGACCCGCGGCTGACCTCCTTCCTGATCCTGATGTTCTTCTATGTCGGCTACATCGCGCTCTGGGCGGCGATCGAGGACCCGGACGCGGCCGCCGACCTGACCGCGGTGCTGTGCCTGGTCGGCTCGGTCTTCGCGATCGTGTCGCGCTACGCGGTGATCTTCTGGGCGCAGGGGCTGCACCAAGGGGCGTCGCTCTCGCTGGACGCGAAGCAGAACGTGGCCGACGTGTTCTGGCGCCCGCTGGTGGTCAGCCTCGCGGGCTTCTTTCTGCTGTTCCTGGCGCTGCTGCTGCTGCGCGTGCGCACGGAGATCCGGCTGCGCCGGGCGCGGGCGATCCGGCTGGCCGCCGGGGAGGGGGCGTGATGCCGGATCTGGGGGACTACGCCGGCTACGTGCTGGGCAGCTACGGGGCGACGCTGGCGATCCTGGCGGTGGTGATCGGGCTGTCGCTGCGCAATTCCGCCCGCGCCCGGCGGGAGCTGGAGCGGCTGGAGGCCCGCCACGGGCGCCGGCGCAAGGGAGGCGAGACATGAGCGAGCGGCGGAAATTCCCCCTCTGGGCCGTGATCCCGCTGATCGTCGTGATCGTGATGGCGGGGCTGTTCTACGCCATGCTGGGCCGGGACACGGACACCCTGCCCTCCGCCCTGATCGACAAGCCCGTGCCGGAGTTCGAGCTGGCGCCCCTGCGCGAGGGCGGCGAGGGCCTGTCCACCGCCGCTCTGCAGGAGCCGGGCGCGAAGGTGGTGAATGTCTGGGCGAGCTGGTGCGGGCCCTGCCGGGTGGAGCATCCGGAGCTCATGGAGCTTTCGGAGATGGGAGTCCCCGTGCACGGGCTCAACTACAAGGATTCGCGCGAGAACGCGTTGAAGTTCCTGAACGAGCTCGGCGATCCCTATGACCGCATCGGGGCGGACACGAAGGGGCGCGCGGGAATCGAGTGGGGCGTCTACGGGGTGCCGGAGACCTTCATCGTCAACGGCGAGGGGCGGATCGTGCACAAGCATGTCGGCCCGATCCAGAACGACGACCTGGAGGAGAAGATCCTGCCCGCCCTGCGCGCCGCGGGCTGGTCGCCGCCGGAGGGCTGAGGCGCGGCGCCCTTATCCTTATTTGCCGGGACCTTCGAGTGGCGGGCTCAGGATTCAATAGGCCCTGATTGCCGGGGCATCGCTTGCCCTGCGCGTAAAATAATTCCCAAACATACTTCCAATCAAAGGTGAAATTCAGCCCCACCGGCGTCCGCGCGCCAATTTCTGGCGCGCCCGCATTGCCGTCATCGTTTGCGAAGAAGGCTTGGCAAGACCTTCCAGGCCCTGCCCCTACTCCTCCGCCGAATGACGCTTGAGCAGCGGGAACTGACTGGCCACGAAGAGGAAGGTGACCACCGGGCTGCCGAAGGTCTTGAAGGTCACCCAGAAGCTCTCGGTCTGGGTGCGCCAGATCAGCTCGTTCAGCACCGCCATGAAGACGAAGAACAGCGCCCAGCGCTTCGTCAGGATCATCCAGCCCGCATCGGTCAGCGGCAGGGCCCGGTCCAGCACGTCGTGCAGGTAGCTGCGCCCGCGCAGAAGCCCGAAGCCCAGCGCGCCCGCGAACAGGGCGTTCACGATGGTCGGTTTCATCTTGATGAAGGTGGCGTCCTGCAGCCACAGGGTCAGGCCGCCGAAGACCACCACGACCACCGCCGTGACCACCGCGATGCGCGGCAGCTCCCGCGTCAGGACCCAGGAGGCCCCCAGCGAGGCGAGGATGACGGGGATGAAGACGGCCGTGGCCGTGTAGATCTCCGTGCGCTGGTAGATCACGAAGAAGATCAGCAGCGGCCCGAATTCGAGCGCCATCTTCACGAACGGGTTGAGGGGGCGAGGCTGGCTCATGCCTCCTGCCCTAGCGCGCCTGCGCCCCGGCGTCGAGCGGGCGCGCGGTCACGCCCCCCCGCTCCGCATGCAGGCAGAGGAGCTGCAGCGCGATCGTGGCGCCGGCGAGCGCCGTGACCTCGGCCTGGTCGTAGGCGGGGGCGACCTCCACAACGTCCATTCCCACGAGGTCGATGCCCGACAGCGCCCGCAGGATCGCCAGCGCCTGCCAGCTCGCCAGCCCGCCGACCACCGGCGTGCCGGTGCCGGGGGCGAAGGCGGGGTCGAGGCAGTCGATGTCGAAGGTGAGATACACGGGCGCGTCGCCCACCCGCGCGCGGATCGCCTCGGCCGCCGCCGCGGCCCCCTGCTCGTGGACCCTGATGGCGTCGTAGACCTCCACCCCCATCGTGTCGTCGTTCGTGGTGCGGATGCCGATCTGGATGGAGCGGGCGGGGTCGATGACCCCCTCGCGGATGCCCGTCCCGAACATGGTGCCGTGGTCGATCCAGTCGTCCTCGGCCTCCCAGGTGTCGGAGTGGGCGTCGAACTGCACAAGCGCCAGCGGCCGCCCCAGCCGCTCGGCATGGGCGCGAAGCGCCGGCAGGGTCGTGAAGTGGTCGCCGCCCAGGCAGAGCGGCGTGGCGCCGGCGGCCATGACGGCGGCGAGCGCGGCGCGGATCGCCTCGGGAACCTCCGTCGGCCTGCCGTGGGGGATGTGGACGTCGCCCCAGTCTACCACGGTCAGCCGCGCGAACGGGTCGAAGGAGGAAGGCCAGGGCCGCGACCAGGCGAGCTGGCTGGAGGCGGCGCGGATGGCCCGCGGCCCGAAGCGGGCGCCGGGGCGGTTGGTCACCGACTGGTCGTAGGGCACGCCGACCACCGCCACGTCCACCCCCGCCAGGTCGCGCGCATAGCGCCGCCGGCAGAAGGAAAGCGCGCCGGACCACATCTGCTCGTCATGGGTGGCGGCGTGCGGATCATCGGCCAGAAAGGCGTAGTCGCGGCGGTGAGGATCGGACATGCGGGGGGCTCGATTGACTTGGAGCTGATTTGTGATCACGCTAGCCGCATGAGCCTCGTCGACGCAACCCGCGCCACCCTGCAGGTCGCCCCCGCCCCCAGGCCGGAAGAGGCCGGACCCGCGCATGACAGGGTCTACAAGACCCTGCGCCGGCGCATCCTGCACGGCGAGACCGCGCCCGGGGAGCCGGTGACCCTGCGCGGCGTGGCCGGGGAGCTGGGCGTCTCCATGACGCCGGCGCGCGAGGCCGTGCGGAGGCTGGCCGCCGAGGGGGCGCTGGCGATCTCGACCTCCGGCCGCGTCTCCGTCCCCGTGCTGAACGCCCAGCGCGTGGAGGAGCTCGCCGCCATCCGCGCCCTTCTGGAGCCCGAGCTCGCCGCCCGCGCCCTGCCCCGCGCCCATGTCTCCCTGATCGAGCGGCTCAAGCGCATGAACGCCGAGATCGAGTCGCATCTGCGCGCGGGCGACGCGGCCGGCTATGTCCGCGGCAACCTGGAGTTCCACCGCACCCTCTATCTGCGCGCCCACGCCCCGGCCATGCTGGCGCTGGCCGAGACGGTGTGGCTGCAGACGGGGCCCTCCATGCGCGCCCTCTACGCCCGCATCGGGATGGGGCGGGTGTCCGACTACCACCGCAAGGCCATCGCGGCGCTGGCGGCCGGCGACGAGGCCGGGCTGCGGCTCGCCATCCGCGCCGATGTCCGCCAGGGGCTGACGCTGCTGAGCAACGAGGGGCTCGACTCCGCCTGAGCCGGCCCCGCGCCCGGCCCGCGCGGGGCGGGCGGGCGGGAGCGCGGGCCGGGCGCGGGGCCCTCCAACGACAGGACGAGAGAGATGAACCTCCAGCCGAATCTCCGCTCCACCGCCGACTACCGGGCGATGGACGCGGCGCATCACTGGCACCCCTTCACCGACTCCGCCGATCTCAACCGCAGGGGCGCGCGCGTCATCGCCTCCGCCTCCGGCGTCTGGCTGACGGACACGGAGGGCGCCCGCATCCTCGACGGCATGTCGGGGCTGTGGAACGTCAATCTCGGCTACGGTCGCGAGGAGATCGTGGAGGCGGTGACGCGCCAGCTGCGCGAGCTGCCCTACTACAACACCTTCTTCCAGTGCACCCACCCGCCCGCGGCGGAGTTCGCGGCGGCGCTGGCCGAGGTCGCGCCCGACCACATGAGCCGCGTGTTCTTCACCGGCTCGGGCTCGGAGTCCAACGACACCGTCTTCCGCCTCGCCCGCGTCTACTGGGACGCGATGGGCAAGCCCGCCAAGAAGCATTTCATCGGGCGGAGGAACGGCTATCACGGCTCCACCGTCGCCGCCGCCAGCCTCGGCGGCATGGCCCCGATGCACGCCCAGTCCGGCCTGCCGATCGAGGGGGTGAGCCACATCAGCCAGCCGTACTGGTTCGGCGAGGGCCGCGAGACGGGCATGACCCCGGAGGAGTTCGGCCGCGCCCGCGCGCGCGAGCTTGAGGCCGAGATCGACCGCATCGGCGAGGACAATGTCTGCGCCTTCGTCGCCGAGCCCATCCAGGGCGCCGGCGGCGTCATCATCCCGCCCGACAGCTACTGGCCCGAGATCGCCCGCATCTGCCGGGAGCGCGATATCCTGCTGGTGACCGACGAGGTGATCTGCGGCTTCGGCCGCACGGGCGAGTGGTGGGGCCATCAGACCTACGGCGTCACCCCGGACATCTGCCCCATCGCCAAGGGCATGACCTCGGGCTACCAGCCCATGGGCGGGGTCCTGATCTCCGACCGCGTGGCGGAGGCGGTGATGGCGAGCGCCGGCGAGTTCTTCCACGGCTACACCTATTCCGGCCACCCGGCCGCCTGCGCCGCGGGCCTCGCCACCCTGCGCATCCTGCGCGAGGAGCGGCTGGTGGAGCGGGTGCGCGACACCCTCGCCCCCCGGCTGGAGGCGCTGTGGGGCGGCCTCGCCGACCACCCGCTGGTGGGGGAGGCGCGCTCGAAGGGTTTCCTGGCCGCCCTCGAGCTGGTGCGCGACCCCGAGAGCGGCGAGCGCTTCCCCGCCGACGTCGCCGCCGGCGCCCGCTGCCGGGACCTGTCGGTGGAGAACGGGCTGGTGATGCGCGCGGTGGGCGACACCCTGATCATCTGCCCGCCCTTCGTGATCACGGAGGCGGAGCTGGAGGACCTCGCCGCCCGCGCCCGGCGCGCGCTGGACGACCTGGCCGACGAGCTGACCCGCGACGGCGCCCTCTGACCCCGCCCGCTTGCCCCCGCGCGGGGAAGCTGCCAGCTTCTCCGCCGACCGCCGCCGCCGGAGAGCCGCCATGCGCAAGTGGATCAGCCGCGTCCTGCTGGGCCTTCTGCTGGTTTTCGCCGCCCTTCTGACCTTCGGCCCGACCGAGCGGGTGGGCGTCCTGCCCATGGCCGCCATCCCCCCCGACGCGAGCCCGCAGCAGGCCGCGGACTCGGTCACGGCCGCCGAGGGACTGATCGAGGACGTGCGCGACAACGCCCGCAAGGAGGTGATCTGGGCGGGCGAGCCGGGGGAGAAGACCCCGCTCTCCGTCGTCTATGTCCACGGCTTCACCGCCTCGAAGGCGGAGCTGCGGCCCGTCCCGGACCGCGTGGCCGAAGAGCTCGGCGCCAATCTCTTCTACACCCGCCTCGCCGGCCACGGCCGGTCGGGCGACGCGCTGAGCCGCGCCCGGGCGGAGCACTGGATGCTGGACATGGCCGAGGCGCTGGAGGTCGGGCGCGCCATCGGCGAGGAGGTGCTGGTCATCGCCACCTCCATGGGCGGCGCGCTGACCGCCATCTCCGCCGCCGAGCCCGCGGGGCGGGAGGGGGTGGCCGGCTACGTCTTCGTCGCCCCCGCCTTCGAGATCCAGGCGACGGGCGCGAACCTGCTCACCCGCCCCTTCGCCCGCTGGTGGGCGCCGCTCCTGCTGGGCGAGACGCAGAGCAGCGAGCCGCGGGCCGAGGGGCAGGCCGAGGCCTGGACGCTGACCTACCCGACCGAGGCGCTCGTCCCCCTCGCCGCCGTGGTGCAGACGGCCTACTACACCGACTATTCCGGCGTGACGCGGCCCGCGCTGTTCGTGCTGTCCGACGAGGACCAGACCGTTTCGCCCGAGGCGATCCGGGAGGTCGCCGGGCGCTGGGGCGGGGCGGCGGAGACGCTGGCCGTCACGCCGGGGCCGGAGGACGACCCCAACGGCCATGTGCTGGCGGGCGACATCCTCAGCCCCGGCCTGACGCCCGTCGTGACCCGGGCCATCCTCGACTGGGCGCGCGCCAGCGGGGTCGCCCCGGCGCAGGAGGACCCCGCGGGGAACGGCCAGACGGGCGGGGACACGGGCGGGGAGCCCTGAGCCCTCAGCCCAGGATCGCCGCCACCGCCACCAGCGCTAGGCCGAGAAAGGCCGTCCCGACCGAGGCCATGTTCATCGCCTGCAGCCGGCCGAGCCGGCGGCGCGTCTCCTGCGGATCGACGGCGCCCTCCCGGCTCGCGCGCCGGAAGCGCATCGCCTCGCGGATGCACCAGCCGAGTCCCGCGAGCCCCGCCAGCGCCATCGCCGCCCCGATCCAGACCAGCGCCTGCATCTCCGTCCCCTTTCGCTCCGCCGCGCGCTGCGCGTGCCTAGCAGAGCGCCGCGCCGGTCGCCACGGCCCGCGCGCGATGGCATCCTCGGGTCGGAGCCGGAAACGGGAGGCGCCGATGCAGGAGACCACCGTCAAGACGCTGGGCATCGCCGTGAGCGCCGCGGTGGGGCTGGGCGGCATCGCCTTCAGCGTCTGGGACCTGAGCGTGACGCGCGAGTTCGAGGCCCAGCGCCCTTTCCTGGAGCGGCAGATGGAGCTGTGCTTCGACGCCTCCCGAGCCGCCGCGCGCCTCGCCGCCTCCGAGGACGAGGCGCTGCGCGAGGCGGCGCTGGCCCGCTTCCGGGAGCTCTACTGGGGCGAACTGGCGATGGTGGAGGACCGGGCCGTGGAGGCCGCCATGGTCCGCTTCAAGCGCGAGCTGGACGCGGCCGGGCCGGGCGAGGGCCGGCTGCCCGTGCTGGCCCTGAACATCGCCCATGCCTGCCGCGAGCTGACGCTGGAGAGCTGGGACATCCGCCTTCCCCCGCTGGAGGGGATGCGGGAGGGCCAGGGGGGCTGACCCCGACGGCGCCCCGGCATGGACATCGCGGCGGAGCTGTCTTACCTGCCGGGCATGACGACCCTGGTTCAGAAGATCGACGCGCGGCGCCAGCGCCGAATTACGGTCCCGGCCTGACGCTCCGGGCCGGGCGATCCATTTCCGAACGTCATCTGCGCGCCAGGTCGTGTCCCGGGAGGTGGTGTATCTGGCGTGCGGCCTGACGGGCTTCGGCACGGCCGAGCTGGTCAGCCGGTCAGCGCGGCAGGGAGGCTGACGA
>JBNJGE010000056.1:0-17376 GCA_051747505.1 Pseudomonadota bacterium | reverse complement strand
GCGTGCGCCACGACCGAGCCGACCACCGCCACCGCCTCGATCCCGGGCCTGAGCGTCGCGCGGCGCCCCGAGATCTCGTAATGCGCGATCGCCGGCGCCAGGGCGAGCCGCGCGCGCTGCGCCTGCTGGGCGGCCAGCGGGCGCTCCGCCGCGACCACCTCCACCCCGCGCCCCTCGCTCGCCGCCCGCAGCGCGCGCAGCGCCCGGTTGGTCGCGTCCGAGCCCCGCGCCGCCGGCCGCACCGCCAGCGCCAGCGGCGGCGCCTCCGGCTCGCCCGCCCCGGGCTCGATCAGCCCCAGCTCCGCCAGCGCCGCGCGCGCCACCGCCTCGGCCGAGCGTCCCTCCAGCGCCACCCGCGCGTTGAGCGCGCGCATCCGCTTCGCGTCCAGCCGCCCGGCCAGCGCACGCGCGGCCGCGGCCAGCGCCGGCTCCCGTCCGATCGCGGCGTCCCGCGCCAGATAGGCCGCCCCCCAGGCGGGGAAGAAATCCCCCGGCGCGCGCAGCGTCTCCAGCGAGAAGGCGGCGATCTGCGGGTCCGTCGCCATGCCCACCGCCACGTCCAGCTCCCCCTCGATCAGCCGGTCGTAGAGCGCCGCGCGCCCCGTCCCCTCGACGACCTCCACCGCCTCGAAGACCAGCCCGAAGCGGTCCAGGAAGGCCTGCAGCCCGCCCGCCGGCCGCGCCGCGAAGGCCCGGGTCACGCCCAGCCGCAGCTCCGGCGCAGGCCCGGCCAGGTCCTCCACGGCCGACAGCTCCAGCCGCGTGACCGTCCCGGCCGTCGCCATCACCGCGAAGCCCGCCTCGAAGCCCAGCGGCGCCAGCATCCACAGGCCCAGCGGCTCGAACCCCTCCGCCGTCGCGGCGAAGGCGGCCTCCGCGTCGGGGCTCGCCGGCAGGCCCATCAGCCCCAGCGCCGCGCCCGTGTATTCGGGATAGACGTCGATGTCCCCCCGCCGCAGCGCCGCGAAGACGCGCGCCGTGTCGCCCATCGGCGGGCGCACCCGCGCCGTCACGCCCCGCTCCTCCAGCAGGATCTCCAGCATCCGGGCGAGGATGCGGTTCTCGGCCGTGTCCCTGGCGCCGATCACGACCGGCTCCGCCCCGCAGCCGGCCAGCAGCAGGACCAGCGCCAGCGCCGCCGCCGCCCGCCTCACTCCGCCGCCCCCGCCAGAGGGGGCGCCCCGGCGGTGCTCTCCTGCCGGCGCAGGGTCTTGAGGAACCCCGCCACCTGCAACACCAGGATCGCCGAGAAGGGGACCGCCCCGCTCGCCGCCATCGCCCGCGCCGCGTCGACCGAGCCGGAGAACAGCGTCGCCGCCGTGATCACGGCGATCAGCGCCCCCCAGACCATCTTGCGCCCCACCGGCGGGTCCAGATCCCCCCGCGTGGTCATCATCGACAGCACGAAGGTCGCGCTGTCGGCCGAGGTCACCAGGAAGATGAAGATCAGCGCCAGCGCCGCCACGCTCAGCCAGTCGGAGAGGGGGAAGAAGTCGAAGAAGGCGAACAGCGCGACCGAGACGTCCTCGGCCACCAGCTCCGCCAGCCCACCGGGGCCGAACAGCTCGATGTAGAAGCCCGCTCCCCCGAAGACCGCGAACCAGAACATCGAGAAGACCGTCGGCAGCACGATGACCCCCGCGCAGAACTCCCGGATCGTCCGCCCGCGGGAGATGCGGGCGATGAAGATGCCCACGAAGGGCCCCCAGGCCAGCCACCAGATCAGGTAGGTCAGCGTCCAGGTCGCCGACCAGTCCTCCAGCCCCTCATAGGGAAACAGGCGGAAGGCCATCTCCACGAAGCCCGCCGAATAGGCGCCCAGCGTGTCCACGAAGGTCTCGAGGATGAAGCCCGTCGGCCCGGCCAGCAGCACGAAGAGCAGGATGGCGATGGCGATCGCCATGTTGAGGTTGGACAGGATGCGGATGCCCTGGCCCACCCCCGTGCTGGCCGAGATCATGTAGCAGACGAACAGCGCGCCCAGGATGGCCAGCGACACCCCCGGCGTCTCCGCCGTCCCCGCCACCGAGGACAGCCCCGCGCGCACCTGAAGCACCCCCATGGCGACCGAGCCCGCCAGCCCGAAGACCACCGCCACCACGCCCAGCACGTCCGCCACCGTCCCCGCCCCGGCGCCCGCGGGCCCCGCGAACAGCGCCCGGATCGGCGTGGAGATCATGGAGCCCCGCTCCAGACGGAAGCCGAAATAGGCGATCACCAGCGCGCAGACGCCGTAGATCGACCAGGCGTGCAGCCCCCAGTGCAGGTTGGTGATCACCATCGCCTCGCGCGCGGCCTGCGGCGTGCCGCCGGGTCCGCCCGGGGGGCTCGCGAAATGGCTCACCGGCTCGGCCACGCCCCAGAACAGCAGCCCCGCGCCCATGCCGCCGGCGAACAGCATCGCCAGCCAGGAGGGGGTGGAGAACTCCGGCCGCTCCTCGTCCCGTCCCAGCCTGACCGCGCCGTAGGGCCCCAGCGCCAGCCAGCCCGACAGCGCCACGAAGCCGGTGCACAGCAGAAGCCACCACCAGCTCGCCCCCGTCATGACGTAATGCGTGAAGCCCAGGGCGGCGGCGGTCAGCTGGTCGGGGGCCAGGACGCCCCAGCCGGCCAGCGGTAGGCAGATCGCCAGCGCGATCACGAAAACGGCGTTGACGCGCATGCCCCCTCCCGCCGGGCCGCGTCCCTCGCGACGCGGGAGGCGCACCATGCCGGGGCCGCGCGGCCCGCGCAACCGCGTCCCCGCCCGTCGTTTCGCCCGCCCGCGGCGGCTCAGACGCTCCCGGCCGCCTCGGCGGGCGCCTCGTGCCGCGCCTCCAGAAAGGCCGTCAGCGTCGGCAGGTCCATGGGCGGGGCCAGGTGATGGCCCTGCAGCCCCGTGCAGCCCAGCCGCCCCAGCAGGACGGCGTGCTGCGGGGTGGCCACGCCCTCGGCGGTCACGTCGATGCCCACCGCCCGCCCGATTCCGACGATGGAGCGCACCAGCCGCCGCCGCGCCGGCGCCTGCACCACCGGCTCCACGATCTGCCGGTCGATCTTGAGGCGCGCGAAGCGGATGCGCAGCAGCGCCAGGATCGAGGCCCGCCCCGACCCGAAATCGTCCAGCTCCAGGTCGATCTCGCGCTCGCGCAGCGCGTCGAGGATCCAGCCCAGCTCGTCGCTCGACTCGTCGAGGAAGATCGACTCCACCAGCTCGAAGCACAGCCGCGCCCGCGGGCGGGGCAGGGCGTCCAGCCGCGCGGCGAAGTCCCGCTCGCTCAGCTTCTGGAAGGCGACGTTGACCGACAGCTTGGGCACTCCCAGCCCCTGCGCCTCCAGCGTCCGTGCGGCCTCCAGCGAGCGCTCCAGGATCAGCCGGTCGAGCTGGTCGATGACCGCCAGCTCCTCGGCCAGGCGCAGGAACTCCGCCGGCTCCAGCAGCCCGTGCTCGGGATGGCGCCATCGCGCCAGCGCCTCGACGCCCAGGATGCGGCCCGTGCGGGCCTCGAACTGGGGCTGGAAATGCGGCTCGAACTCGCCCCGGTCCAGCGCGCGCAGCACGTCGCCGGCCAGCCGCTTGGTCCGGCGCATCTGGGCGCGCAGGTCGTCGGTGAAGAACTCCACCCGCCCGCGCCCGGCCCGCTTGGCGCGGTAGAGCGCGAGGTCGGCGTGGTTGAGGATCTCGTCGCGGGCCACCTCCGCGGCGGGGCCGCAGGCGACGCCCACGCTCGCCCCGATCCGGCAGCGCCGCCCCTCGAAGGTCAGGGGGCGCGACAGCCGCTCCACCAGCCGCTCGCCCAGGCTGCGCAGGCTCTCCCGCCCGCGGGCGTCGCGCACCAGCACCACGAACTCGTCGCCGCCCACCCGCGCCACAAGGTCCTCGGCCCGCGTCTCCTCGCGCAAAATGCGCGCCACCTCGCGCAGGACATGGTCGCCCGCGGCGTGGCCCAGCGTGTCGTTGACATGCTTGAAGCGGTCCAGATCCACATGCAGCAGCGCCGCCTGCGCCCCCGGGGGCGCCTCCTTCGACAGCGCCTCCAGCCGCGCGTCCAGAAGGCGGCGGTTGGCCAGCCCCGTCAGCGGGTCGTGCAGCGCCTGGCGCTCGATCTCGGCCTTGGCCGCCTCCAGCTCGCGCGCGTAGCGGCCCAGCCGGCGCTGCTGGCGCTTGATCTCGGTGATGTCCACCCGAAAGCTGACCAGGTCGCCGGCCGCGGTGCGCGCGTCCTGCGCCAGGGCCGTGCGCCCGCCGGGCAGGGCCTGGGTCAGAGGGCTGCCGTCGGCCGTCTCGCGCATGCGCAGTCGGGCCTCCAGCCACTCGGCCTCCCGCCCCTCCGCCTCCGGGTACTGGCCATGGGCCAGGCCGAAACGCAGCACCTCCTCGAAGCGCGCGCCTGGGGCCAGCGCGGCGGCGGACTGGCGGTAGAGCGCCTTGTAGGGCCGGTTGCAGGTGACCAGCCGGTCCTCCCGGTCGAAGAGCGCGAAGGCGTGGGGCAGGGCCTCGATCGCCGCCCAGAGCCGCTCCCGCTCGCGCCGGGCCTCGTCGCGCGCCCCGCGCGCCTCCTTCTCCAGCTGCACGAGCCGCCGGCCGTTGCGCCGGTTCTCCCGCAGGGCCCGGCGAAGCTCGTCCTCCCGCTCGCGGCGGCGCGAGACGTCGCGCACCACCGCCGCGAACAGGAGCTCCCCCTCGTGCTCGAAGCGCGTGATGGAGGCCTCGGCGGGAAAGCTCGACCCGTCCGCGCGCAGCCCGCGCACCTCGCGCCGCTCGTCCATCATGCGCGAGCCGACCGTCTCCTGCGCGAACGCCGCGACATGGGCGGCGTGGCGCTCGCGGAGCTCGGCGGGGACGAGGATCTCCATCTCCCGCCCCAGCGCCTCCGCCGCGCTGCGGCCGAACATCCGCTCCGCCCCGTCGTTGAAGACGCGGATGCGCCGCGCCGCGTCCGCGATCACCACCGCGTCGGTGGTCGAGTCCAGCACGGCCGCCAGCATCCCGCCGCCGCCCGCCGCCGGGCCGTTCTCTCTCTCGCAGTCTTCCGCCGACACCCGGGTCCCCCTTCGCGGCTCCCCACCCGCGGCGCGCAGTCTGGGGCGAGAAGCGTTAACGAAGGGTTGGCGCGCGCCCGCGTCAGTCGCCGCCCTCGCGCTCCCCCAGCCGGGCGCGCAGCCCGGCCATCTCCGCGCGCAGCGCGCGCAGCTCGGCCAGCACCTGCGCGGTGTCCCCGGCCATCGCCTCGCGCTCGGCATGGGCCTCCTGCTGGTGCTGGCTCTGCATCGAATCCACGATGATGCCCACGAACAGGTTCAGCACCGCGAAGGTGGTGACCAGGATGAAGGGCACGAAGAAGGCCCAGGCCTGCGGGAAGGTCTCCATCACCGGGCGCACCACGCCCATCGACCAGCTCTCCAGCGTCATGATCTGGAACAGCGTGTAGGCCGAGTCGCCCAGCGTGCCGAACCACTGCGGGAAGGCGGCACCGAACAGCTTCGTGGCCATAACCGAGAAGACGTAGAAGATCAGCCCCAGCAGCAGCGCGATCGAGCCCATCCCCGGCAGCGCCCGCAGCAGCGCCTCCACCACCCGACGCATCGAGGGCACGACGCCGAGCAGGCGCAGCGCCCGCAGCACCCGGAAGGCGCGCAGCACCGAGAGGCTCCCCGCCGCGGGGACCAGCGCCACCCCCACCACCAGCAGGTCGAAGATCCGCCACGGGTCGCGGAAGAAGGCCGCCCGGCGCACGAACAGGCGCAGCGCCAGCTCCGCGACGAAGACCGCGAGGATCGCCCGGTCCAGCGCCACCAGCGCCGGCCCCGCCGCGGCCATGGCCCGCTCGCTGGTCTCCAGCCCCAGCGTGACGGCGTTGAGGGCGATCAATGCGATGATGACCCGCTCGAAGCGCGGCGAGTCGACAAGGCGGCGAAGGCGGTCGCGCAGCATGAATCCTCTGGGCTTGAGCAAGAACCCCCGGAACCTAGGGCCTCCGCCCCCGCCCCGCCAGAGAGCGCCGGCCCGCGATCACGTCCGTGGGCTTCCGGGCCGGCCGGATGTCGGGAGGGAGAAGGCCGCTGGCGGAAGGGGTGTCCGCCATAGATGCTTTTTCGCCAAGGGCTTAGGACGGGAACGAGAGATTTTTAAAGCCCTGTTTTATCTCGCTTATTCGTCGCCTCACGTCGCTCCGCATCGCATCCGGTCTTACCCCATTGTCTCACCGAATCGCAGGCAGTATGGTGGGGCTATTGGCGGGTGCAAGGTTAGAATCCCGCGGAGGGAATCGAATGCCGCGCGAGGTGTTCAATCAGCTCACGGCGCGGGCCGTGGACAGGATGAAGCAGCCGGGCCGCTATTGCGACGGGGCGGGGCTGTATCTGGTCATTTCCGACACGGGCGCCCGCTGGTGGGAATGGCGTGGCATGGTTCAGGGCCGCCGGCGCGCCCTCGGCATCGGATCCGCGCGCACCGTGTCGCTCGCCGAGGCGCGGGAGCAGGCGCTGGAGTTCCGCAAGGTCGCAAGGGCCGGCGGCAACCCCATCGCGGACCGCGAGCGGCAGAAGGCGGAGGGCCTGACCTTCGAGGAGGCCGCCCGGCGCGTCCACAAGCACAACGTGGAGGGCGTCGCGCGCAACGCGAAGGCGGCGGCGCAATGGCTCTCCAGCCTCGAGGCCTACGCCTTTCCCAAGATCGGCAAGACCAAGGTGCGCGACGTGACGCAGGCCGACGCGCTGGCCGTGCTCCGCCCCATCTGGACCGAGAAGCCGGAGACCGCGCGCCGCGTGGCGCAGCGGATGCGCACCGTCATGGACTGGGCGCGGGCCGAGGGCCTTTTCGAGGGCGTGAACCCGCTGGAGGGCGTGCAGGCCGCCCTGCCCAAGCAGACGGCCCGGCAGAAGCACTTTGCCGCGCTCCCCTGGAAAGACCTCCCCGACCTCTGGCCGCGGCTGGAGGCCGCCGAGGGCGTCGGCGCGCAGGCGCTGCGCTTCGCGATCCTCACCGCCGCGCGCTCCGGCGAGGTGCGCCACGCGACATGGGCGGAGATCGACATGGAGCGCGCCGTCTGGACCGTTCCGGCCGAGCGCATGAAGGCGAAGAAGGAGCATCGCGTCCCCCTCTCTCCGGCCGCGCTGGACCTGCTGCGCGAGCGAGGCGGCGAGGGCGAAGGGCTGATCTTCCCCGGCGCGGCGAAGGGCCGGCCCATGAGCGACATGACCTTGGCGGCCGTGTTGAAGCGGTTGAAGATGGCCGTCACCGTCCACGGCTTCCGCTCGACCTTCCGCGACTGGGCGGAGGAGGCCGTCGCCTATCCGCATGAGGTGAAGGAGGCGGCGCTGGCGCATGTGGTTGGCAACAAGGCGGAGGCCGCCTATCGGCGCACCGACCTGTTCGAGAAGCGCCGGGCGCTCATGGACGATTGGGCCGCGCACGCGACGGGGGCAGGGCATGACCGGATGGTTTGACGATCTGCCGCCTCTTCCAGCGGAAGCGGCCGAGGCCGCACGATGGGAGATGACGGGCCGCCGCATGTGCGCGGACCCGGACGCTCAGGCGAAGTTCCTGAGACATCTGGACCGCGCCTGGCGCTTTGCTCATTCGCCGCGCGATCCCGTTGACCGGGATCTGTCGGCGGCTCGCATGGAGGCGGTGAACGAGGCGGCCGCGGCTCTCGGAAAGGCGCTCGAAAAACTGGGCGGCCTGGAGGCGAGGTTACTACGGCAGGGCCTGGAGCGGCGAGGCGGGGCCATGCCCGACCTGGCGCCGCTGGAGGAATCGGCCGGAGAGCTGGCGCAGGAATACCGCCGCAGCCCGGGCGAGTATGACCGCACTCCCGGCGAGGTGCAGTTCTTCGCCGCCGAGGCGGCGACGGCCTGGAAGCGCGCCTTCGGTCGGCGCCCCAGCGCCAAGGCCGAGGGGCCTTTCGCCTGCGTTCTCAATGCCGCGCTGACCGCCGCCGGCCGGGAGGCGCTGGGCGAGTCGGCCTTGCGGAATCTCCTGCGAGGGCGCTGACCCCAACGCGGGGGTGGCAAACCCCTCCGAGAATCTCGATTTGCCCTCCCCGCAGCATGCGGGGGTCGCACGTAGCTTCATCACGTCACTTGCGAGGAGGACGTGATGGAAGCCCGCTCCGAATTGATGACCGACGCCGCGGCCGCCGAGCTGCTGGGCGTCTCGCGCGCCACGCTCTGGCGCCGCGCCAAGGATGGGACGCTCCCCAAGCCGGTCCGCATCGGGAACGCGACCCGCTGGGTTCGTTCCGAGCTGAATGAGGTGATCGCCCGCGCCATCGCCGAGCGCGACGGGAAGGCCGCATGATGCGCGACATGAAGAACCCCGACGCGGGCGGGCGCCGGGGTCTTCGGGGGCGTGTCGTCATGGCAGGCGATGCGCCGGAGGATAACCCCGACCCGCTCGACCTTCAAGCGGCGCGCATCGGCCGGATGGTGCACGTCTCCGAGCCGCTGGCGCGGGCGATCGCTCGCGCGGCCTTCGGGGAGGGCCTGGCATGAGCATGATGGCCCATCTCCGCGAGGACTATTGGCGCAACCGCGTCACCGCCGGCGAGAGGCCCGCGGACGACGGCGAGCGGCTTGAATTCCTCCTCTGGGGCGCCTCGGGCGACGGCGCGAGCGAGCGCGAGCTGGAGTTCCTCGCCGAGCTGAAGGACCGCCCGGAGCTGTGGGCTGACGACTGGCGCCAGACGCAACTCCGCAACCCCCTGCAAGCCGAGTTCCTGCGCTCAATCTGCGAAAGGACCTGGGCGGAGCATGTCGCGGGGAGGGCCGGCCGATGAACGACGCCTCGCACGACTTCGCCACCCTGGCGCCGGAGGTGGCGCGGGAGATACTGGGCGACCCGAACCCCGCCTTCTCCGGCCGCAACGAATGGCGCTACGGCTCGCGCGGATCGCTGAGCATCGACCTCGACGCCGGCCGCTGGTTCGACCACGAGGCGAACGAGGGCGGCGGCGTGCTCGACCTCCTGCGCCGCGAGCGCGGCCTGGAGCGGCGCGAGGCGCTGGAGTGGTTGCGCGAGCGCGGACACCTCCCCGACCGGCCGGCCTGCGCCTCGGGCGCGCGCTCGCAGGGCGGACGGGGCCGCATCGCGGCGACCTACGCCTATCGTGATGAGCGGGGCGAGCTGCTTTTCGAGGTGGTGCGCTTCGACCCGAAGGACTTCCGCCAGCGGGCGCCGGATGGCGCCGGCGGCTGGCGCTGGTCGCTCAAGGGCGTGCGGCGCGTCCCCTACCGGCTCCCCGAGATCATGGCGGCGCCGCCGGCCTCCCCCGTGTTCCTGGTGGAGGGCGAGAAGGATGCTGACGCGCTCGCGGCCGAGGGGCTGGTGGCGACGACCTGTCCGCAGGGCGCGGGGAAGTGGCGCGACGACTACGCCGAGGCCCTGCAGGGGCGCGAGGTGGTCATTCTCCCCGATAACGACGACGCCGGCCGGAAGCACGCCCGCGCCGCGCGCGCCTCGCTGCGCAGGGCGGGCGTCGCGGCGGCGGTGGTGGAGCTGGAGGACCTGCCGCCCAAGGGCGACGTGTGCGACTGGCTGGCGGCGGGCGGAGACCCGGCCGAGCTGGTCATGCGCGCGCACGATGCGCTGGAGCGGGCCGAGGAGCAGCCCGAGGACGAGCCGGAGGGCGAGTCTGACCCGCCCCAGCGGCCGGCTTTCGAGCTGATCCGGGCCGATGCGCTCGAGTTCCGCGAGCCCGAATACGCGGTGGCCGGCCTCATGGAGGCCGGATCGCTGGCGCAGTTCTTCGGCGACCCGGGCTGCTGCAAGTCTTTTGTCGCCCTCGACCTAAGCTGCTGCATTGCGACCGGCCGGGAGTTCCACGGGCGCGAGACCAAGCCCGGGGCCGTGATCTACCTTGCAGGCGAGGGGCAAAACGGCATCCGGCGCCGGCTCTCCGCCTGGGAGCGCGAGACCGGCCAGACGCTGGAGGGCGCGCCCCTCTACGTCTCCCGGGTTGCGGCGCAGTTCCTCGACGCCAACTCCGCGGAGGCCGTCGCGCAGGCCGTGGACGGGATCGCCGCGGAAGTCGGGCCCGTGGTGCTGATCGTTATCGACACGCTCGCTCGCAACTTCGGGCCGGGCGACGAGAACGCGACCGCGGAAATGGGCGCCTTCATCGCGACCGTGGACGCGCTGAAGGACCGCCACGGCGCCGGGGCGCTGATCGTCCATCATACCGGCCATGCCGACAAGCAGCGCAGCCGCGGGAGCATCGCCCTCCACGGCGCACTCGATCACGAGTATCGCGTCGAGAAGGACGGCGAGGCCGTGGTGGTGACTTGCACCAAGGCGAAGGACAGCGCCGAGCCCGATCCGATGGGCTTCACGCTCAAAAGCGTTGACCTGGGGACCGACAGCAAGGGCGAGCCGATCACCTCCGCGGCGCTGGTTCCATGCGAGGCGCCGAAGGCCGGCCGGAAGCCGCTTTCCGCGGCGCTCCAGCGCGGGCTCGACAGTTTCCACAAGGCGAAGGAGCGCGCGGGCCTGACCGCAGACCTGGGCGCGTCCGTCCATGTCGAAGACTGGCGGCCCGCCTTCTACGAGATGAGCACCGCCGACACGACCGACAGCAAGAAGAAGGCCTTTCAGCGCATCCGGACCGAGCTGGTGGCGCGGGGCGAGCTGATCGTCGCCGATGACCGCTATCGGCTCGGCAGGTTTCGCGAGGAGCACCATGAAGACTGACCGGGACAAGGCGGGACTGTCCCGGGACACGGGACGGGCTGTCCCGGGACAACCGGGACATGTGCCTAGGGCATGTCCCGGTGTCCCGCCTCGCAGACGCCCCGGGACAGCGGGACACGGATGATGAGCAAGCATCGAAGCCGGGCGCCTCGCCGCCCCTCCCCGGCGGCCCTCCGCCGAGCCGCGGCGGCGCAGGCTCCGCTGGCCGGCCGGAGGCCCGAGCCGCCGGAGACCGAGGACGAGAAGCAGACCGAGCCGGAGGCCGAGACACATGACAACCGCGACTGCTGACCGCGCCCCCGCCTTCGCCGAGCTCCGCCTCTGGGCGGCTGCGCTGCTGCTGGGCGTGGAGGACGCGCGGAAGGGCGACCCCGAGGCCGTCGCCTGGATCGGCTCGCCCGACTTCGCAGAGACCGCCGCCCTGGCGGGGCTCGACCCGGAGGCCGCCGCGGACGCCGCGCGGGCTGCGGTGGCGCGGGGCAGGGGCGAGATACGCGCCACGAGGCATTCGGCAAACCGGCCGCG
Organism: Pseudomonadota bacterium; assembly: GCA_051747505.1. GTDB lineage: Bacteria > Pseudomonadota > Alphaproteobacteria > Rhodobacterales > Rhodobacteraceae > Albimonas. The sequence continues at coordinate 6,182 of JBNJGE010000056.1, read as the reverse complement.
GAACCTGGCCGCGGCGACCTGAGCGAAGGAGACGACGATGACCGACCAGACGACCCCCGATGTGGCGCAGCACCTCCGCGCCAAGCTGACCGAGACGGCGGACAACCTCCGCCGCGACCGGGTGCTCACGGACCGCGACCTTGCCGACGCTTTTCTCGAGGTTGGCGCCGCGGTCCTGGCGCGCGGCTTCGGGCCGATCGCCACGGCGGAGCTGCTGCGCGACCTGGCGGACCAGACGGAGGCCGCCGCGACGGGGCGGAAATCGCACTGATTTTGCGCAACCGCCTGAATGTGGTATTCTTCCCACCATCGGACCGCACGCCGTGCGCTGCGGTCCGGTCCTGCCCTGGCGCGCACGCACGACGCTGCGCCGCCCCGGCAAGGCCCGGCATCAGGCCGAGGCGCCCCGCACGCACGACGCTGCGGTTTGCATCCCGAACCATACCGCCCCGAGGGGCGATGCAAAGGAGTGCGCGAGCATGACGCACGCAATCCGCAACCCGATTCTGGCCGTCCGCGCGTCGGCGCCGAGCGATCCCAACCGCGTCCTGGCCGAGCTGAATGACGCCTTCTCGGACTTCCGCGCGAAACACAGCGCCGAGCTGCGCGAGCTGGGCGCGAGCGTGGACGATATGAGCAGCCGCCTCGCGGCCATGACGGTCGGCCCCGGCGGTCCCGCGACCGGCGGCGCGTCCGAGCGCGACCGCACCGAAGCGAACGCCGCCCTGCGCCGCCTGATCCGCGACGGCGACGAGAGCGCGATGGCGTCGCTTCAGGGCGGCGTCTCGGCGGGCATGAGCAGCGACAGCAACCCGGACGGCGGCTTTACCGTGGTCCCCTACCTCAGCCCGGTGATGACCCAGCGGCTCCAGGCGATTTCCCCCATGCGGCGGCTCGCGCGGACCGAGATCATCAACACCGACCTCTTCGAGGAGATCGCCGACACCGGCGAGGCCGGCGCCGAGTGGGTCGAGGAGCGCGAGGCGCGGACGGACACCGCTTCGCCGACCCTGCGCAAGCTGACGGTCCCCGTGCACGAAATCTCGGCCATGCCGAAGATCACGCAGCGGCTGCTGGACGACTCGACCTTCGATTTGGCGACCTGGCTTTCCGAGCACATCAGCCAGAGGTTCGCTCGGAAGGAAGGCTCCGCCTTCATCGGCGGCGATGGCGTGGGCAAGCCGCGGGGCATCCTGTCCTACGACACGGCCGACGATGACGACGACGCGCGGGACTGGGGCGTGATTCAGACGATCCCGACGGGCGTCTCCAACGCGCTGGGCGACGCCTCCAACAGCCCCGAGGATGGGCTGGTGGACGTGGTGTATACCCTCAAGCCGGAATATCGCGCCGGCGCCTCCTGGGTGATGAACCGCAAGACCGCCGCGGCGGTCCGGAAGGTGAAGGACAGCGAGGGGCGTATGCTGTGGGCCGACTCGCTCGCCGAGGGCGAGCCGCCGCGCCTGCTGGGCTTCCCGGTGGCGCTGGACGAGGAAATGCCGGACGTGGGGGCGGGCGAGACTCCCATCGCCTTCGGGGACTTCGCGTCGGGCTACATCATCGTGGACCGCACGGGGCTGCGCCTGCTTCGCGATCCGTTCACCGACAAGCCGAATGTTCGTTTCTACACCACGAAGCGGGTCGGCGGCGGGGTGTTCAATTCGGAAGCGATCAAGCTGCTTCGCGTCGGCACCTGAGCCTGAGACGGGCAGGTTGCCGCCCTCCTCTGACCTCTCGGAAAAGGCAACCCCGTTAGTGGTGAGTGGGAAAACCTCCACAACGCGCGGCCCCGATCTGACTGGCGGGGCGCGGCGCGAGGCGGGGCGGGAGCGACTGCCCGGCCCGCCGCCTTCTCCCCCGCTGATGGGGGGGCGGGCGAAACTTCAGGAGGCCACGCCCCGAAACCGGCTGCAACCCTCAAAAATCAGTAACTCGCAGAAACGCAGGAGGCGGACATGGGAGAGAGAGGGCCGAAATCCGGCGCGGAGCTGGCCACCAGCGGCGCGCAGCTCGTGACGCGGCCGGATGCGCCCTACGACCTCACCGACGAACAGGCGGACGTGTGGCGGGCCATCGTGGACGCGCTTCCGGCCGGCTGGCTCGAGCCGGGCGCGCACCCTGTTCTCGCCGCCTACTGCCGCCAGACGACCGCGCTGCGGCGCATCGGGGCGTTGATGCACCAGGCCGAGCGCGAAGGCGAATACGACATGGACGCTCACCTCGCGCTGGTGCGCGAGCACGGCAAGGCCGCGCAGGCGCTCAAGACGCTGGCGACGGCGCTGCGCCTGACGCCGCAGACGCGGCTGCGCGCCGACGCTGCGGCGTCGAAGGCGAAGCAGGGCGCCGGCGCGCGCCCGTGGGAGGCCCCCTAGGTTGCGGAGTATTTCAATGACTGACGATCGGACCGAGGCCGCGCGGCGGGCGCATGGGCGGCTGCTGGCGCGGGAGAGCAAGGCGATGGCAGGGCGGTCAGGAGGCAACAATGGCGATTGAAATCGGCGCCCTGCGCGCCCTCCTGAGCCTCGACAGCGCGGCCTTCGACAAGGGCGCGAAGCGCGCCAAGGCGTCCATGAACGGCCTCCAGAGGTCGCTCACCAACGCCAGCGAGAAGCTTCGCAAGACCGGCCGCCAGCTGACGACGCGGGTGACGCTCCCGCTGGTGGGCATCGGGACTGCCGCGGTCGCGACTTCGGCTCAGACCATCGACGCGCAGGCGAAGATGGCGGAGTCGTTCGACACGACCGTCGTCAGCATGCAGAACCTCGCCCGCGCGAGCGAACTGGCCGGCATCTCGCAGGAGGACCTGAACGGCTCCCTGCGCCGGATGGTCCGGCGGGTCTCGCTGGCCGAGCAGGGGACCGGCGCGGCGAAGGATGCGCTGGCGCAGCTGGAGCTTTCGGCGAAGGACCTGGCCGATCTTCCGCTCGACGAGCGGGTGAACAAGATCACGACCGCGATCCGGGAGATGATCCCGGAGGCGGAGCAGGCAGGCGTCGCCTCGAAGGTCTTCGGTGACAGGACCGGCTTGGCGATGCTTCGCCTGAACCCGGACGTCATCGCCCGGGCGACGGAAGAGGTTCAGCGGTTCGGCGTTGCCACCAGCGAGGTCGATGCGGACAAGGTTCAGTCCGCTGGCGACGCCATGTCGGGGCTGAAGCTGGTCGCCCAGGGCCTTGCCAATCAGTTCACTTCCGCCCTTGCGCCCACGCTCCAGTCCATCGCGGAGACCCTGTCGCAAGTCGGCGCCGCGTTCTCCGGGCTCTCTCCGCGGACGAAGAAGATCACCGTCGCAATCGCTGGTCTGACCGCGGTGGCCGGGCCGCTCGCGGTCACGCTCGGGGTGGTCGCCGCCGGCCTCGCCGCGCTGGCCTCCCCGATCGGCATCGTCGTCGCCGGGCTGACCGGCATTGCGGCTGTGGTCGGGGTGGTGGTCGCCAAGTGGGACGAGATCGTCGAGGCGGTCCCGATGCTGGGCGTCGCGGCGGAGCGGGTCGGAGACACCCTGTCGGCCGCGTGGGAGGGCATCAAGGGGCAGGTCACCGCCCTCGTGGAGGTCGTCTCCGGTGCAGTGAATGGCGTCGTCGCCCTCTTCGAGGGAGACATCCCGGCGGCAGTGGAGGGGTTCAAGCGGGCCTTCTCGGGGCTCGACGCCTTCGTCCAGGCGAACGTGGATATGTGGCTGGGGATCTTCGACGGCCTCCTGCCCGGCGTCCGCGATGCGCTGGCGGAAGTCGCGGCCGAGGTGCAGGCGTTCTTCTCGGAGCTTCCCGGGAAGATGACCTCCATCGGCCGGGACATCATCGACGGGCTCAAGGAAGGCCTGTTCCAGCGGTGGGACAGCCTGAAGGACACGGTCGCCGGTCTCGCCTCCGATCTTCCCGGCTGGATCAAGGGGCCGCTTGGCATCGAGTCTCCGTCCCGGGTGTTCATGGAGATCGGCCGGAACATCATGGAGGGGCTCGGTCTGGGCATCTCCGAGAACACCGGCAAGGCGAAGCGGGCCGTGGAAGGCGCGGCCGATGGAATGACCGAGTCCATGGACGGCTTCGGGGACGGCGCCGAGCGGGCGGGTCAGAAGTTCGCCGACATGGCGAAGGGGCTGATCGACGGCTCCCGAAGCATCGGGGATGTGGCGGAGCAGCTGCGCAGCCGTCTGCTTTCCACCGGGCTCGACAACCTCTTCGGCGCGCTCTTCAAGCAGACCGGCTTCGGGGACATCTTCGCCGGCCTGTTCGACAGCGGCGGCCGCATTCCCAGTGGAAAATTCGGGATCGTCGGCGAGCGGGGGCCGGAGTTCGTGAGCGGCCCGGCGAGCGTCACCTCCCGCGCCGCCACGGCGCGCGCCATCGGCAGCGGCGGAACCGTCGTGCAGGTCATCAACAATACCGGACAGCCGACGCAGCAAGAGAAGTCTCGCACCCCGGACGGCCGGGAACTGGTCCGCACCATCGTCGGCGAGGACATGGCCTCCGGCCGCTTCGACGGGCCGATGCAGTCTCGCTTTGGTCAGCAGCCGCAGAGGGTTCGCCGGTAGGGCTAGCTTCGAAGCCGCACGCCCGGCCCGCCCCCGTTCTCCTCCAGGAACACAACGCCCGCCTCCTCCAGCGCCCGGCGCAGGGCGGCGACCGTCTCCGGCCCGCCGCCATAGCGGCCCGTCTCGAAGTTGGAGACCGTGTTGCGGTGGAGGCCTGCGGCCTCGGCGAGCTGGCGAACGCTCCAGCCCAGCAATCCCCTCGCCGCCCTGACTTGTGCGCTTGTCACAATGTCCCTCTTGTGTCATTGTCACTTGTGCAATCAGCATAACGGCACGCAAGGGAGAACGCCATGCCGGAGAAGATCGACCCCCGCACCCTCGGCGACGTGCACTACGACGCTGTGTTTCTCCACGGGCTCGCGACAGCCGCAGATCGCCTGTCAGACGACGTGACCGGCGTCGAGGACAGCGAGGCGCTGGACGGGCTTATGGCCGTGCTGCGCGAGCTTAAGGCGAATTCCCGCCGCCTGGCCGACGATCTGGAGCGGCTCGAAAGGGCGCAGCGGCGCCAGGCCGCCGCCTGAACCGCGACGCCGCAGGAGCGAGGGGGCCGGCCTTCGGGCCGGCCTTCTTCGTTGGCGGGTCTTATGCTGGGCCTGGCTGCTGGCGGGGCGCTTTTTTGCTTTTAAGTCAATTATTTAAAGAGGTCTATTGGCGGAAGGGGTGGGATTCGAACCCACGGAGGGCTCTCGCCCTCAACGGTTTTCAAGACCGCCGCATTCGACCGCTCTGCCACCCTTCCGCAGCCCCCTTCCGGTAGCCCGATTCCGCGCGTCCCGTCCAGCCGGAGGCCCCGCCGCGGTTTTCTCCCGCGCCGGGCTGGGATAGCCTTGCGCCCAGCTTCGCGGGGATGCGCCCCGCGCCTGAGGAGATCGCCGCATGCGTCTCGACGCCCCGGGCCGTCCAGGCTCCCCGCTTCGCCGCCTCGCGGTCGCGGCGGCGCTGGCGCTGGCCCTCCCGCCCGCCGCCGGCGCCGCCGAGCCGGCGGCGCAGATCCCCAGCCAGGGCGTCGCCATCTGGGACGGCAGCCCCGCCATCGGCGGCGCCTGGGTCGCCCATGCCGGGGCCGGCGCGCCCCGCGAGGTCGTCGTGAAGGCCCCCGACGGGACCACCGCCCGCGCCCGCCTGCTCCCCCTGCGCGAGGGCGCCCCCGGCGCCGGCTTTCTCCTCTCGGCCGAGATCGCGCAGGCGCTGGGCGTGGAGGCCGGCGAGCCCGTGCGCCTGACCCTGCTGCCCGAGCCGGTCGAGGCCGAAGCCGCGCCCGAGCCGACGGAGGCGCCGCAGGAGACGGCCGAGGCCGGCGCCGACCGAGGCGCAGAGACGCCCGGCGCCGCCGATCCGGCGCAACCGCCGGCCGGGGCAGGGGAGGAGACGCCGCCCTCCGCCGCCGCCGATGCCGCGCCCCCTGCGCGATCAGCGCCCCCCGCCGCCTCGCGCGCCACGGCGCTCCCGCCGGCCGCCCGCCCCGCCCCGGCCGATCCCGCCGCGGCCCCGCCCGCGCCGCGCCCGGCGGCCGTCGCGCTGCCCGCCCCGCGCCCGGCCGCCCCGGGCGCGAGCCCCCGCCCTCCCGCGCGGCCGGCCGAGGCCGCCGGCCTCCCGCAACCCCGAGAGACCCGCTCCGCATGACCCGACCCGTTCTCTCCCTCCT
>JBNJGE010000055.1:0-17396 GCA_051747505.1 Pseudomonadota bacterium | reverse complement strand
TGGGTGCGGCTGCGCGGCTCCACGGTCTTCTTGCGGGTGCGGATCTCGAGGCGGCCGCCGGCGAACATCTCCAGCTGGTCGTCGCGGGCGCGGGCGGTCTCGGTCTCGGGCGCCGCGGCGGGGGCGGCGCCGAAGCGCAGGGCGGCGTCGACGTCGCCGGCCTCGGCGGGGCGGCCCTGCTCGAGGCGGCGGTAGAGCGCCTCCAGCGCCTCGGCCGCGCGGGCGCGCGCGTCGGGCGCGCCGTGCAGCGCCAGCACGTTGCCGCGGCGCAGGATCTGCACGTCGAGCGCCTGCTCGATCTGGGCGAGGTTGCGGTCATGCGCCCCGCACAGGTCAATCAGCAGGCGGTTGTCGGGAAAGTCGAGAAGGGTCTCGGACATCTCGGCCGGCGCCCCGGGCTCCTCGGCGGAGGAGGTGCGGCGGGCGTCGTCGGCGGACAGGGCGGACTGCGCCAAGGGCTCTCCATCTGGCTTACGCCGCGTCCGGAAACGCCCGGACGCGAGTCAAGGGTGGCGCAAGGGCGCGCGCCGGGCAAGCCCGAATGGCGTCACGGAAGCGACGCATGCGGGCCGGGGAACGGGGGCGGCGCGGGCGGGCTCAGTCGTTGCGCCGCGCGGGCCAGGGAAGGGGCATGACAGGGGCGCCTTCCTCCAGCAGCTCGCGGGCCTCGTCGGGCGTCGCCTCGCCGTAGATCGCCCGGGTTTCGGCCTCCCCCGCATGCATCTCCCGCGCGAGGCGGGGAAAGTCGCGGCCGACATTCTCCGCGCTGGCCTCAACCTTCGCGCGCAGGGCGCGGAGCGCGGCCTCGAGCGGGGAGGAGGGCGCCGAGAGCATCGGGCGCGTCTCCCCCTCCCTCGCGTCCGCGGGGGCGGAAGAGGGCGTCTCCTCCCGCGCCGCTCCGCCGACGGCCGGGGCCATCAGCGTCTTCTCGATGGCGGAGTCGCCGCAGACCGCGCAGGACAGGCCCCCGGCCCGGGCGAGACGGTCGAAGGTCTCGGCCGAGGCGAACCAGCTCTCGAAGACATGTCCCTTCGCGCAGCGGAGCGAATAGCGGATCATGCGCGGCGTCTCCCGGATCACGGCGAATCGGGTCGGCGGCCGGACGCCCCCGTCCCTTCATGGCCGCCTAGATATGTGACGATGCGGTGAAAACAAAGGCGCTTCGCCCGGAAGCGGACGCGTGCTAACGCAGCGCGCACGGGCCAAGGGATCGGGGCATGCGCGAGCGCTGGATCGAGACAGGGATGCGCTGGGCGACCGGCGCGGCGGGGCTGGCCGCCGCGGGCCTGGCATGGGCGGCCGGGGCGCCGGCGTTCTGGGCCGGGGCGGCGGGCGCGGCGGCGGCGCTGGTCGCGGGCCTCGCCCTGCCCGCCGGCCGGGCCGCGCCGGACGACCGGGGCGCGACGCCCGCCGAGGCCCCGGCCAGCGCGCTGGAGCCCGGGCTGGGCCGCGCGGCGCTGGAGCGGCTGCCCAGCGCGCTGCTCCTGATCGACGCGGCCGGCATCATCGTCTACGCCAACCCCGCCGCGCGCGCCCTGTTCGAGCGGCTGCGCGTGGGGGAGCACTACTCCATGTCGTTCCGCGCCCCCGACTTCCTCGACGCGCTGGGGGAGGCGGTGGCCGGTGGCGAGGCGCGCAGCTTCGACTTCACCCTGCACGGGGACCGCGGCCGGGTGATCCAGGCGCATGTGGACGGCGCCTCCCTGGCCCCGGGAGCGGCAGGGGGGCCGGCGGACCGGCACGCCATCTGCATCTTCCAGGACCGCACGCGGGACCTGCGCATGATGCGCCTGCGCACCGACTTCATCGCCAATGCCAGCCACGAGCTGCGCACGCCGCTGAGCTCCATCAAGGGCTTCATCGAGACGCTGATGGGCCCCGCGAAGGACGACCCGGAGGCGCGGGAGCGCTTCCTTGCCATCATGCAGGCCCAGGCCGAGCGGATGCAGCGGCTGGTCGACGATCTTCTTTCGCTCAACCGCATCGAGCTCAACGAGCATGTGGCGCCGACCGGCGTTCTCGATCTGGGCGAGGTCGCCCGCGAGACGGCCGAGGCGCTTGCCCCCATGGCGCAGGAGCGGGGGACGGAGATCCGGGCGCAGCTGCCCCCCGGCGGCCCCCGGGTGCGGGGCGACCGCGACCAGCTGATCCAGGCGATCGGGAACCTTGTGGAGAACGGGCTGAAATACGGAGGCGGCGCCCCGGTGGAGCTGGAACTGGAGCCCCCCTCCCCCGATCATCCCGGCATGGTGGGGCTGAGCGTGCAGGACCACGGCGAGGGCATCCCGCGCGAGCACATCCCGCGGCTGACGGAGCGGTTCTACCGGGTGTCGGTCAAGCGCTCCCGCGATCAGGGGGGCACGGGGCTGGGGCTGGCGATCGTCAAGCACATCCTCTCGCGCCATCGCGGGGAGCTGTCGATCGACTCGACGCCCGGCGAGGGCGCGCGCTTCACGCTCTGGCTGCCCCATGACCCGGCGGTGCAGGCCGAGGGGGAGGCCGCGGCGCGGCAGGGCAAGCCGGAGGGCGTGGCGAAAGAGGAGGGTTGAGACAGGCCCCGGTCCGGAAGAAAAAACCTTCGTGATCGGGGCTCTTCGGCGCCGGTTTCGACATACGCGTGAAACATTGCGCGCGTAAACGGGCGTGACATCAGGTTTTTTTGCGGCCAGCGCCATGTTCCAGATCCGAGATCCCCGGCGGGGCCTTCGCAGCGCGGGAGAGCCGCCTGCCGGAGCCGCCCGCCCGGAGACGGTCAGCGCCTTCGACGCGGACCTCGCCGCGATCGCCGCGGCCACCCTTCGGCTGGGCGGGCTCGCCGAGGAGGCGCTGTCGGAGGCGCTGTCCGCGCTGGGCGCGGGCGGGGCGGAGCGCGCCCGCCGCGCCGCCGAGAGGCGAGAGCGCCTGTCGGGCGAGGCGCGCGCGTTGTCCGGGCGGGCGGCGGCCGCGCTGGCCCGCCGCCGGCGCGCGGGCGCCGATCTGCGCCTGGTGCTTGGGGCGCTGCGCGCGGCCTCGGCGCTGGGGCGCGTCGGCGATCTGGGCGCCAACATTGCCGCGCGCGCCGCCGCGCTGGGCGCGCAGGGCCGCGCCCCGGGCGGGCCGGAGGCGATGGCCGCGCGCCTGGGCGCGCGGGCGCTCGCCCAGCTTTCGGAGGCGCTTTCGGCCCATCAGGCGCGCGACGCCCTGCGCGCCCGCGCGGTCTGGCGCCGCGACGGGGAGCTGGACGCCCATTACGAAAGCCTCGCGGCCAGCCTTGTCGCGCGCATGACCGCCGACCCCGCGGAGATCGCGCGCGGGGCCGAATGGCTGTTCATGGTGAAGGATCTGGAGCGGATCGGCGACCAGGCCCGGCGCATCGCCGCCGCGACCTGGTGGACCGTGACGGGCGAGGAGATCGACGCCCCCCGCCCGGAGGGCTGAGCCCCCGCTCAGCGGGAGCGGGAGCGGTCCCGGCGCGAGCTCATGGGCTGGAAGGCCACGGAGACATGCGCCTCGCAATACGGCTTGCCCGGGGTCGAGGGCAGGCCGCAGAAGTAGAAGTCCTCGGTCGCCGGGTCGCCGATCGGCCATTTGCAGGTCCGCTCGGTGAGATGGAGGAGATCGAGCTTCTTCGCCTTCTTCTCCACCGCCTCAAGGTTGCGGCGCGCCTCCTCCGAGACCTCGGAGGGCTGAGGCGGCTGCGGGCCCGTCGGGGGGCCGGGCTGGCGCATGGCCGGGCGCTCCGGCGCGGGCTGAGGCTCCGGCTCCGCCCGGGCGGCGGGGGCGGGCTCGGGCTCGGCCGCGCGGGGCTCGGGCTGGGGCTCCGGCGCCGGGGCGGGCTCGGCCGCGGCGGGCGCGGCGGCGGGCTCGGCCGGGGCCTCCTTGGCCGCCGGCTTGGGCGCGGCGCCCGCGCTGCGGTTGGACAGGCCGAGGCGATGCACCTTGCCGATCACCGCGTTGCGGGTCACCCCGCCCAGCGCCTTGGCGATCTGGCTGGCGCTCTTGCCCTCGCCCCACATGGTCTTGAGCAATTCGACGCGTTCGTCGGTCCAGGACATCGTCCGCTCCGTGATATCCGCCGCCGCGCGTCCCGCGCGCCGGACAACCGGGGCCGCGTCCCAAGGGGCGCAGGCCGCGGCGTTCGCAAATAGGCGAAGCCCCGGCCCGTGCGGCATGCGCCCGCGGCCGGTCTCCGTGTTCGGTCTATAGAATAGGGACGCGGATCGCGGGCGCCAACCGGGGGCGACATGCCGCAAGGCCGCGGTGGCGCCGGCGCCGCACAGGCGCTAGAGAGCGGGCGAGCAAGGAGGCGACCCGTGACCGTCCAGCCCCATCCCGTGATCCGGCCCCAGCCGGGCATTCTCGACATCGCCCCCTATGTCGGGGGGCAGAGCGCGATCCCCGGCGCGAACCGGGTCATCAAGCTGTCCTCCAACGAGAACCCGCACGGCCCCTCCCCGCGCGCCGAGGCGGCCTTCGCGCAGGCCGCGGGGAAGCTGGCGAGCTATCCCGACAGCTCTCACGATCGGCTGCGCCGGGCGATCGCCGACGTGCACGGGCTCGACGCGGAGCGGGTGCTGTGCGGCAACGGCTCGGACGAGTGCCTGGCGCTGCTGGCGCAGGCCTATGCCGGCCCGGGCGACGAGGTGATCCATACCGAGCACGGCTTCGGCCTCTACCGCATCAACGCGCAGATGGTCGGGGCGACGCCGGTGCGCGTGGCGGAGCGGGACCTGACCACGGATGCGGACGCGATCCTGGCCGCCTGCACGGAGCGCACGCGGCTGGTCTATGTCGCCAACCCCAACAACCCGACCGGCACCATGCTGGGGCGCGCGGAGCTGACGCGGCTGGCCGAGGGGCTGCCGCCGCAGGCGCTGCTGGTCCTCGACGGCGCCTATGCGGAGTATGTGCGCGAGACGGATTACGACGCCGGGCTGTCGCTGGTGGAGGCGCGCGACGACGTCGTGATGACGCGCACCTTCTCCAAGATCCACGGGCTGGCGGCGCTGCGCATCGGCTGGCTCTACGGGCCGGCGCATGTGGTGGACGCGCTGGGGCGCTTCCGCCCGCCCTTCAACCTCAACACGCCGGCGCTGCTGGCGGGGGAGGCGGCGATGCGCGACGTCGAGCATGTGGAGCGCTGCGCGGTGCTCAACGAGGTCTGGCGCGACTGGCTGGCCAAGCGGCTGGGCGAGCCCGGGGTTCCCACGACCCCCTCGCAGGCCAATTTCCTGCTGGCCGATTTCGGGAGCGCCGAGCGGGCGGAGGCGGCGGACGCGCATCTCAAGTCGCGCGGGCTGATCGTGCGGCGCACGGCGTCCTACGGGCTGCCGGGGCATCTGCGCATCACTGTGGGGGACGAGGCCGCCTGCCGGGCGGTCGCCGAGGCCGTGGCCGGGTTCGCGGAGGGGGCATGAGCGTTATCTACGAGCGCGTGGCGCTGATCGGGCTGGGGCTTATCGGCGGGTCCTTCTCGCTGGCCGCGAAGCGCGCGGGGCTGGTCGGGCACGTCGCGGGCCATGCGCGCACGGCGCGCACGCGGGAGGTGGCGCGGGAGCTGGGGCTGGCCGACAGCGTGCACGAGACGGCCGCCGAGGCGGCGCGGGACGCGGACCTGGTCCTGCTCTGCGTGCCCATGGGGGCGATGGAGGCGGTGGCGCGCGAGATCGCGCCCGTGCTGAAGGCGGGGGCGACGGTCTCCGATGTCGGCTCGGTGAAGGGGGCGGTGCGCGACGCGGTGGCACCGCATCTGCCGCAGGGCGTGCACCTGATCCCGGGCCATCCGCTGGCGGGCACGGAGCATTCGGGCCCGGAAGCGGGCTTCGCGGAGCTGTTCGAGAACCGCTGGTGCATCCTGACGCCGGAGGCGGACACGGACCCCGACGCGCTGGCCCGGCTGCGCGCGGTCTGGGAAGGCTGCGGGGCGCATGTGGACGAGATGGACCCCGAGCATCACGACCTGGTGCTGGCCGTGACCTCCCACGCGCCGCACCTGATCGCCTACACGATGGTGGGGGTGGCCGATGACATGCGGCGCGTGACGCAGTCGGAGGTGATCAACTATTCTGCGGCCGGGTTCCGGGACTTCACCCGGATCGCGGCTTCGGATCCGACCATGTGGCGCGACGTGTTCCTGTCCAACAAGAAGGCCACGCTGGAGATCCTGGGCCGCTTCACGGAGGAGCTGTTCGCCCTGCAGCGGGCGATCCGGACCGAGGACGGGCAGATGCTGCACGACTACTTCACGCGCACGCGGGCCATCCGGCGGGGCATCATAGAGGCCGGGCAGGACACGGCCGCGCCCGATTTCGGCCGCGTGCCGGCGAAGAAGGCGGACTGATGCGCGCGCGGGCGGCGATCGCGCTCGCCGCCGCGCTGACGCTGTGCGCGCCATGGGCGACGGCCGGCCCTCCGCGGGGGCTGTGCGCCGACTGGCGGCTGGACGGCGAGCTGGTCGAGCCTGTCGAGGCGCCGGGCTACTGCGGCATCCCGCTGCCGGTGAAGGTGACGAAGGCCTACGGCGTGACCCTCTCGCCCCCGATCGTGGTCAACTGCCGCACGGCGCGCGCGATGGCCGACTGGCTGGAGCGCGGGCCCGTGCAGGACGCCCCGCGCCTTCTGGGCGCGCATCTCGAGAGCCTGACGATCGGGGGCAGCTACGCCTGCCGGACGCGCAACTTCAAGGGCGGGCGGCTGTCGGAGCACGCGGCGGGCAACGCCGTGGACGTTGCGGGCTTCCGGCTGTCGGACGGGCGGTCGGTGAGCTTCTCGGCCTGGCGCGAGGCGGCGGCGGGCGAGTTCCTGCTGCGCGCCTGGCGGGCGGCCTGCGGGCCCTTCGGCACGGTTCTGGGGCCGGACCACGACGCGGTCCATGCCGACCACTTCCACGTTGACACCGCCAGCCGGACGGAGGCGCCGGTCTGCCGCTGAAGCCGCGCCGCGCAAGGGCGCAGGCTTCTGGCGGCCGGCGAGGCGAAGCCCGGCTCCGCGCGTTCAGAAGCGGAAGGAGTCGCCCAGCGGGATCGGGCCGAGGAACATCATCCCGCCCGAGAACCGCAGCGGCGCCTCCAGGCTGCGCCCGTCGGAGGTCAGCGAGGAAAGCAGGCCGAGCCCCGTCTCCAATGCCGAGACCAGATCGGGCGGGATCGCGCCGGCCGCCTCGGCCGCAGCAAGAAGCTTGCGCCATTCGCGGGCCTCGAGCCGGATGACGCCCTCGGGCACGCCCTGGTCGTCCACCTCCAGACGGCCATGGGCGCTCAGGCGCAGATCCCCCCAGCGCAGCTCGGAGGGGCGCAGCCAGACGGTCTCGGGGCGCATGCGCCCCAGTTCCACCGCCCGGCGATCCAGCGGCGCCTGGAAGGCGGCTGTGGCGTCCAGGCGCACGATCTCCATCCGCTCGGGCAGACCCCCGGCGAGCTGCGGGCCGAACAGCTCGCGGGCCGTTTCGGGGGGGCGGAAGCCGTTCAGCTCCAGCACGGCGTCATAGGCGTTGTCGCGCCCGCGCTCGACCTCCGACAGGCGGAGGGAGAGCTGCCCGTCCTCCAGCCCGGCGGACCAGCCGAGCTCGCTGTCGAGGCTCATCGCCTCGGCCTCCAGCACGCCGCGGCGCAGGGCGAGGCCGGTGTCGGGGGCGAAGACGGCGGACGCGCGGAGACGGTCGGCGGAGACCGTCACCCGCTCCCCGGGCACGGAGACCTCGTGCAGGCCGGGCCAGGCGGCGATCACCTCGTTGGGCTGGTAGGCGAGCATGTGGGTGCGGAAGCTGGGCGCCGACCAGGCCCAGCCGGCCTCCGGATCGGCCAGCACCAGCCCCTCGGCGATCATGTCGAAGCGGTTGGGATAGCCGGTGACGGTGACCTCGGCCTCGGCCGCCCAGCCCGCGGCCCGGCGGTCGGCGAGCCAGTCCAGCACCGCCTCCTTCTGGGCGGTCGCGCCCAGCCACCACCAGCCGCTCCAGGCCAGCACCCCGAGGGCCAGCGCCCCGATCAGCCACAGGATCCGCATGCCGCCGCTCCTCTCGCGCCGCGCCCTTCCGCGCGGTATAGCCCGGCCGGACGGCGGACGCGACCCGAGGAGGACAGGCATGCCCGAGACGACCGCGCCCGACCCGGACGGCCCGCTCTGGGTGTTCGGCTACGGATCGCTGATCTGGAACCCCGGCTTCGCCTTCGAGGAGCGGCGCACGGCGCGGCTGCGCGGCTTCCGCCGGGCCTTCTGCCTGCGCTCCATCCGTTACCGCGGCACGCCCGAGGCGCCCGGGCTGGTCCTGGGGCTCGACCCGGACCCGGCCGCGGAGTGCCACGGCGTGGCCTTCCGGGTGCCCGAGGCGAGTCGGGAGGAGGCGCGGACCTATCTGCGCTGGCGCGAGATGGCGACCGACAGCTACATCGAGAGCTTCCGCGAAGTGGAGGCGGAGGGCGTCGGGCGCGTGCAGGCGCTGGCCTATGTGATGGACACCGAACACTACCAGTACGCCCGGCTCGCCCTCGCCGCCCAGGCCGAGATCATCGCAGGGGCGGAGGGGCCGGCGGGTCCGAACAGCGACTATTTGCACCGCACGGCCGAGCATCTGCGCGAACTGGGCCTGGAGGACCCGGAGATGGAGCGGCTGGACCGCATGGTCCGCCTGCTGCACGCTGAACGCACGGCAAGCGGCGGGGAGGCGCGGCGATGATCGTGGTGGCAGGGCATCTGGAGGTCGTGGAGGCCCATGCGGAGGAGGCCGCGGCCATCGCGCGCGCCATGATGGCCGAGACGCGACGCGAGCCCGGCTGCCTCCTCTATCGCATCACCCGCGACCTCGACGCCCCGGGCCGCTTCCACATCTACGAGGAATGGGAGAGCGCGGAGGCGCTGGAGGCGCATTTCGAGCGCCCCCACATGGGCGTCTTCCGGGCGGGGCTGGCCGACCTGACGGTGATCTCGCGGGAGATCCACCGGCGCGAGGCGGGCGTGGCGACCGCGCTCTGACCGGGCTCAGTCCTCGCCCTCGTCGAGGGACGCGAGGCCGCGGTCCAGCGCCGCCAGCGCGGCCCGCCCCTTCGCGCTGACGCGCCGGCTGATCGCGTGCTCCGAGATGGGCCCGGTCAGCGCCGGAAGCCGCGCGAGGCCCTCGGCCTCGGCGCCGAGGCTTTCCAGCGCCGCGTTGGCCATCGGCGCGGGCAGACCCGCGGCCTCGGCCTCTCCCGAAAGCACCGCGCGAAGGCAGGCGGCGGCGTCCGCCGGGGCCAGGCGCGTGATCCGGGGGGGCGTGAGGCCGCCGGCGGCCATGTCGCCCTCCGGCAGGCCGCGGGGGCGGCACAGGACGCGGCCGAGCAGCGCCTCCGGTCCCCGGGCGCGGGCAAGCTCCGAACCCGCAGCCGCCAGCCAGACCACCTCCGTCCGGCGCAGGGGCGCGGACCAGTCATGGCGCACGCAGAGCCGGGCGGCCTCGGGCGTCAGTGCGGAGAGGCGTGCGCAGCCCGGATCCGCGACGGGGGCGGCCAGAAGGGCGGGGCCGTCGGGGTGCAGCGCGGCGTCGGGGACGGGAGAGACCTCCCGCCCCGCCCGGGAGAGCGCGGCCCGCAGGCGGGCGAGGGCCGGCGCGTCGGGCGGCGCGCGCAGGGCGAGCGTCACCGGCTCGTCCGCCGCCGCCAGCGGCGCGGGGAGGGTCGGGGGCGGCGTGGCCGGCGGATCGGACTCCGCATCAGCGGGCGCGGCGCCCTGCCCTTCGGCGCGCGGATCGCAGGGCAGGCGCAGCGTCTGGCCGGGGCGGATGGAGTCGGGGCTGTCCAGCCGGTCGCGATTGGCCTCGAAGATCAGGTCGGGCGCGGGCCGGCCATAGACCTCGCGCGAGATGCCGACCAGGGTCTCGCCGGGCGCGACGACGTGCTCTCCGCAGATCTCGGGCTGGGCCGCGCCGGCCCCCGCGAGACCGAGGGCGAGGGCCGTCGCGCCCAGGGCCGCGCGCAGGCGGCTCATCGCGGCCGGGGCCGGGTCACGAGCATTTGGAGTAGCCGCAGGAGAGGCAGGTCATGCAGCCTTCCATCATCTGCATGGCGTATTCCCCGCAATTGGGGCAGACCGCGCCCGGCGCCTCGCCCACCGCGACGGCCCGGGCCTGGGGGTCGCTGCGCAGGCCAAGCCCCTCGGCCTCCAGGAAGCCGATCTCGATCATGTGCCGCTCGATCACGCCCCCGATCGCGGCGAGGATCGAGGGGACGTAGCGCCCGCCCATCCAGGCGCCGCCGCGCGGGTCGAAGACGGCCTTGAGCTCCTCGACCACGAAGCTGACATCGCCCCCGCGCCGGAACACCGCGGAGATCATGCGGGTCAGCGCCACGGTCCAGGCGAAATGCTCCATGTTCTTGGAGTTGATGAAGACCTCGAAGGGCCGGCGGCGGCCGCCGATCATCACGTCGTTGACGGTGATGTAGATGGCGTGGGCGCTTTCGGGCCACTTGATCTTGTAGGTGCGCCCCTCCAGCGCGTCGGGGCGGTCCAGCGGCTCGGCGATGTAGACGACCTCGCCGTCCCTGCCCGCGGCGGCGGCCTCTACGCCCGTCTCCCGCGCGCCTTCCGTCTCGCCCGCCTGCGAGGGTGCCTCGGAGACCGACAGGACGGAGCCCGTCACCTCGTTCGGGCGGTAGGTCGTGCAACCCTTGCAGCCCGTCTCCCAGGCCTCGAGATAGACGTCCTTGAAGCCCTCGAAGGAGATGTCGGCGGGCACGTTGATCGTCTTGGAGATCGACGAATCCACCCATTTCTGGGCCGCGGCCTGCATGCGGACATGGTCCATCGGGGTGAGGCTCTGCGCGTCCACGAAATGCTCGGGCAGCTCGGCCTCGCCCTTGCGCTCGCGCCACATCTGCAGGGCGTAGTCGGCGATCTCCTCCTCCGTGCGCGTGCCGTCGCGCTGGAGGACCTTGCGGGTGTAGGAGTAGGCGAAGACCGGCTCGACGCCCGAGCTGACATTGCCCGCGAACAGGCTGATGGTGCCGGTCGGGGCGATGGAGGTGAGCAGGGCGTTGCGGATGCCGTGGCGGCGGATCGCCTCCATCACGTCCTCGCCCAGCGCCTGCACGGAGGGGGAGGCGAGGTAGGGCTCCGTCTCGAACAGGGGGAAGGGCCCCTTCTCCCTGGCGATCTCGACGGAGGCGAGATAGGCGGCGCGGGCGATGTCGCGCAGCCAGTCCTCCGTCTTGGCCGCCGCCTCCTGCGAGCCGTAGCGCAGGCCGGTCATCAGCAGGGCGTCGGCCAGCCCGGTGACGCCGAGGCCGATGCGCCGCTTGGCCTGCGCCTCCTGCGCCTGGGCCTCCAGCGGGAAGCGGGAGGCGTCCACGACGTCGTCCATCATCCGCACGGCCGTGGCCACCAGCTCGTCAAGCTCGCCCGCGTCGATATGCGCGCCGTCCTCGAAGGGCTCGCGCACCAGCCGGGCGAGGTTGATGGAGCCCAGAAGGCAGGCGCCGTAGGGGGGCAGCGGCTGCTCCCCGCAGGGGTTGGTGGCCGAGATCGTCTCGCAATAGGCGAGGTTGTTCATGCGGTTGACCCGGTCGATGAAGATCACACCGGGCTCGGCGTAGTCGTAGGTCGCCTGCATGATGCGGTCCCACAGGTCGCGGGCGCGCACGGTGCGGTAGACCGTGCCGCCGAACTCCAGGTCCCAGGCGCGGTCGGCCTTCACCGCCTCCATGAAGGCGTCCGTGGCAAGCACCGAGAGGTTGAAGTTGCGCAGGCGCGCGGGGTCCTTCTTGGCCTCGATGAAGTCCTCGATGTCGGGGTGGTCGCAGCGCAGGGTGGCCATCATGGCTCCGCGCCGGGCGCCGGCGGACATGATGGTCCGGCACATCGCGTCCCAGACATCCATGAAGCTGAGCGGCCCGGAGGCGTCGGCCCCCACGCCCGCCACCGGCGCCCCTCGCGGGCGCAGGGTGGAGAAGTCGTAGCCGATCCCCCCGCCCTGCTGCATGGTCAGCGCGGCCTCGCGCAGGTGGGAGAAGATGCCGTCCAGGCTGTCGGGGACGGTCCCCATGACGAAGCAGTTGAACAGGGTGACGTTGCGGCCCGTCCCGGCGCCGGCGAGGATGCGGCCCGCGGGCAGGAAGCGGAAGCCGTCCAGCGCGGCGCGGAATTTCGGCCGCCAGCGCTCCGGGTCGGCCTCCACCGCGGCCAGGGCGGCGGCGACGCGGTCCCAGCTCTGCTCCACCGTCGCGTCCACGGGCGTGCCGTCCGCCTCCTTGAAGCGGTACTTCATGTCCCAGATCTGCTCGGCGATGGGGGCGGCGAAGGCGGACATGTCGGGCCCTCCCGGGGATCGACCGCAACTCGTGGGAATTCAGGCAAGCTAAGCCCGCCCTCCGCGGGCGTCAACGCGCAGGGAGGCCGCCGCCGCGGCGCCCCTTGCAAGGCCCGCACGCGGCGCCTATCGTTTTCTCAAGGCAGCCGCGCCGCGCAGGCGCGGCTGTGTCGCGTTTGAGGCGCCGCGCCGGCGCCCGCAATCCCGCCCAAGGAGGTCGGAGGCATGGAAAAGGTCCCCATGACGGCCCGCGGCCACGCCGCCCTGGACGCCGAGCTCAAGAAGCTCAAGAGCGAGGAGCGCCCCGCCGTGATCCGCGCCATCGCCGAGGCGCGCGAGCATGGCGACCTCTCCGAGAACGCCGAATACCATGCCGCGCGCGAGAAGCAGTCCTTCATCGAGGGCCGCATCCAGGAGATCGAGGCCTATCTGTCGCGCGCCGACGTGATCGACCCCTCCAGGCTGTCGGGCCCCATCAAGTTCGGCGCCACCGTCACCCTGGTGGACGAGGACACCGACGAGGAGAAGACCTACCAGATCGTCGGCGAGACGGAGGCCGACATCGGCAATGGTCGGCTCAACCTCAAGTCGCCGCTGGCCCGCGCCCTCATCGGCAAGGAGGAGGGCGACGAGGTCGAGGTGATGACGCCGGGCGGCGGCAAGGCCTACGAGATCGTAAAGGTCGAATACCGCTGAGCCGGCGGCCCAGGAGGGCCTCGTCATGGCCGCAGATCCCGCCACCAGCAAGCCGTCGGGGCCGCGCCCCGCGCGGACCGCGATCATCGCCGGGCTGGTCTGGCTCGGCGGGATCGTGGCCCTCGCGGCGCTGTTCCTGCATCTGCCCGAGCCGTGGCGCGCCCCGGATGTGGGCTCGGCCGCGGCCGTGGGTCTTGCGCTGACGCTGCCCGCGGCGGCGCTGGCGCTGTGGGCTGGGCTGGCGGGCCGGCTCGCCGCGCTCGAGCGGGCGCGCGAGGCCGAGCCGGCGCCGGGGGCCGCCGCCGGGCCGGACCACGAGACGCTGACCCGCGCCCTCTCGGCCGCCGCGCGCGATGCGCTGGACGCCGAGCGGGGCGCCATCGCGCGCCAGCTCGCCGTTCTGGGCGACACCCAGCGCCGGCTCGAGGCGGCGCTGGCCGAGATGCCCCGTCAGCAGGAGGGCGGGGAGGCGACCGCCCCGGCGCAGGCGACGCCGGAGCCCGAGCCGGAGCCTGCGCGCCCGGAGCCGGCGCCCGCGCCCGAACCGGCGCCGGAACCCCCGTCCGCCGAGACGGCCCAGCCGGACCTTCCGCTGTCGCCCGAAGGTCCCGCTCCCGAGGCGCCGCCGCGCGACTGGGCCCTGATCGCCGCCGCGCTCGACTTCCCGCGCGACGCCGAGGACGAGGCGGGCTTCCAGGCGCTGGCCCGCGCCACGCGCGACCGCCCCGTGGCCGAACTCCTGCAGGCGGCGGAGGACGCGCTGACCATGCTGGCCCAGCATGGGCTCTACATGGAGGACCTGGAGGTGAGCCCCGCCTCCGCCGAGCTCTGGGCGCGCTTCGCCGGGGGCGAGCGCGGCGCCGCGGTGGCGCCGGTCGGAGGCGTCCAGAGCGAAGAGGCGGTGGAGTCGGTGCGGCAGATGATGAAGACGGACCCCGTCTTCCGGGACACCGCCATGCACCTGATGCGCCGCTTCGACGGCGTGCTGCGCCGCGCGGCCGCGGAGCCGGAGGGCCAGCCCCGCCTGCCCGAGCTCGCCGACAGCCGGACGGGACGCGCCTTCATGCTGGTCGCCCAGGCTGCGGGGACCTTCGACTGAGGGGACCTCAGACCCGCCCGCTCAACGCCGTCAGCGCGCCGGCGCCGATCAGGCTCGCGCCGCCGACCCGCGCCACCCAGCCCAGCGCGCCGGGGCGCAGCAGGCGCGCGCGCATCTCGCCCGCCGCCAGCCCCCAGAGCACCGCGTTGACCGCGCCGATGGCGGTGAAGGTTGCGATCAGCACGGCCGCCTGCGGCAGATAGGGGGCGGAGGCGTCGATAAACTGCGGCGCGAAGGCCACGAAGAACACCAGCCCCTTGGGGTTGAGCAGCGTGACCAGGAAGCTTTCCCGAAACATCCGGGCGGGCCCGCGCGCGCGGCGGGCGGCCGCCTGTCCGCCGCCCCCGCCGCCGCGCCACATGCGCCAGCCGAGCCAGACCAGATAGGCCGCCCCCGCCCATTTCACCGCCGCGAACAGCGCCGCCGAGGCCGCGAGCAGCGCCCCCACCCCCAGCAGGGAGCCCGAGGTCGCCAGCAGGTCACCCAGCGCCACGCCCGGCGCGGTGGCCAGCACCGAGCGCCGCCCCTCGCCCAGCGCGTAGCCCACGACCATCATGACCGTGGGCCCCGGGACGGCGATCAGCACCGCGCTCGCCGCAGCGAAGGCCAGCCAGACTTCGGGATCCATCTCCGGGCTCACCCCCCCGCCGCCCGGCGCAGGGCGCGCAGCAGGGAGGCGCTGGCGTAGCCGTCCGGGGTCATGCCCTGCGTGCTCTGGAAATCGCGGATGGCGGCGCGGGAATCCGGGCCGATGATCCCGTCCACCCCCTGCGTGTCGAATCCCAGCGCGGTCAGCCGGCGCTGCATCTCCTCCCGCTCGGACAGCGACAGGGGGCGGTCGTCGCGCGGCCAGCCGGCCTGCACGCCCGCGCCACCTGCGATGCGGTCGGCCAGCAACCCGGCGGCCAGCGCATAGGAGGTGGCGTTGTTGTAGCGCTTGATGACCCGGAAATTGGGATAGACGGCGAAGGCCGGGCCCTGCGCGCCCGCGGGCGTGATGACCGAGACCCCCTCCCCCGCCGGCAGCGGCGCGCCGTCCATGCCGCGCACGCCCAGCTCGTTCCACCGCGCGGCGGACCGGCGCACCGCCTGGTCGGCAAGGCGATAGTCGAAGCCCTCGGGCAGGCGCGCCTCCAGCCCCCACGGCGCGTCCAGCTCCCAGCCGAAGCGGGAGAGGTAGTTGGCGGTGGAGGCGAGCGCGTCGGCGGCGTCCGCGCTCCACAGGTCGCGCCGCCCGTCGCCCTGGAAGTCCACCGCGTAGGCCTCGAAGCTGGTGGGGATGAACTGGGTGTGGCCCATGGCCCCGGCCCAGGAGCCGACCATGCGCGAGGGGCTGACATCGCCCGCCTGCAGGATGCGCAGGGCGGCCAGAAGCTGCTCCTCCGCGAAGTCGCCGCGGCCGCCGTCGAAGGCCAGGGTCGCGAGGCTTTCGACCACGGGGATGTCGCCGTAGTTGACGCCGAAGGCGCTCTCCAGCCCCCAGATGGCGAGCACGATCTCCCCGTCCACGCCGTGGCGGGCCTCGATGCGGGCCAGCAGCTCGCGCTTTTCGGCCAGCTTCTCGCGGCCGGTGGCGACGCGGGTCTCGGAGACCGCGTTGTCGAGATACTCCCAGATCGGGCGCACGAATTCCGGCTGGTAGGCGTCGAGCTCCAGCACGCGGGCGTTGAGACTCACATCCTCGAAAGCGGCGTCGAAGACGTCCGGCCGGATGCCGGCGTCAAGCGCCGTGTCGCGGAAATCGCGGATCCAGGCGCGGAACTCGGCGGGGCTGCCGGGGCGCGGGGTCGGGGCTTCCATGCCCGGCGGGGCGGCGCCGGGGCGTTCGGGCGGGGTCGCAGGCGCCTGGGCGGCAGCCTGGCCGGCGGCCAGCAGGAGGGCGAGGGCGGAGATTGCACGGAACATTCCGGCTCCCGGAACTGGATCGCCCGCGGGGGGCCGCGGGCCGGATGCGTCGGGCTCGATCCTAGCTTGAGCCGCGGGGCGAAAAAAGGCGAGGTTGCGCGCGAAGCCGCGCGCCGGACGCGCGGCCCGCGTCATTGGAGGAGACGAGCATGAAGGTCAGCGAAGCGGTGGAGCGGCGCATCTCCGTCAGGGCGTTCCTGCCCGACCCGGTCCCGCGCGAGGTGATCGAGCGCGTGCTGCGCCGGGCCTCGCGCGCGCCCTCGGGCGGCAACCTGCAGCCCTGGATCGTCACGGTGGTGACCGGGGAGACGCTGGACCGCTTCCGCGAGATCGTCGCCCGCCGCCTGGAGGAGACGGAGGGCAAGGGCGAGCCGATGGAATACGACGTCTATCCGCCCAAGCTGCACGACCCCTACCGCACTCGCCGCTTCCAGGTGGGCGAAGCGATGTACGGCCTGCTGGGCATCGAGCGGGAGAACAAGGCCGGCAGGCTTGAGTGGTTCGCCAACAACTACCGCTTCTTCGGGGCGCCCGCCGCGCTGTTCGTGCATGTGGACCGGCGCATGGGCGCGCCGCAGTGGTCGGATCTGGGCATGTTCCTGCAGACGGTGATGCTGCTGCTGCAGGAGGAGGGCTATGACAGCTGCGCGCAGGAGGCCTGGGCGCGCTTCCACGAGACGGTGGACGAATTCGTGGGCGCGGACCCCGAGACCATGCTGTTCTGCGGCATGGCCATCGGGAAGGCGGACTGGGAGCACCCGGTCAACGCCCTGCGCGCCGAGCGCGCGCCGCTCGAGGAATGGGTGAAGTTCATGTGAGGCTGCGAGGGGCGTTTCGCGCGCGAAACGCCCCGCCGCCTCCGGCGGGGCTCACAGCACGGACAGCAGCGCCTCGGCGATCCGGTCGGCCTGCTCGGCGCGCATCCCTGCCAGATTGATGCGCCCGCCCGGGACCGCGTAGATCGCGTGCCGCTCGCGCAGGGCGGTCACCTGCGCCTCGTCCAGGCCCAGAAGCGAGAACATGCCCCGCTGATCGCCCACGAAGCTCAGCCCCTGTCCGCCGGGCCGGGCGGCCAGCGCCTCCGCCAGCGCCCGGCGGTTCTCGTTCAGCCGCGCGCGCATGGCGTCGAGTTCAGCCCGCCAGTCGGCGCGAAGGGCGGGGTCCTCCAGCACGATGCGGACCAGCGCGCCGCCGTGGTCGGGCGGCATGGAGTGGATGTTGCGGTTGATGGCCGCCAGCGCCTCCTCCGCACGTGCGCGGCGGATGGGGTCGGAGGTCCGGGCGTAGGCCGCCCCCGCACGATCGCGGTAGAGACCGAAATTCTTGGAGCAGGAGACGGCGGCCACGCCCTCCGGCACGGCCTCCAGCACCGTGCGCAGGCCTGCGCAGTCGGCCTCCCAGCCCTCGCCGAAGCCGGCATAGGCCATGTCGAAGACGGGC
>JBNJGE010000054.1:0-17396 GCA_051747505.1 Pseudomonadota bacterium | reverse complement strand
GTCATGGGCGCATCCTCCTCAATAGGAGTGAATCACGCCGAAGTCGCCATGGGAATCCCTCAGGGCGTTATGGGTCCTGACCCTAATTCCCCAAGTATATTTACCAATCAAAGGTGAAATTCAGAGCCGCCGGCGCCCGCGCACCGATTTCCGGCGCGCCCGCACTGCCGTCATCGTTGGCGCGGCAAGGTGGCAAACTCCCGGCAAGGCCCGGCACGGCCCGCGCCACCCCGCCTCTTGCGCCCCCACACCGCCCGCGCCATTGCTGATACAAATGGTCGGCCACGCCAACCTCCCGCCCGCCCCGCCGGGCCCCCTCGACCCCGCCCGCCGTCGCGGCCCGGGCGGCGGACGCTCCGTCCGCCGCTCCCGCGCCCGCCGCTGGCTCGTCTTTCCCGGATGATCGCAGGCCCCCGTCCCTGACCCGCGATCCCCGGAAGGACATTCCCTTGCCCGAACTCGACTGGCACGCCGAGCGCGCCGACATCGCCCTTTCCCAGCTCGACCGCGACCCCGCCCCCGGCGAAATCGACGAGCCCGCCGTGCGCGCCCACCGCCTCGCCCGCCTCCGCGCGCAGATGGAGGCCCACGGCATGGCCGCCGTGCTCCTCTTCGACGCCGTCAACATCCGCTACGCCTGCGGCGCGCGGAACATGCAGGTCTTCACGTCGCGCAACAGCCCCGCCCGCTACCTCCTCGTCACCCCGTCCCGCGTCATCCTGTGGGACTTCGCGGGCTGCGAGCACCTCTCAGCCCATCTGGAGACCATCGACGAGATCCGCCCCGCGCACACCGCCTCCTACGTCGCCGCCGGCCCCGCCATCGCCGAGCGCGAGCGGGCCTGGGCCCGCGGCATGGCCGCCACGCTGGGCGAGGAGACGGAGCCGGGCGCCCTCATCGGCATCGAGCGCCTCAACGCCGGCGCCGCCCTCGCGCTGGCCGCCGAGGGCGTCCCGCTGGCCGACGCCCAGGCCCCGGTGGAGCGCGCCCGCGCCATCAAGTCCGCGGAAGAAATGAAATGCGTCCGCGCCTCCCTCCGCGCCACCGAATCGGGCGTGGCGAAGCTGCGCGAGGCCATCCGCCCCGGGCTGAGCGAGCAGCAGCTCTGGTCCGTCCTCCACCAGTCCGTCATCGCCGACGGGGGCGACTACATCGAGACGCGCCTGCTCAACTCCGGCCCCCGCACCAACCCCTGGTTCCAGGAGACCGGCCCCCGGATCATCGGCGAGAACGAGCTCATCGCGCTGGATACCGACGTGGTCGGCTGCCACGGCTACTACGCCGACTTCTCCCGCACCTTCCACTCCGGCCCCGACGCGCCCACGCCGCAGCAGCGCGACCTCTACAGGACGGCCATGGAGCAGATCGCCCGCAACTCGGAGATCCTGCGCCCCGGCCTCACCTTCCGCGACTACGCCGAACAGGCCTGGACCATCCCGGAAAGATACGTCGCCAACCGCTACTACCTCTCCGCCCATGGCTGCGGCATGACCGGGGAATACCCCTATCTCTACCATCGCATGGACTACCCCGACGCCGGCTATGACGGCGTCATCGAGCCCGGCATGACGCTTTGCGTCGAAAGCTTCATCGGCGAGGAAGGCGGAGCGGAGGGCATCAAGCTCGAACAGCAGCTCCTGATCACCGAAACCGGCACGGCGCTCCTCTCCCGGTTCCCCTTCGAGCCCGCCCTGATGGCCTGAAACCCCGGGGGCCTGTCCCGTTTGCGACTCCCGATGTCCGAAACGGACGGCCCCCGCCCCTCCCCCCCGGCCCACCCTCGCCCCGACAGGCCAGGGAGGGAGACCGCCATGACCGGGCATTACCGCGCCATCGTGATCGGAGGCGGCGTCGTCGGCTGCTCCGTCCTCTACCACCTCGCAAAGCGCGGCTGGACGGACGTGGCGCTGCTGGAGCGCGACGTGCTCACCTGCGGCTCCACCTGGCACGCCGCCGGCGGCTTCCACACGCTGAACGGCGACCCCAACGTCGCCAAGCTCCAGCAATACACCGTGGAGCTTTACAAGGAGATAGAGGCGCTCTCCGGCCTCTCCTGCGGCCTGCACCTGACGGGCGGCGTCCAGCTCGCCAAGACCCCCGACCGCATGGACGCCCTGCGCCAGGCCGTCGCCCGCGGCCGCTGCATGGGCATGGAGCTGGAGCTGGTCTCCCCCGAATGGGCCGCCGAGCGCTTCCCCGTCATGGACCCCTCCCAGTTCCTCGGCGGCCTCTACGACCCCATCGAGGGCCATCTGGACCCGTCGGGCACGACCCACGCCTACGCCCGCTCCGCCCGCAAGCTCGGCGCCACGATCCGCGAACACACCAAGGTCGAGAGCCTGACCCCCACCCCCGAAGGCTGGCGCGTGACCACCGACCAGGGCGATTTCACCTGCGAGCACATCGTCAACGCCGGCGGCCTCTGGGCCCGCGAGGTCGGCCGCATGGTCGGCCTCGAGCTCCCCGTGCTCGCCATGGAGCACCACTACCTGCTGACGGAAACCGTCCCCGAGGTCGTCGAACACAACGAACGCACCGGCGAGGAGGTCATCCACGTCATCGACTTCGAGGGCGAGATCTACACAAGGCAGGAGCGCGACGGCCTCCTGGTGGGCGCCTACGAGCAGGCCGCCACCCCCTGGGCGCCGAAGGAAACCCCCTGGCATTTCCGCCAGGAGCTCCTGCAGCCCGACTTCGACCGCATCGCCCCCAGCCTCGAGGTCGCCTTCCGCCACTTCCCCGCGCTGGAGAATGTCGGCATCCGCCAGGCCATCAACGGCCCCTTCACCTTCGCCCCCGACGGCAACCCGCTGGTCGGCCCCGTCCGCGGCCTGCCCGGCTTCTGGTGCGCCTGCGCGGTGATGGCCGGCTTCTCGCAGGGCGGCGGCGTCGGGCTGGCGCTCTCCAACTGGATGGTGGACGGCGACCCCGGCTTCGATGTCTGGGGCATGGACGTCGCCCGCTTCGGCGACTGGGCGACGCTGATTTACACCAACGAGAAGGTGCGCGAGAACTACGCCCGCCGCTTCCGCATCCGCTACCCCAACGAGGAGCTGCCGGCCGCCCGCCCCTGCCGCACCACGCCGATCCATGACCGCCTCATCGAGGCCGGCGCCGTGATGGGCGACTCCTGGGGCCTGGAGACCCCCCTCTGGTTCGCCCCAGAGGGGGTGGAGGACGCGCTGAGCTGGCGCCGCTCCACCGATTTCGACCATGTCGGGGCCGAGGCCCGCGCCGTGCGCGAGGGCGTCGGCCTCGCCGACATCTCCGGCTTCTCGAAGTTCGAGATCACCGGCCCGGAGGCCGAGCCCTTTCTCGACCGCCTGCTGGCCGCCCGCGTCCCGCGCGAGGGCCGCATGACGCTGGCCCCCATGCTCAACGACCGCGGCAAGCTCATCGGCGACTTCACGCTGGCGAAGCTCCGGCCCGAGCGCTTCATGCTCGCCGGAACCGGCGCGGCGGAAGAATACTATCTCCGCCATTTCGAGGCCCACGCCCCCGAGGGCGCCAGGATCGAGAGCCTCACCGGCAAGCTCTTCGGCCTCACCATCGCCGGCCCGCGCTCCCGCGACCTGCTGGCGGAAGTCACCGGCGAGGACGTTTCCCACGCCGCCTTCCCCTTCATGGCCGTGCGCGAGACGACCCTGGGCCTCGCCCCCTGCCGTGTCGCCCGCGTCAGCTTCACCGGCGATCTGGGCTACGAGATCTGGATGCGCGCCGACTACCAGCGCCACGTCTTCGACCGCCTGATGGAAGCCGGGGCGCCGATGGGCCTGCGCCTGTTCGGCCTGCGCGCCCTCAACGCCCTGCGGCTGGAGAAGAACTGGGGCGGCTGGGCGCGCGAATACCGCCCCGTTTACGGACCCCTGGAAGCCGGTCTCGACCGCTTCGTCGCCTATGACAAGCCGACCGGTTTCATCGGCAAGCAGGCCGCGCTGGAGGAGCGCGAGACCGGCGGCGCCCTGCGCCTCATCGCCCTCGACGTGGAGGCGAAGGACGCCGACGTCATCGCCGACGAGCCCATCTGGTTCCGCGGCGAGGTCCGCGGCTGGGTCACCTCGGGGGGATACGCCCACCCCTCCGCCCGCTCCATGGCCATGGGCTACGTGCCGAAGGAGATCGCCCGGGAGCCCGAGGGCTGGGAGGTCGAGATCCTCGGCGACCGGCGCCCCGCCCGCCTGCAGCCCGCGCCGCTCTTCGACGCGAATTCCAGCCGCATGCGAAGCTGACCCGGCCCGCCCCCGACCGGCGTCCCCGCCCGCCCGCCCCGACGCCGGCCGGGGGCGGGCCGCGCCGGGGGCGCGCTTGCCCGGACGAAAGGCAAGGCGAACAGCAACGGGCCCGGAGCTTTCCCGGCCCCGGGCCCGTCCCTGCGGATCCTGCCTCGGATCACGGGCGCGCTTCTGCGCGCTCCAGGTCCGGACCTCTCGGCGGCCCGGACTGCTCTGCGCTCAGGGCGCCTCGCCGGCCGCCCCGGCCTCCGCCTCGTCCGGCGCCAGCGACCCGAAGGCCGAGGCCAGCGCCGCGAGCGGTCCGGCCGGCGCCCGGTCCTGCGGCAGCTCCGGCGTGAAGGCGGACGCCGCCGGCGCCGGGCTGACCCGCGCCATGGCCGCCGGGCGCAGCGGCTCGTCCAGCCGCGCCACCGGCGTGCCCGTCGCGCTCGCCTCCGCGCGGGCGTCGTCGGCCAGCACCAGCGTCACCTCCGCCGAGGGGCAGCTCTCCCCCAGCGCGAGGCAGTAGGTCAGCCGAAGCGGACCCTCGCAACGGGCCTCGGCGCGGAAGGCCAGGCCGCCCTCGCGCCGCTCCACCACGCCGCAGGCGGGCGCCTCGGTGATCAGCAGCCGCGCCGAGTCGCCCGGCCGCGCCCCGCGGTCGTTCGCCGTCACGTCGATCAGATAGGTGAAACCCGGCGCCAGGGTGGCCACGTCATCGCGCGGCGCCACGCCCGCGTCCTGTCCGAAAAGATCGCCGCGCTGGACCACCGCCCCGAGCGCCACGATAAGCACGATCCCCGTGAGGATCGTCATCAGCCTGTCATCGCCTCGCACGCCACTACTCCCGAAACGCGGAACGCTTACGAACGCAATTACACAGCAGAACTCTTAACGCATGTTTTCCCCCGGCGCCAGAAAAATGCCTTCAGCAGGCCTTCATCTTCGCCGCTTTCCGCGGATTGCCTGCGCGCCCCGGCTTGCCTATCGTCCCCGCCGAACGCACCGCCGCATCAGCGAATTCCGGAGACATGCCATGAAATTCGGTCTCGGCCAGCCCGTCCGGCGCAGGGAGGATGTCCGCTTCCTCAAGGGAGAGGGGCAGTACGTGGACGACCTCACGCAACCGGGCGACCTGGCCGGCTTCGTGGTCCGCTCCCCGGTGGCCCACGGCCGAATCGCCTCCCTCGACGTCTCCGCCGCGCGCGAGGCGCCGGGCGTGCGCCTGGTCTGGACCTGGGCCGACGTGAAGGACCGGCTCAACCCGCTGACCAACGACGCCCCCGTCCAGCAGGCCGACGGCTCCGACATGGCCCCCGCGACCATGCCCCACCTGGCCGAGGACGCCGTGCGCTTCGTCGGCCAGCCCGTCGCCTTCATCGTCGCCGACACGCGCGAGCAGGCCGAGGAGGCCGCCGAGCTGGTCGAGATCGACATCGACGACCTCCCCTGCGTCGTGGACGCCCGCGCGGCGCTGGCGCCCGACGCCCCGCAGCTCCACGAAGGCGCCCCGGGCAACCGCGCCTACGCCTGGTCCGTCGGCGACCGCGACCGGACCGAAGCCGCCTTCGCGAAGGCCGCGAAGACCGTCTCGGTGGAGGTCGTCAACCAGCGCGTCGTCGTCGCCTCGATGGAGCCGCGGGCCAACCGCACCGAATACGACGCCGCCGCCGACCGCTGGCTGATCTGGGCCGGCACCCAGGGCAGCCACAACCTGCGCGGCAAGCTCTCCCGCCAGCTGGGCGTGGAGCCCGAGCGCATCCGCGTGCGCACGCCGGACGTGGGCGGCGGCTTCGGCATGAAGCTCCAGGCCCACCCCGAGGACGCCCTCATCGCGCTCGCCGCGCAGTCGCTGGGCAAGCCCGTCCACTGGACCGCCGACCGCGGCGAGGCCTTCCTGTCGGACGCGCAGGGACGAGACCTGCGCACGGTGGCCGAGGGCGCCTTCGACGAGAACGGCCGCGTGCTCGCCATGCGGATGAAGTCGGTCTCCAATCTCGGCGCCTACTACTCCACCTTCGGCGCGGCGATTCACACCGCCTTCTCCGCCCCGATCACGGGGGGCATGTACGACCTCCCCGTCTTCTTCCACGAGGTCGAGGGCGCCTTCACCAACACCACCCCGACCGACGCCTATCGCGGCGCCGGCCGGCCCGAGCAGATCCACGTCACCGAGCAGCTCATGGAGGCCGCCGCGGTCGAGTTCGGCATGGACCGCGCGGAGTTCCGCCGCCTCAACCTCATCACCCCCGATCAGATCCCCTACACCACCCATGGCGAGTGCGTCTTCGACAGCGCCGAGCCCGCCCGCAACCTCGACGACGCCCTGAAGGCGTCCGACTGGGCCGGCTTCCCCGCCCGCCGGGCGGAGGCGGAGAAGCGCGGCAGGCTCGCCGGCATCGCCCTGGCCTACTATTTCGAGCGCACCGGCGGCGGCCCGGTGGAGCGCGCCTTCCTCGACGTGACGCCCGAGGGCAAGGTCCGCGCCGCCGTGGGCACCCAGTCCACCGGCCAGGGCCACGAGACCGCCTGGGCCCAGGTGATCCGCGAGCAGCTGGGCGTGGAGCTCGAGCAGGTCGAGCTCATGTCCGGCGACTCCGACCTGCTGGAGGCGGGCGGCGGCACCGGCGGCTCGCGCTCCCTCATCATGGCGAGCCGGGTCTTCATCAAGGCCGCCGAGGACGTGATCGAGAAGGCCCGCGAGGGCGCCGCCCAGAAGCTCGAGGCCGCCCCCGCGGACATCGAGTATTCGGTCGAGGAGGGCGGGCGCTTCCGCATCAAGGGCACCGACCGCAGCTGCACCCTGTTCGAGGCCGTCGGCGAACTCGGCGGCGTGCGCGGCGAGGGCGGCGTGGACGACCGCGAGAGCACCTTCCCCAACGGCGCGCATGTGGCGGAGGTCGAGGTCGACCCCGACACCGGCGAGGTGACGCTCACCCGTTACACCATCGTCGACGACTTCGGCACGGTGCTGAACCCGCTGCTGGTCGAGGGCCAGGTGCATGGCGGCGTGGTGCAGGGCGTGGGCCAGGTCTTCGGCGAGGCGATGGCCTGGGACGCGGAGACCGGCCAGCCGCTCTCGGGCAGCTTCATGGACTACCGCATGCCGCGGGCGGCCGACTTCCCCGATTTCGGCTTCCAGCTCAACGAGATCCCGGCGCAGACCAACCCGATGGGCGTGAAGGGCTGCGGGGAGGCCGGCTGCGTCGGCGGCATCCCCTCGGCGGCGCTGGCCGTGCAGGACGCCCTGCGCTCGGCCGGCGTCGCGCGCTCCGGCCCGCCCTTCACGCCGCTGAGCGTCTGGCAGGCCCTGCACGCCGCCTGAGCCGCCCGCCCGGCCCCGGGCCGAGGCCCCGCCCGCCCGCCCCGCCTCGGCCCGGGGCCGGGCGGGCGGCGCGCCGTGACCTGCGGCCGGACGCCTCCGGAGCGGGCGCGGCGCAAAGCCCGCTCAGGCCCATCAGGGCGCGTGGGAGCAGCATTTTCGCGCGCGCAAAGTATTTCCCAAGCATACTTCCAATAAAAGGTGAAATTCAGAGCCCCCGGCGCCTGTGCGCCAATTTCTGGCGCACTCGCATTGCCGTCATCGTTTGCGAAACAAGGTGGCGAAGGATCGGACAAACTTCCCGAGACTTTCGCTCGCACCGACCGAGCAAAGCAACCTCCCGAAGAAGACTGACCCCGCCTGAATCGCCCGCACAAACGTCCCTGTCAAAGGCGCAGTTCGCGCCTCGCCTGCTCTTGCGTCCCCCCGCGCCCGCGGACGATGCTGGCCGCCCCGCCCGCAGACCGCCGGAGCCCCGCATGCCGGACCCCCGCCCCCATCTCCTCGTCAGCCCCGAATGGCTCGCCGAACGCCTCGAGGACCCGTCGCTGCGCGTCTTCGACTGCGCCGTGACCCGCATCCCCCGCCCCGACGGCGCCTCCATCTACCGCTCGGAGCGCGAGGCCTGGGCCGCGAAGCGCATCCCCGGCGCCGGCTATCTCCACATGGTCGAGGACCTCTCCGACCCCGAGGCCGAGGTCCCCTTCACCCTCGCGCCCCCCGACCGGATCGCCGCCGTCATGGCCCGAGAGGGCGTGGGCGAGGACGCCACCGTCGTCCTTTACGGCCGCGCCGGCGAATGGGCCGTCCACCGCGTCTGGTGGGCGCTGACCGCCTCCGGCCTGCGCGACGTCCGCGTCCTCGACGGCGGCCTCGCGGCCTGGGAGGCCGCCGGCCTGCCGCTGGAGACGACCCCGCCCGCGCCGCCCGAGCCCGCCCCGCCCATGACCCTGACCCCGCGCCCTGAGATGCGCGCCGACAAGCCCCGCGTCGCCCGCGCCCTCTCCGAATCCCGCACGCGCCTGGTCAACGCCCTTGGCCGCGAGCTCTTCGAGGGCCGCGGCGACCAGGTCTTCGGCCGCCCCGGCCGCATCCCCGGCAGCCTCAGCCTGCCCTCGGCGTCGCTGCAGGACGCCTCGGGCCGCTTCCTCCCCCTGCCCGAGCTGGAGGCCCGATTCCGCGCCCTCGGCGTGGCGGAGGACACCCCCGTCATCCCCTATTGCGGCGGCGGCATCGCGGCCTCCACGCTGGCCTTCGCCCTCGCCCTGCTGGGCCATGACGAGGTCGCGCTCTACGACGGCTCCCTGCTGGAATGGGGCGCCGACCCCGACGCCCCGATGGAGACCGGCCCCGCCGCCTGACCCCGCCCCCCGCGGCGCCCGCTCCGCGCGCCGCCAGAACCGCCTCGCAGTCCATGTCGTCCCGATCGCCCCGCATCCTCGTCCACATCGTCGACGGCACGCTGAGCTCCCTCGCGCCGGGCTGCGAGACCCATGCCGGGCGCCTGCGCAACTGGCTGGCCGAGCTGGGCCCCCGCCCCGACCTCGCGCTGGGCTACCACCCGGGCGTGCAGGGCCAGGGCTTCGCCCGCTGGCTGCGCGCGGCCACCGGCGCGGGCCTCAACGACGCCATCTGCCACGGCTACGCGCACATCGCCTCGCGCTTCCGCCCCGGCGACCGCATCTTCCTCTTCGGCTACTCCCGCGGCGCCTACGCCGTGCGCTCGCTGGCGGGCCTGATCGACCGCGTCGGCCTGCTGCGCCCCGAACAGGCGATCGAGCGGCGCGTCCACCGCGCCTTCCGCCTCTACGAATCCGGCTCGCCCCGCGCCCGGGCCGCCTTCGCCGCCCGCCACTGCCACCCCGGCGCGACCGTGGAGATGATCGGCGCCTGGGACACCGTGAAGGCCCTCGGCCTCCCCTGGCCCGTCCTCTCCCGCCTCCACCCCATGGCGACCGAGTTCCACGACCACGAGCTCGGCCCCCATATCCGCAACGCCTTCCACGCGCTGGCGCTGGACGAGGACCGCACCGCCTTCGACCCCGTCCTGTGGACCCGGGCCCCCGGCCCCCACGGCCGGATCGAGCAGCTCTGGTTCCCCGGCGCCCATGGCGATGTCGGCGGCATGCTCGACGGCTACGAGGCCGCCCGCCCGCTGGCCGACATCCCCTTCCAGTGGATGCTGGAGCAGGCCGAATCCCTCGGCCTCCCCCTGCCCGAGGGCTGGCGCGGCCGCCTCTCGCCCGACCCGACCGCCCCCATGCTCGGCCCGCGCAGCGGCATCGGCCGCCTCTTCCTCCTCCGCCGGCCCCGCCGCGTCTCCGCCCATCCGGGCGAGGACCTCCACCCCTCCGTCGCCGCCCGCATGGCCGCCGCGCCCGCCTACGCCCCCCGTGCGGACGGCCTCGCGGCTCAGGCGTGACCTTCCCGCGCTCCGCCTGCTAAGCTCTCCCCCAACCGGGAGAGCGCCCATGAGCGAGCCGATCGAGCCCCTCGAGATCACCCCCACGCTCCTGCTGCGCGCCTACGCCGCCGGCGTCTTCCCCATGGCCCAGAGCGCGGACTCGGACGAGATCTTCTGGGTGGACCCCAAGCGCCGCGGGATCCTCCCCCTCGATCGCCTCCACGTCTCCCGCTCGCTGGCGAAGCGCCTTCGCCGTCGCGACCACACCGTGACCGCCGACCGCGCCTTCGCGGCGGTCCTCGACGGCTGCGCCGACCGCGAGGAGACCTGGATCAATCCCGAGATCCGCCAACTCTACGTCACCCTCAACCGCCTCGGCTACGCCCACTCCATCGAGGTCTGGATGGACGGGGAGCTCGCCGGCGGCCTCTACGGCGTCGCGCTCGGCGCCGCCTTCTTCGGCGAGAGCATGTTCTCCCGCCGCCCCGACGCCTCCAAGATCGCGCTGGTCTGGCTGGTCGCGCGCCTGCGCGCGGGCGGCTTCACCCTGCTCGACACCCAGTTCGTGACCGAGCATCTCGCCCGCCTCGGCGCGCTGGAGATCTCCCGCTCGCGCTATCACGCCATGCTGGAGGACGCGCTCTCGCGCCGCGCGAGCTTCTACTCGCTGCCCGACGACGCGTCGCCCGAGGACGCGCTGCAGCTCTCCACCCAGACGTCATAGCGGGCGTGATCCAGCGCCGAGAGCGCGGGGGAGGAGGCGAACATCCAGCCCGCGAAACGCGCCGCCTCCTCCCGCAGGTCGCGGATGCTCAGATAGGCCACGGCCTCGGCCCGCGAATCCGCCGCCGGCACGCGGCAGTCGCGCAGGGCGATCTCCAGCCGCTCGACCTCCCGGCTCTCGCCCACCGCGAACTCCACCACCCGCACCTGCCCGGTCATCTTGTCCAGCAGGCGCAGCCGCGCGCGCTCGGCGCGCGTCAGCTCCGGCACGACCGGCGCGGGCGGGGTGTATTCCAGCGGCTGGCCGTCCGGGCCCGCCGGGACCTTGCGGAACGGGCCCTCGTCCTCCCCGAAGGAAGCGGACGGCCCCTCCCCGGGCAGGCTGCCATTGGGCGTCAGCGGCCGCGGCTCCTCCGCCTGGGCCAGCGCCAGCGCCGGCGCGGCCGCCAGCAAGGCCAGCGCCAGCCAGACCGCGCCCCGAAGCCTGCGCCGCGCGCTCACGCCCCCTCCTTCAGCCGCGCGCGAAAGCGCAGCCGCACGTAATCCGCCCACCAGACGCCCGCCGCGTCGCGCAGCGCCGGGGCGGCGAGCGCCGCGACCCGCGCCCGCGCCGCCGGCCGCGCCGCCTCGGGCAGCTTCGCCAGCGCCGGGGCCGCCAGCGTCTCCAGCCACGCCTCCAGCCCCGCCTCGACCCGCGTGGGCCGCGGGATCAGCGCGATCTCCTCCACCTCTAAGCCCGCCCGCTCCAGCCGCTCCGTCTGCTCGGCGACGGAGGGGAAGCTCCACACATCGTGCAGCGTGCTCTCCACCCCCGCCTCGCCCAGCGCGCAGATCAGCGCCGTGCGGATGGCCGCGACGTTCCCGTGCCCGCCCTGCTCGGCCACGAAGCGCCCGCCCGGGCGCAGCGCCCGCGCCACGCCCGCCAGAACGGCGTCCGGCTCCGTCATCCAGTGCAGCGCGGCGTTGGAGAAGACGGCGTCGAACTCGCCGTGGAAGCCCAGCGCATGACCGTCCGCCGCCACGGCCGCGATCCCGCGCGCCCGCGCCGCGGCGACCATGTCGGCCGAGGCGTCGGCCCCGACCACCTCGGCGCCCGCCGCGGCCAGCGCCTCGCTCAGCGCCCCGTCGCCGCAGCCCAGGTCCAGGATGCGCTCCCCCGGCTTCGGGTCCAGCAGCGCCACCACGGGCGCGCCGAGATCGGAGACGAAGCGCGCATTCGCCGCGTAGGCCGACGCGCTCCAGGCGTCCGGCGCCGCGCCCCCGTTCACTCGCCCCCGCTCCCCGCGCCCGAGGAGATGGCGCGCCCCACCAGGTCCATGAGGTTCACGGAGCCCTGCGTGTAGAGAATCTCTTCCCCGTCGGCGAGCATCATGTCCGAGCCGCCCGGGGTGATGGAGACATAGACGCCCCCCATCAGCCCCTCGGTCGCCACCGCCGCGTCGCTGTCCTCGGGCACCTTCACCGCGCCGTCGAGCGTCATGCGCGCCACGGCCTGGTAGGTCTCGTTGTCCAGATTGATCGAGGCGACCGAGCCCACCTTCACGCCCGCCACCCGCACGTCCGAGCCCACCCTCAGCCCGGTGGCCTCGCGGAAGGCGGCCTTCAGCTCGTAGCCGTTGCGCCCGCCGACCGCGACATCCGCGGTCTGGGCCGCATAGACCATGAATCCCGCGGCCGCGGCCAGCACCGCCGCGCCGATCAGCGTCTCCGCCGTCTTGCTCGCCATGCTTCCGTCCCTCTCGCGCGCGGCATGCGGCCTGCGCCGGTCACTCCGGCGTCCAGGCCTCGTAGTCGCCCGTCGCCGGCGGCCGCTTCTGCGGGGTCAGCACCGAGCCGGGCGGATGATAGGCCGCCGACGTGCCCGTCAGGTTGGGCAGATGCCCCTTCTCCCAGGGCTGGCGCTTGAGCGGCTTTTCCGAGGGCGGCTCGTCCCAGGTGTGGTGCATCCAGCCATGCCAGTCCGGCGGCACCATCGAGGCCTCGGCCTCGCCCTTGTAGATCACCCAGCGCCGCTTGCCGTCCTTCGACTGGTAATAGACGTTGCCCATCTCGTCCTCCCCCACCCTGTCGTAGGAGCGGACCGTGAGCAGGGTGGTCAGGGGCGCCCCGTTCCACCAGGTGAAGATGCGCTTGAGCGTGTCGATCATCGCCGCCTCGTCAGCTGTCCGCGGGCGGTTCTATCACATGCGCCGCCCCCGTCCAGCGCCCCGCGGCGGCCCGCCGCGCGGCTCATACTTTCTCAATCCTTGTGCATACGGGTTGTGCACGCGTTGCGCACGGATGGCGCACGGGATTTGCAGGCCCCTTCCGGCCTGCCATAACTCCTCCGACGACCCCCTGCCGGAGCGCCCCGCCCATGCCCAAGCCCCGCCCCGACGTCGCCCTCAACACCTGGGAGGAGCTGCGCGACCCCATGATCGCGCCCTCGGGCTTCCGCGAATACGACGCCCGCTGGCGCTACCCCGAGGAGATAAATCTCCCGGGAATTCAACAACTTGGCCTGGGGTTGGGCACGCAACTGATCGAATCCGGCCGCCCTCCGCGCATTGCAGTCGCCAACGACTACAGATCCTACTCTCTTCCAATAAAACAGGCCCTCTCGCTGGGCCTGATCCAGTCTGGCGTGGAAGTCCTCGACATCGGTCCCGCAATAACCCCGATGGCCTACTACGCCCAGTTCCACCTCGACTGCGCCGTGGCCATGGTCACCGCCTCCCACAACCCGAATGGCTGGACCGGCGTAAAGATGGGCTTCGACCGCCCCCTGACGCACGGCCCCGACGAGATGGCCCGCCTCCGCGAAATCGTCCTGTCCGATCAAGGCGTTGAACGCTCCGGCGGAACCTTGCGCCGCGTGGACGGCATCCGCGAGGCCTATCTCGACGACTTGCTCGACAACTATCGCCTAAGTCGCCCCCTCCGCATCGTCTGCGCCTGCGGCAACGGAACTGCCTCGAATTTCGCTCCACAACTTCTCGAAAGCCTCGGCGCAACTGTCATCCCCCTCCACTGCGACCTCGATTACACCTTCCCCAACTACAACCCCAACCCCGAGGCCATGGAGATGCTCCATGACATGGCCCGCGCCGTCCGCGAGACCAACGCCGACCTCGCCCTCGGCTTCGATGGCGACGGCGACCGCTGCGGCGTCGTCGACGACGAAGGCGCCGAAATCTTCGCCGACAAGATCGGCGTCATCCTCGCCCGCGACCTCGCCCCCCGCCACCCCGGCGCGACCTTCGTGGCCGACGTAAAGTCAACCGGCCTCTTCGCCTCCGACCCCGTCCTGCAAGCCCATGGAATCAAGGCGGATTACTGGAAGACCGGCCACTCGCACATGAAGCGCCGCGTCCGCGAACTGGGCGCCCTCGCCGGCTTCGAGAAGTCCGGCCACCACTTCCTCGCCCCCCCCATCGGCCGGGGCTACGACGACGGCCTGCGCGTCGCGGTCGAGATCTGCCGCGCCCTCGACCACCAGCCCGACAAGACCATGTCCGACCTGCGCCGCGCCCTGCCGCGCACCTGGTCCACCCCCACCATGTCTCCTTACTGCCCCGACGGCGAAAAATACGCCGCCATCGAGCGCCTGCAGTCCAAGCTTTTGGAAATGCAGGAAAACGGCAAAACCCTTGGCGGCCGCCCCATCGCCGAGGTCGTCACTGTCAACGGCGCCCGCGTGATGCTCGACAACGGCGCCTGGGGTCTCGTGCGCGCCTCCTCCAACACTCCCAACCTCGTCGTCGTCTGCGAAAGCCCCGAGTCCGAGGCCGAGATGCGCGCCATCTTCGAGGATCTCGACGCCGTCATTCGCACGGAGCCCTCCGTCGGCGACTACGACCAGAGGATCTGACCCATGCCCACGACCCTCATCGCCGGCGCCAGCCGCGGAATCGGCCTCGAGCTCGCCCGCCAGGCCGCCGCACGCGGCGACTCCGTCATCGCCTGCGCCCGCGACCCCGAGGCCCCCGGCCTCGCCGACCTGCCCGAAGGCGTCGAGCGCCGCCGGCTCGACGTCACCGACCCCGAGAACTGCGCCGGCCTTGCCGCGGCGCTCGAGGGCCGCGAGATCGACCTGCTGGTCTGCAACGCCGGCGTCTTTCTCTCCCGCGGGCGCCTCGACGAGGCCGCCTTCGCGCCCGAGGACTGGGCGCGGAGCTTCGCCGTCAACGTCACGGGCGTCTTCCAGACCATCCGCGCCCTGCGCCCGCGGATGCGCCGCCCGGGCGGGCGAATCGCCGTCATCTCCTCGATCATGGGCTCGTCGGAGCGGGCGCAGGGCGGCTCCTACATCTACCGCGCCTCCAAGGCCGCCACGACGAATCTCGCCCGCAACCTGGCCGTGGACCTCAAGCTGGAAGGTCTCGCCGTCGGCGCCTATCATCCCGGCTGGGTGCGCACCGACATGGGCGGCGCCAGCGCAACCGTCAGCCCGCAGGACAGCGCCGCCGGCCTGCTCGCCCGTTTCGAGGCGCTCACGCCCGAAACCACCGGCGCCTTCGAGAGCTACGACGGAACGCCCCTGCCGTTCTGAGCGATCAGGCCATACCGCCCTGGGAGGAGAGCATCGCCGGATCCACCCCGATCTTGCGCAGGGCGGCCGTCCACTTGGCCTCGTCGTCGGGGCCGAAGATCAGCTCCGGATCCGCGTCGCAGGTCAGCCAGCCGTTCTGCTGCAGCTCCACCTCCAGCTGGCCGGCGGACCAGCCGGCGTAGCCCAGCGCCAGCACCGCCTGGTCGGGGCCCTTGCCGGCGGCCATGTCGCGCAGGATCTCCACCGTCGCGGTCAGCGCCAGGCCCCCGGGCAGCGGCTTGGTCACGCCCGGCGCCTCCCAGTCGTCGGTGTGCAGCACGAAGCCGCGACCGACCTCCACCGGGCCGCCGAAATGCACCGGGGTCGCGCCCGTCTTGGCGCCGCCCTCGATGCCGACCTGCTTGAGCAGCTCCGCGAAGGTCAGCTCCCGGGCGCGCTTGTTGATGATCAGCCCCATCGCGCCCTCCTCGCCATGAGCGCAGAGATAGATCACGGTCTGGAAGAAGCGCGGATCGCCCATGCCCGGCATGGCGACAAGCAGCGCGCCTTCCAGCGGGCCGCCTCCCTCGTCGGTACCGGACTCGGGCGGGGCGTGGGTGGGGTCAGGCTCGCTCATGGACACGATGATGGCCCTCGCGCGGGACGGGTTCAACGGCGCGCGCGCCCGATTCCGGCGCGCGCCGGCCGCGCGTCGCCGTTTCGTGACTTCGGCGCGCGGCCGGAAGAGTCTATATCGGCAGGCATGAAGGAATTCGCACGCCCCCTGCGCGCCGCCGCCGCGGCGGCTTTCGCCCTCTTCCTCCTCCCCGGCACGGCCGTCGGCGAGGAGCTCGCCTGGAGCGGGACCGGAACCGCGCCCGCAGGGCCGACGACCGAGGCCCGGCACTCGAGTCTGCGCCTGCTCGCCGGCTGGCCGACGCCGGAGGGCGGGCGCGTCGCGGGCCTGCGGATCGAGCTCAAGCCGGGCTGGAAGACCTACTGGCGCGTGCCGGGAGAGGCCGGCATCCCGCCCAGCTTCGACTGGTCGGGCTCGCGCAACCTTGCCGATCTGCGCGTGCGCTGGCCCAGTCCGCACGCCTTCGAAAGCTACGGCATGACCACGCTCGGCTACGGCGGAGAGGTCATCCTGCCGCTAGAAATCACGCCGCAGGACCCGGACCGCCCCGTGACCCTGCGCCTGAGCCTCGCCTTCGGCGTCTGCTCCGACATCTGCGTGCCCGCTCACGCAGAACTTGAGCAGGAGCTGCCTCCGCGGGGCGAGGACGCCGCGGCCCCCATCGCCGCCGCGCTGGAGGCGACCCCGCGCCCCGCCGCGCAGGCCGGGGCGCGGATGGAAAGCTGCGCCCTGCGCCAGGGCCCCGATGGGCGGCGCCTGGAGGCCGTGCTGCGCCTGGCCGCGGCGCCGCAGGGACGCGCCCACGCCGTCGTCGAGGCGCCCCCCCCGATGTGGTTCGAACCCGCCCGCGTGCAGGCCGAAGGCACGCGGCTGACGGTCGCCGCCGCGCTCGACCCCGCCTCGGATGCGGGCTGGACCGCCCGCGACTCGCTGCGCCTGACCGTCATCCACGACGGCGGCGCCGTCGAGTTCTCCGGCTGCCGGGACTGAAACCGGGGCGCAACAAAGTTTCGATCTGACCGTCCTTGCATCTACTTTGTTGCGCAACAATGTTGCCCCCGCCTCCGGAATCCGCTACTCGGCTTTTCGAGAGGGAGGCCCTGCGGCCTTCGCACCGGCCGGGAGAGCGCGCATGTTCGACAATCTGCCCCGCGGCACGATCTGCATCGAGGACATTGAGATCGGCATGTCCCGCTACGTGCAGAAGGATATCACCGACCGCGACATCGAGCTGTTCGCGGAGGTGTCCACCGACCGCAACCCGGTGCATCTGGACGACGACTACGCCCGCGACACGATCTTCCAGGGCCGCATCGCCCACGGCATGCTGACCGCCGGCCTCGTCTCCGCCGTGATCGGGGAGCAGCTTCCGGGACACGGCACGGTCTATATGGGCCAGTCGCTGAAGTTCCTCGCCCCGGTGCGCCCCGGCGACACGGTGCGCGCCGTGGTGACGGTGACGGCGATCGACTACCCCAAGCGCCGCGTCGCCCTTGATTGCCAGTGCCTCGTGGGCGAGAAGGTCGTGCTCAAGGGGGAGGCGACGGTTCTCGCGCCCTCCGCCAAGTTCGACTGAGGCCCGCCTCCGC